>JANODF010000243.1:0-10238 GCA_031412555.1 Archangium sp. | reverse complement strand
GCCAGACCAGGTCAGCATCGCCAGCGTGGTCGGCGCGGCGAGGCCGGGTGAGGTGAGGGTGCTCCACCGTTCCACCGCGTCTTCACTGCTGGTCAGGGTGGCCTGCACCGGGGCCGCGCCGTCGTCGGTGGTCACCTTGAGCGAGGTGGCGATCGCCCCGTCGGGAAGGACCAGGTGACGTTGCAGCGATTGGTACTCCCGGGTGTCGTTGCTCAGCCTGCGAGTGACCGTCAGCCGCGCTGCGCCGTCTTCGAAACGCACGCGCACCGCATGCGACAGCTCGTTGACCTGATCAGTGGCCCTCTCTTCCAGCCGGGCCAGGTCTTCAGGTGAGCAGGCGCAGAGCGACAACACGGCGGCCACCAGGGTCGGTCTGCGCATGAGCGCCTCGACACCGGGGGCCGCCCCAGGGTTTCAGGCGACCGCGGGTGAAGGCTGCAGGCGACGCCAGAAGAAATACGACACCCCCCACAGCACACCTGTGCCCACCGCCCAGCTCCACGAGGCCGGGCCGTCACCCACCGCGAGGTGGGCGATCAGCGCAGAGACGAGGGTGATGGCGAAGCCGGCGTAAGCCCACTCCTTCAGGCGCGGGGGCACGGGCGCCAGCAGCAGCGCCACCCCGAGAAACTTGGCCCACGAGAGCTCGACCCGGAAGTAGCCGGGGAAACCCAGGCGGGTGAACGCCTCGGCCACCTGCGGCAGGCTCAGCTGCGCGTAGGCGGTGAACCCGATCTGCAGGCAGAACAACACGGTGGCGATCCAGAAGCCGATCACCACGCCTCTGGATCGGGTCACCATTTCGGAAGCTCGACGCCGAACTGTTGGGCGTACTCGGCGTTGAGCCGCTGCCAGCCGGCGAACTGCATCGCCTCAGGTCCCACGATGCGCCCGATGGGCTGACCTGCGAGCGCGCGATCGAGGACGTCGAGGCAGATGTGCCAGCCCGCCGCGCCCATCGAGATGAAGCCCTTGTTGATGTTGTGCCAGAGGGTGAGCCGGGTGCCGCCGTCTTTGGGTTCCAGCTCCCAGCGCAGATCCGCGTCGCCCCACGAATACTCGAGCGCCGTGGGTGCATCGGCCCGCTTGATCTGAATCTCGCCGCTCACCGGCGTGCCCACGGTCGTCAGCTTCGCCGTGCCCACCTTGCCCAGCGTGCGGTCGGCATCGAACGGAGCCCACTCCTTGAGATGTTCAGGCTCGGTGAGGGCGGTCCACACCTTCGCCGGCGGATGACGCAGGTCGCGCACCAGCACGAGGGTCCACTTCTCTCCGTCTTTTTGGATGTCGGCGCCTGCTGCGGGCCCCGGCGAATAGCTCTCACGGTTTTTCATGACGCTTCTTTCCTTTCACTGCGGGGGCCTGCTCCATCTTGTCGAGGTGCTTCTCGAGGGCGTCGACGTGCTTCGACCAGACACGCCGGAAGGGAATGAGCCATTCGTCGAGCTCCATCAGCGGCTCGGGTCTCAAGCGGTAGAGGCGCTTTTGCGCTTCCACGCGCGACTCCACGAAGCCCGCGTCACGCAGCACCTTGAGGTGCTTGGAGACCGAGGGCTGCGAGAGTTTGAGTTCTTGCTCCAACTCGCCCACCGAACGTTCGGTGGCGAGCAGCAGACTCAAGATGGCCCGGCGGTTGGGCTCAGCGACGATGGCGAAGGAAGATTCCACGATGGATATATATCCATCGGCGTATATTCCCGTCAAGCAATATGAAGTTCAGACTTTGATCGACACGCCCGACGCGTCCTTCACGCACTCCGCGACCCACTGGCCCAGCTCGAGGCCTTTGCCCTTGTCGTCCATCCAGCGGCCGTCGTCGGCCCGCGAGAAGTGAACGCCCGCGCTCTTGCCGGCGACCCAGATCTGATTGACCGCCTTCTGGGTGTTCACGATGACTTTGGTGCCCGTCTTCGGCGCTGTGATGGTGACCATGTCGCCGGTGGCGTCACACTCGATCAGATCGGGATCCACCGCGTCGACGGCGGCGACCAGACGCTTGAAGAACGACGAGACCGAGGCGGAGTAGCTGGCGTCCATTGTTCCGAAGCTAAACCCTCAGGGCGCTTCCTGCAGCGGTCCTTCGAAGAGGGGCTGACCGGGCGCGGCGTAGAAGAGCAGCTTGCCGGCGGCGAGGTTGTCGTCGGGGCGCTCGATGCCGATCACCGTGCCCGGCTGCACCGGCTTGGGAAACGCCGGCAGACCCAGAAAGTGCGCGGCGATGGAGCCCATGGAGGGCTGATGGCCGACCAGCACGACGGTCTCGCCCAGCCGCTCTGCCAGCAGCCCTTCGATGGCGCCGACCGGGCCGTCGGGAAAAAGGGTGCGGTTGGCTCGCATGGGGCCTTCGTAGTGGAGCGCCTGGGCCAGCAGCGTGGCGGTCTGCACGGCGCGCACGAGCGGGCTCATGAAGAGCACGTTGGGCATGCCAATGCGGGAGACCAGGGCACCGAAGTGGCCGGGAAGAGCGAGCCGGGCGCGAGACGTGAGAGCGCGCGCTTCATCTTCCAGACCTTCGGGGATGTCGGCGTCGGCGTCTCCGTGGCGAATCAGAAAGACTTTCACGCCGCCGAGCCTGTCAGAAGCGACCTCTCCGCGCGACACCCTTGCGCAGTCACCCGCACCGGCCGACCATGCGCCGCGATGCGTTGGCTGGGTCTCTCCATCCTTCTACTAGGTTGTCCCCGGCCCGCCGCTCCCTCGGGACCGGTGGATTCAGGGGCCGTCGCGCTGGAAGCCGTCGACGCCGGCCCCCTGGTCACCGAAGCGCGGTTGGCGGCCTGGCTGCGTTGGCAGGTCGCGCTGGCTGGCCTGCCGGGTCTCCACCGGGCCGATGGCGGCGCCGAACTTCGCGCCCGCGCTCGCCAGGAAGCCGCCCTGCTGGCCGATGCCGGGCTCACCTCCGACGAGGCCGACGGCATCGAAGCGGTGGTGGCGGCGGTGGTGGCCGAACGCAACGTGGCCCGCCTGACCGGGGCCGACGCCTTGCAACAATTCCGGCAGGGCATGACCCACTTGAGCGTGGAGCAACGGCTCAAGGCCGAAGCGGCGCTGGCAGATCTGCAGGTGAAGTCGGCGCAAGGATCGTTGGTGCAGGTCGAAGCCCAACACGGTGCCGAGGCCGTGCGTGTGGTGTTGACCCGTGAAGCTGAAGTGACCAAGACGTGGGACGCGCTGCTCGAGGCGCGAGGAGACAAACGATGACCACCCAACGCCGCAGCAGCTGGCTCGATGGCGAAGCAGCGCTCACCCGCATTCTTTCGCGTCAGCTGGGCGCGGCCTGGGAAAAGGCGAAGCCCCGCCTGCAGCGCATGGGCGAGCAGGCCGCCAACGAAGGTTCGACCTGGGCGGCGCAGGCCGATCGCAACCCGCCGAAGCTGGTCACCCACGATCGCTCCGGCGAGCGCATCGACGAGATCGACTACCACCACAGCTACCGCCAGCTGCAGCAGCTCGGTTACGGCGGCGGCATCGTGGCGGCCTCGTACGATCCGGCGCTCGCGGCAGAGCGGGGTGATGCGCCCAAGTCGCTCACCTTTGGTCTCGGGTATCTCTTCGGCCAGGCAGAAGCCGGCATGTATTGCCCGGTCTGCATGACGGACGGTGCGGCGTACCTGCTGCAGAAGTTCGGCACGAGTGAGCTCAAGGAGCGCTTCCTCACCCGCCTGGGCACCAGTGACATGAACCGCGTCTTCACCGGCGCGATGTTCCTCACCGAGAAGCAGGGCGGCAGCGACGTCGGTCAGATCACCACCACCGCGAAGGGCGGCCAGGGCGTGCCCGGCGAAGCGGTGAAGTTGTACGGCGACAAGTGGTTCTGCTCCAACGTCGACGCCGATGTGATCATGATCCTCGCGCGGCCTGAAGGCGCCACTGCCGGTACCCGCGGCCTGGGGCTCTACGTGTTGCCCCGCCACCTGGAGAACGGCCAGCGCAACGCGTACCGGGTCAATCGCATCAAGGACAAGCTGGGTGAACGCAGCTTCCCCTCGGGCGAAGTGACGCTGGAAGGCGCCACCGCGTACCTGCTGGGCGGGCCGGGTGAAGGTTTTCAGCAGATGACGGTGATGCTCAACCTCTCGCGCCTCTACAACGCGATCGCTTCGGTGGCGGTGATGCGCCGCGCGGTGGTCGAGTCGATCGCCTGGGCAGAAGAGCGCGTGGCCTTCGGCAAGAAGGTGATCGAACACCCGCTGATGGCGGAGACCTTGATGGACATGGCCAGCGAGCAACGCCTGGCGCTCAACTGGGCGTTTCGCGGCGTCTCGTTGATGGACCGGCTGGAGAGCGGCAAGGCGACGGAAGAAGAACGCCGCACGATGCGCATGCTCACCCCGTTGCTCAAGTACGTCCTGGGCAAGCTGGCCGTCAGCCTCGCTTCCGAAGGCGTCGAGGCGCTCGGTGGCAACGGGTACATCGAAGACTGGCCGCTGGCGCGCGTGCTGCGTGACGCGCAGGTGTTGCCCATCTGGGAAGGCACCACGAACATCCTGGTGCTCGATACCTTCCGTGCGCTGCGAAAAGAGAGCGGTCACGAGGCGCTCTTCTCGGAGCTCGAACGCGGCATCGGCGAGTCGCCGGTGGATCTGCAGCCGCGGCTGGGTCAGATGTTCGAAGAGCTCAAGACCGCGCTCAGCGAGCTGGTCACCGATGCGACGGGTGAACACGCCTGGCGCGACTGGACGGACCGCGCTTCCTTCTTGTGGAACGTGACGACCTCGTTCTCGAAGTCGTTGGGCTACGGCACGCCGACCGATGAACGCGCGGCGCGGCGGGTGTTCAGCAAGTACGCCCGCAATACGCTGCTGCGGAAAGATCGCGCCACAGCAGCCGACGTCAGGGCCATCGCCTTCACCTGATGGGTCTCGAGCGCTCCCTCTCCCCGAGGGGGAGAGGGTCGGGGAGAGGGCGGACGCTGACATCAGTGTCTCCGAGGACCCGCACCCACTTGAACGAACCCTCTGGAATCATTCCCCGGCTCGGCAGTTGCTTAGCCCTGAGCCATGGAACTTCAGTTCTACAACGCCCCGAACAAGTCCCTCGTCTTTGCCACCGGCGCCGAGGCCTCGTTGGCGGTGTGGACGCGGGTCAAAGCGCTCCACGCGCCCTGGCTGGTGGTGATCGATCGCGAAGGCAAAGCGACCGGCGTTCTCCCTGCTGAGTCACTGCGAAACGCGATGCGCTACGGCGCTCACGGGGTGGTCTCGCAGCTGCCTTTCAAGGGCGCTGCGGTGTTGCCCCGAAACTCGCGGCTCTCGGAGCTGCTCAAGGCCCTCGAGAGCCCGGAGATCGAGGCGGTCTTGCTGATGGAAGGCGGCCAGGTTCACACGGTGGTCACCCGCCACCCCGGGCGCTGATTTCAACTTTGAAAATTCGTTAGCGAATCCGAAATGCCTTTGCAGGCGGTGGATCCAGTGTGTCCGGTGGCTTGGGCGCGGCCCAGAAGCTGCTTTACGCCGCGGCATGCTTGCAACCGGGTCGTCGGCGTCGGCAGCGGTCGTGGTGGAGTCGGCACCCCTCTGGGTCGTGGCTGACATGGTTCAGGCGGGTCAGTACGAGGTCGTGCTGGTGCTCAACGAGGATCAGGCGGTGCTGGGGCTGCTGCGCAGTGACGCGGTGCTCCGGTTGTCGCCGCGGTTGCCCGAGGCCCCGGTGCGCATGCTGCCGCTGCAGCGCGTGGTCGAGGTGAAGGCGTCGGTCTCACTTCGGGAAGCCCGGCAGATCCTGCAAGACCACACCGTCGATGCGCTGCTGATCGAGAAGCCGATGCTCCAGGGCTGGATCGTGATGCTCCGTGACACCGTGTTGTCCGAGTCGGAACAGCTCGTCGCCTGAGCTCGCGCGATTCGTTCGAAGGCGGCGTGATCGTCGGTCTCTCCGCCCACGCCTGATCATCCGGGGCGCACCGGCGACGTACCGCGTCGGTTGGGACGCCTGACCCCTGCTGTGCGCTACACTCTTCGCATGACGTTCTCCGCTGCCGATGATGAGGCTGCCGCCCGCAAGCATCGCGCTGCGAATCGAGGTCAAATGACCGGTCGGGTCCTCGCGCTCGGAGAAGAGGGACCCGCTGAGGCACCTCCTCAGACGTCGGCAGAACGGATCTCGCTGTTGGTCGAGCTTACCGAGGCGGCGTGGGCGATGACCGGTCAGCCGTGGCCGTCGCTGCCTCGTGCGCAATGGCCTGGCCGGGTGAGACTGTTGGGTGAAGCCCCGTGAAGCTCCCGGCAGACTTCCGCGACGTGCTGGTCTGCCTGACCGACGCCGAGGCCGAGTTCATGGTCATTGGTGGCTACGCCGTCGCGCATCACGGCCACGTGCGTGCCACGAAGGACATCGATGTCTTCGTCAGGCCGACCCAGGAGAACGCCGCCAGGGTGATGCGTGCGCTCGAGACGTTCGGGGCGCCGTTGTCAGCGCTCGACATCCATGCCTCCGATTTCGCGACGCCGGGCAAGGTCATTCAACTGGGAATGCCGCCGCTGCGCATCGACATCCTGACGGCTGCGACCGCGCTCGAGTTCGAAGACGCCAGCCAGACGACCGGCCGGCTCGACGTCGACGGTCGATCAATCCCGGTCATCGGCCTCGACGCGCTGCTCAAAAACAAACGTGCTGCTGGCCGGCCGCAGGACCTCGCCGACGTCGCGAGCCTTGAGCGCCTGCGGCCCACATCATGACGAAGCCAGACTGCCAGAAGCAGACTCGAGCGCCCGGCAGCGTGCCCTTCGCGGCATGACGCCTGGCTCCCCGGGCTGTCACAATCGAGGCCTCCACTCCACGCGCAAGCAGGCGACGCGAAGTCGCCCCATCACGCGATCAGATCGCTCAGCTCGGTGCGCCGCAGCGCGCGCCAGGTGGTGATGAGCCCGATCGCCAGCGGGTAGAGCACCGCGAGCGCGAGGGCCAGCCCGGGCCCGGCGGAGTTCGCCAGCCAGAAACCCACCGGGCCGAGCACTGACAGCTCTGGATCCACGCTGGCCAGAATGCCCACGCGCGCGGCTTCGCTGGGGTTGAGCGCCGCGAGCGCGAACACCACCTGCGGCGGGAGCGAGGTGCGCAGCAGCACGGTGATCAACAACACGTCGTGCAGCGCCGCGGTGGTGACGAACACCAGCAGCGCCCAGACCATCGCGCGCTCGGCGCTCCTCGCCACGGAGGAGATGAACAGCCCGATGCCCACGAAGGCGAACACCAGAGCCGAACAGACCGCGAGGCTCTTGAAGCCGATGAAGGCGAGGCCCGGCTCGGGCTCCACGAAGGCCGCGGCCACGAAGCAGCCCACCAGCAGCACCACCAGCGGGCCCACCAACACCAACAACCGCGAGGTGAGCAACGCGAGGAACCAGGTCGATCGTTTCACCGGCTGGGCCAGCATCAATTCGCAGAAGCCGCTGGTGCGCGCGTGAACCACGGCGGAGTGGGTGCCGATGAGCACCACCAGGGGGAAGATCACCAACACCGCGTTGGCGAGGTTGAGCAACACGCGGGACAGGCCGGTGAACCCGAGCACGGTCGACTCACGCAGCCCCAACCACAAGAAGGCGCCCGCGAGGCCCACGTAGAGCAACGAAGCGAAGGCCACCCACCGCGAGCGCAACGCGTCGGACAACTCGAGGCGAAGGAAGGCCCGAAAAGGTGAAGTGTTCATCGCGGTCGCTGCGCTTTCTCGCGCACGGAAGCGCGAACGTCGGAGAACGAGAACCGGCCCTGGGCCTCGGGGAGAAACCCGTGGTCCATCGGGGTGGCCTGACCGCCCACGAAGTGTGCGTCTTCGGGATCGACCCAGCCTGAGCCGTCGGGGGCACGCACCCAGCGCGCGGCCACCTTGGGCGACTCGCGGTCTTCCCAGGCCACCATGCAGCCCAGGTCATCGAAGTACTTCCGCTTCCCCTCGGCGGTGATCGCCTGCGCGGAGGGAGGGCGCTCGCTCACCAGCATCGCGCAGTGGGCGCACTGCTGCTTGCCCCAGATCGGCTCCACCGCCTCGAGCGGGCGTTCGGCACAGCTCATCACCAGCAAGCACAGCAGCATGCGTCTCATGAGTTCACCGCCCGAAGAGGAAGCACCTTCGCGTTCTGGTTGAGCGCATCCGAATCCTGCAGGGAGAGATCGAGCAGGCGAGGCCCCCAGGTCGCCACCACCCGGCTGACCACCTCGACCTTGTCGACCTCGGAGAACTCGCCGTGAAAGCGCGTCGGGCTGGAGGCGGTGAACCCACGCGCGACCAGGGTGGCGAGCTCGGTGGGCGCCAGCGCTTCACGGAAGCTCAGGTCGACGCGGAAACCACGCAGCTTCGCCAGCGTCTGCGAGAGCGGCGCGTCAGCCACCACGTGGCCTTCGTCGAGCTGAATCACGCGCTCCACCAGGTGCTGCACCTCGTCGACGCGGTGGCTGCACAACACCAGGATGGAGTTGCCAGGGCGGGCCAACACCTCGTCGAAGAACACCCGGCGTGCGGCAGGATCGAGGTTGGCGGTCGGCTCGTCACAGATCAGCACCGGCGCCTCGGCGGTGAGCGCAAGCGCGGCGAGCAACTTCTGCTTCATGCCGCCCGAGAGATCCCTCACGCGCGTCTTCGCCACCAGCTCCAGGTCGAGGCCCAGCCGCCTGGCGCGGGTGGCCACCGCGAGCGGGTTGCGATTTCGCAGCACGCAGAAGGCGCGCACCAGCTCGATCACCGGCGCGTCGAGAGGCGGGGCGATCTGCGGCATCGAGGCGAGGCTGCGCAGCGCGACCTCCGGCTCCTTCGCCACGTCGGCGCCGAAGAGGGTGATGCGGCCCTGCACCCGCAAGAGGCCACACATCGCCCGCAGCAAGGTGGTCTTGCCCGAGCCGTTGGTGCCCACCAGCGCCACCCGTGAACCAGGCGGCAGTTCGAGAGAGACGGCGTCGAGGGCCTGCACCGCACCGAAAGCCTTGCTGACGTTCTGAATGGAGATCATCGGGGAACCTCGCGGTGGGGGAGCACGGCCGGCTTCAGGTCTTCCAGCAGCAGCCGGGAAGCAAAGGAGGGCAGGGCGGTGGCCACCGCGTCGTAGAGCCCGAAGGCCGCGGTGCCGCTGAAGTACTTGAGCTCGGGGTGCACGTCGCTCAACGAGCTGGAGGCCTGCTTCAACTGAAACGCCACGTCGCCCACGCCGTCGTGATCGAGATCGTACCCGGCGTAGGTCGCCCAGTAGTTGCCGGAGAACTCCACGCCGCGTGCGTCTCCGTTGCCGTCGATCTCCACCAGCACGTCGTTGGAGAGGAAGTCGTTCCGGGTGAACTTCGCGCCCCGTTCACTGGAGTGCGTACGCAGCGCCACGCCGTTGAGCGCGATGGTGTTGCCTTCGAAGAGCACCGGCTGCGACGGATCGCGCGGGGTGAAGTCGAGGTAGGTGCCGATGGTGTTCGAGACGATGGAGTTGCGCTTCAGGGTGACGGCGTCGCTCTCCTTGAAGCCGATGCCCATGCCGGCGGGGCCACGTGCGCCCGACAGCTCGTTGTCTTCGGCCAGCACCCGCGCGGAGTACATGACGAAGATGCCCACGGTGTTTCCCCGCAGCACGCTGCGGCGCACGGTGGAGTCGTGCGCGTACATGAAGTGGGTGCCGTAGCGCCCACCGGTGATGCGGTTGTCTTCCAGCGTGACGTGACGCGAGTACCAGACCACCACGTCGCGCATGCCGTGCACGTAGATGCGGCGCACCTGCGAGCCGTGGGCTTCCCACAACTTCACCGCGTCACCGCGTTCGTTCTCTTCCAGCTCGGGCCGGCCAGAGATCTCCGCGTCTTCCAGGCGGCAGTCGTGACATTGCTCGAAGGCGATCCCGTACAGGGTGTCGCGAACGATCACCCGGCGCACCATCGCTCGTTTGCCTTTGAGCTTGAGCGCGCCGTCTTCGAACGAGGTGCGGATGCCCGAGTGCTGGAAGGTGAGGTCTTCCACCAGCACGTCGTCGCCCTGCAGTTGCAGCACGGTGCCTTTGCCGGTGCCCTCGAGCACCGCCTGTTCACACCCGTGCAGCGAGAGGCCCCGCTTGGCCGAGAAATCACCGGTCACCTTGCCGGCGATCCAGATCTCCTTTTCTTCGCCCTCCAGCAGCGCGGTGAGCTGCGCTGCGTCTCTGGCCACCGTCGCTCCCTCAGGACACGGTCGATCCAGAGGGCCGAGGGCGGACAGCAGGAGGAGGGCGAAGAGGGCGCTCATTTTTCCGCGCTCTTGAGGAAGGACATGATGAACGGCAGCTCGGTCTTCG
>JANODF010000242.1:0-4972 GCA_031412555.1 Archangium sp. | reverse complement strand
ACCCGAATGACGCAGAGGCGGAGCTTCAGACCGTCATCAAGAACGACTCCAAGCCGCCGGTCGAGGTGACGATGCCTCCACCGCTGGGTCAGCGCCCGGGCACGATCGCGCCCGTCGCGCCGCCCCGCTCGCCCGGTTCGTCGCAATCGCTCACGCCGGTGGCCAGCAAGGAGTTCACCTCGCCCGAGGGGCAAGAGGTGAAGATCGTGGAGCCCGAGACGGGCACGCGCATTCACCACTACGAAGTGATTCGCCTGCTGGGCCGGGGCGGCATGGGCTCGGTGTACCTGGCCCGCGATACGCGCCTGGGCCGCCGCGTGGCGATCAAGTTTCTGCGCACGCACTCGCCCGATCTCACCAAACGTTTCATTCTCGAGGCCCGCACCACCGCGGCGGTGCAGCACGAGAACATCGTCATCATCTTCGAAGTCGACGGCTGGCAGGGCATGCCGTTCATGGTGTTCGAGTACATCACCGGCAACACGCTGACCAAGGTGGCACCCGACACCAAGCCGCTGCCGCCGCCGCGCGCCGTCGAGCTGATGGTGCCCGTGGTGAAGGCGCTCGCCTTCGCGCACAGCCAGGGCATCGTTCACCGCGATCTCAAACCCGACAACATCATGATCACCGAGTCGGGCCAGACCAAGGTGCTCGACTTCGGCATCGCCAAGGTGCTCCAGGGTGACGATCAGTCGGCCGTGCCGGTGATGTCGCGCCCCCGCGCCCCGAAGACCAACCTCGAGGACGAGGATGACAGCGAGCTGACGCAGCAGGGCGCGATGATGGGCACCCTCTCGTACATGGCCCCCGAGCAGTGGGGCATCGGGGTGGCCATCGATCACCGCGCCGACATCTGGGCGGTGGGCATCATGTTGTTCAAGATGCTCGCGGGCAAACACCCGCTCGATCCACTCAAGGGTCATCAGCTGATGGTCACCGGCATGCTCGACACGCCGATGCCGTCGCTGCGTTCGAAGGCCCCCGACGTGCCGCCCGAGCTGGCGGCGATCGTCGATCGCTGCCTGCTCAAGAGGAAGGAACAACGATTCCCCGACGCGGTCACCCTGCTGCGCGCGTTGGAGCCGTTCCTCCCCGGGCGCTACACCCGCGAGCTGAAGATCGACGAGAGCCCGTACGCCGGTCTCTCCGCCTTCCAGGAAAACGACGCGAACCGTTTCTTCGGCCGCGGGCAGGAGATCGCCGCCACCGTCAACCGCGTGCGTGAGCGCCCCTTGCTGGCCATCGTGGGCCCCTCGGGCGCCGGCAAGTCGTCGTTCGTGCGCGCAGGCCTGGTGCCCGCGCTCAAACGCTCCGGTGAAAACTGGGAGTCGCTGGTGTTGCGCCCCGGTCGCCACCCGCTGGCCGGCCTCGCGTCGCTCATCTCTCCGATGCTCAACACCTCGGCGTCGATCGCCGACGAGATGAACGAGCAGAAGAAGCTCGAAGATCGCCTCATCAAAGAGCCGGGCTTCGTGGGCGCGGTGCTTCGTGGCCGCGCGCGCCGGGAGAAGAAGAACATTCTGCTCTTCATCGACCAGTTCGAAGAGCTCTACACGCTGGTGCCCGACCCCATCGAGCGCAAGGCCTTCACTGCTTCGCTCGCCGCCGTGGCCGACGATCCGACTTCGCCGATCCGCCTGGTCATCTCGATCCGCTCCGACTTCCTCGACCGGGTGCCCGAAGACGCGCGCTTCATGGCCGAGCTGAGCCAGGGCCTGGTGTTCTTGAACTCGCCGGGCACCGAAGGGCTGCGCGAAGCGATCGTCTCGCCCGCGGAGATGGCCGGCTACCGCTTCGAGTCGACGGCGATCGTCGACGACATGATCAAGCACCTGGCCACCACGTCAGGCGCGTTGCCCCTGCTCCAGTTCGCGGCCTCCAAGTTGTGGGATGCGCGTGACGCGGCCAACAAGGTGCTCACCCAGTCGGCCTACGAGTCGATCGGTGGTGTCGCGGGCGCGCTGGCCAGCCACGCCAACGCGGTGATCGAAAAGATCCCGCCCACCAGCCAGGCGCTCGCGCGCGCGATCTTCCTTCGGCTGGTCACGGCCGATCGCACCCGCGCGATCGTGGGCATCGACGAGCTGCGAGAGCTCCACCCCAACGCGGCCGAGCTGCAGAGCCTGGTCGACGAGCTGGTGCAAGCGCGCCTGCTGGTGGTGCAGACTGGCGCGGGCGCGGCCACGGTGGAGATCGTTCACGAGTCGCTCATTCACAGCTGGCCGATGCTCAAGCGCTGGCTCGAAGAGAGCGGTGAAGACGCCGCGTTCCTCGAGCAGGTGCGCAACGCCGCCCGCCAGTGGACCCAGAAGGGCAACGCCGAAGACGTGCTGTGGCGTGGTGAGCTGGCCGAAGAGGCGCTGCGGTTTCAGCGGCGCTTCCGCGGCAACCTGCCGGCGACCCAGAAGTCGTTCCTCGACGCGGTGATCGATCTGTCGGCCAAGCAGGCGCGCCGAAAACGGTTCCTCACCATCGCGGCCATCGGCTTCCTCGCCCTGCTGGTGGTGGTGGCCTCCATCGGCCTCGTGGTGATCGGCGCCGCACGCGCCGAAGCCCAGGAGCAGGCGACCGTGGCCATCAAGGCCGAAGCCGAAGCGCGCGACAACCTCGCCAAGGCGGTGCGCAAGGAGCAGGAACGCGCCGAAGCCGCGGCCCGAGCAGAGAAGGCGGCCAGTGAGCTGGTGGTGGCGCTCGAGCAGGCCCGGGAAGCGACCAAGTCGGCCGAGAGCGCCGCCAAGCTCGCCGACGCTGCCGCCGAGACCGCGCGCGTGGCGATGCTTTCGGCCAAGCGCAACGAGAAGAGCGCGATGGAAGCCAAGCAGGCCGCCGAAGCCGCGAAGAAGAACGCAGAGCGGGAAAAGGCCAAGGCCGACCGGCTCAAGGCCGACGCCGAAGCGCGCGCCAAGCGGGTCGAAGAGCAGCTGGGCAGCTCGGTGATCGACGATCTGAAGTGAGGACAGGACGACCATGACGACTGGAAAATGGACGGCGCTTTCGCTCGCCGTGGGTTTGATGCTGGCACTGCCCTCGTGGGGCGCTGATGAACCGGAGCGCCCGTGGGCGAAGGGTGTGCCCAAAGATCGTCAGGCCAAGGCCATCGCCCTGTTCCGCGAAGGCAACACCGCGCTCAAGGAGTCGCTCTTTCCCAAAGCGGCCGCCAACTACCGCGACGCGCTGCAGGTCTGGGATCACCCGGCCGTGCACTACAACCTGGCCCTCGCCCTGGTGAACCTCGACCAGCCGCTCGAGGTGCACGAACACCTCACCGCCGCCCTCAAGTTCGGCCCCGCGCCGCTCGACGACGACAAGTTTCAGCAAGCCCAGCGTTACCTCGCGCTCATCGAACGCCAGCTCACCAAGGTGAAGATCACCTGCAACTTCACCGGCGCTTCGGTGCGCCTCGATGGCCGCCCGCTCTTCACCGCGCCCGGCCAGTGGGAGGGCCAGGTGCGTGCGGGCCCGCACACCATGACGGCCTCGCTCGAGGGTTTTCTGTCGGACGAACGTTCGATGGTGCTCGCCGGTGGTGACAGCCAGAAGTTCGAGCTGCGCGTCTACAAGAGCGAAGAGCTCACCGAGTACCGCCGCGCCTTCAGCCCGGTGATCCCGTGGACGGCGCTGGGCGTGGGCGTGGCCGCGGTGGGCGCCGGCGTGGCGCTGCACCTGAGCGCGGCCAACGAGTTCGCGGCCTACGACAGCGACGTCTCCTCGTGCGCGACCGGCAAGTCGAACTTCGGCTGCTTTCCCAACGACACGGTTCGCAGCCGCCGCACCTCCGCCGAGTCGATGCAGACCGGCGGCATCGCCCTCTACGCGGTGGGCGGCGCAGCAGTGGTGGCCAGCGCGGTGTTGTTCTACGTCGGCCGGCCCATCGCCTATCAACGCACCGTCAACGTCGATGCTCCCCGCGTGACCGTGCTCCCCCTCATTTCTCCCTCCGTCACCGGCGCCGTCGCCGCACTCGAGTTCTGAACCCATGAATCCTTCGACTTCGCTCAGGACAGGCCTCGCCGTTTCTCTGGGCGCCCTGCTCCTCTCCGGCTGTTTCGAGGTCGCCAGCAAGACCTGTGACACGGGCCTGGTGTGCCCGGTCGGTACCGTCTGCTCCGGCGACGGCACCAACTGCATCTCCTCCAGCGCGTTGTGCGGCAACGGTGCGATCGACGCGCTGCCCGACGGCACCCTGGAGAAGTGTGACGACGGCAACATCGTCAACGGCGACGCGTGCCGCTTCGACTGCCGCGGCGGCGGCATCTGCGGCGACGGCACCCTCGACGCCGAGCTGCTCGACTCCGCGGGCAAGCCGCTCGAGGTCTGTGACGACGGCAACACGGCGGCCGGCGACGGCTGCAACCCCCAGTGCAAAGAAGAGCGGTGCGGCAATGGCATCGTCGACGTGATCGCCGGCGGAAGGACCGAGGCGTGCGACGACGGCAACACCATTCAGGGCGATGGCTGCCGCAGCAACTGTACCCGCGAGGTCTGTGGTGATGGCCTGCGAGACCCCTTTCCTGATGGCGGCATCGAGGCCTGTGACGACGGCAACCTGATCGCCGGCGACGACTGCAGCCCCGCCTGCCAGCTGGAGAACTGCGGCAACAACATCGTCGACGCGCTGCGCGACGGTGGCAGCGAAGAGTGCGACAGCAACGTGGCCTCGTGCGGCCGCACCTGTCTGACCGTGCGCTGTGGCAACGGAGAGCGCGACGACGCGCTCACCGGCCGCGGCCAGGGCGGCGAGAAGTGCGACGACGGCAACACCGACGCAGGCGACGGCTGCAACGCCCGCTGCACGGGCGAAGAGACGTGCGGCGACACCTTCCTCGACCCGGTGCTCCGTGATGGTGGTTTCGAGATCTGCGACGACGGCAACCTCGACGCAGGCGACGGCTGCAGCGCCGACTGCCGGTCGAACGAGATCTGCGGCAACGGCATTCGCGACACCGCGCGGGGCGAGCTGTGCGACGACCAG
>JANODF010000241.1:0-18568 GCA_031412555.1 Archangium sp. | reverse complement strand
GGGCCCCTTCGACCGGCGCATTGTTCTCGGTCACCACCCGGCCTTCGAGGGGCTCTCCCTGGCCGAGGGTGATGGTCACGCCGCTGCGATCTTCGAGCTTGCCGATCAACGCCGTGGCAGCCCCCACGCCGGTGGTGGCTTCGGCGGTGAGCTCGTATTCGCCGGGCCGCAGCCGCTCGAGGTGGAACTGACCCTTCGCATCGGTGGTGACGGTGCGCTTGCGGTGCATGCCCTCGAGCTTCACCGTCGCTCCCGAGACGGGCGCACCGTTGGCCAGCACCACGCCCGAGAGCGCGCGGGGCACGCTCAGCTCGAGCTTCACCGGCTCGGTCTCGTCATCATCGACCTGCGTGTGGTCAGGCAGCAGCCCACCCTGCATCGCGACCACGGCGTATTTGCCCAGCGGCAGGGGACCCAGGCGGAACTCGCCCTTGTCGTCGGCGACCGCATCGAAGAAGCGGCTGTGCTCCGAGAAGATGGCGGTGACGATCGCGCCCTTTGCCGGCTTCTCGTCGGTGGTGAGCACCTTGCCCTGAATGAAGCGGCCGTCGGTGAGGACGAGCTTCGTGTCTTTCGCATCGGAGGCCACGTTGCCCAGCCAGCCCACGCCGCCGGGCGCGTCGGCGAAGAGGGTCAGGGTGGTCTCCTCCAGGCCCGTGAGCGTGAAGGCCCCTTCGGCGTCGGTGGTGGCGCGCGCGAGGGGCGCACTCTCGCCCGTGCGCAGGCCGACCAGCTCGACGAGTTGACCTGAAGCCTCCGCACAACCACAGGCGAGCAACAGCTGGCCGCAGTGGTTGTCGCACTTGCAAGGCAGGTCGGAGAGCACGTCGTCGCCGTGAGCGGCCACCGCAGTGACCACCGCGCCGCCGACGGGCCGACCGTCTCGCAGCACCACGCCGCTGAGCGAGCGCGCGCCTCGTTGTTGAATGGGCGCGTTCCAGGAAGAGGGCTTGAGCGACTGCGGGAGTGCACCTTCGTTGGCTGAGGTCGCACTCTCGGGTCGCGCTTCAACGGCGGAGAGCTCGGAGGGCCACAGCCACCAGAGCAGTGCGACGCCCACCACGACCGCCATCGCCACCACTCCAACCCATCGCCGCATGTGTGCTCTCCACGCCCGTGAAACTTCAGCGACGGACGATGAGGGTCAGGCGGGGGATGCGCAAGAGGCGAAGACGAAATCTCAGCCGCCGGTACACGGTTGCCTCGCTCCGTTCACACAGGGCGAGCTCAACGAGGTGACGAGGAGATCGACCAGCCACGATACGAGCAGCCCCGTTGCCGTGCCGGCGAGATCCCACACCAAATCCTTCCACGAGGGCTGACCCAGGCCGGCGAGGTCGAGCAGCTCCTTCGCGATGCCCGCCGTCAACGCGAGCCCACCACCCACGGCGAGCCGCACGGCGCGATCTTCGGTGAAGAGGGCAGCGCCTCCGTAGCCGAGGCCCGCGATGCCCGCGCTGAAGGTGAAGTGCAGCGCCTTGTCGGGTGCGAACCACGGGTCGGGATCCTGCTGCGCGGCGGCCACCGTGGAGCAGAGCGACAAGATGAGAATTCCCGTGCGCACGTTGTGGCTAGACTACGCCCCCATGACCCGGTTCGTCCTGACGCTCGCTCTCGTGGCCACCGCAGCGCACGCTGAAGACGAGACCTACCGGGACCCCGCGTCGAAGGAGACCCTCTTCATCGCCGGCGGTCCCAACGTCTCGTACGCGAGCTTGAAGCGCAGCTCGTTGCGGCCGCTGAAGATCGTGGAGCACGAAGACTCCGCGCGGATCATCAAGGTGAAGTTCGACAAGAGCCCGACGGTGTGGACGCTCACCATCGACCCCGAACACACCAGGGTGGTCTGTGAATCACCGGGTGAACCGCGGCAGGTGTTCGAGCGGGTGAAGATCGATCCGACCGCGTTGCCGGGCACCACGGCGTCACCGGGCAAGTTCATCAAGATCACCTCGCCTGATGATGAGGCGGGTCTCTACGACCCGGTCACCGACTTCAAAGGCGAGGTCGCGGCCGATTGTGATCGCATCGAGGTCACTTCGCTCAACGCGGCCGGTGAGGTGCAGACCAAAGGCAAGCTCAAGACCTTCACCGCGGGCGGCACGAAGTTCAGCTACCGCGCGTCGAAGGCGCTGCGGAACATGTCGTTGGGCTCCAACCGGTTTCGGTTTCAGGCGACGTTCAAAGATGGCGGCGTCGCGCTGGCGGAAGTGCGCGTCTCGTTCCACGAATACGAGGGCGAGATGGCCAAGCCCGTCATCTATCTGTACCCGCTCACCACCCGGCAGGTCAGCGTGAAGGTCAGCCCCGAAGGAGGGCTCACCAGGTCGGATCCCGCGTACGGCACGGGGTGGAACGTCACGGCGACGCCGAAGGGCAGCCTGGTGACGCGCGATGGGCACGCCTACCCGTACTTGTTCTGGGAGAGCGGCCTCAAGGAGAAGCCCGCGCCGTTGACCGATGGTTTCGTGATTGCGCGTGCCGAGGTGAAGGCGTTCCTGGAGAAGTCGATGAAGCAGCTCGGGCTCAATGAACGCGAGACGGCCGACTTCATGGAGTTCTGGCTGCCGCGCATGACCGTCAAGCCGTGGGCAGCCCTGCGTTTCATTCCGCGTGAGGAGATCGACCGCGCGGCGCCATTGGAGATCACGCCGGCTCCGGACAGCGTGATTCGGGTGTTGATCGACTTCCGTGCGTTGGATGCGCCCGTGAAGCTCGCGCCGCAGGTGCTGGTGCCTGGCAAACGCAGCGGCTTTGCGGCCGTCGAGTGGGGTGGGTTGCTGTACCGCGAATGAAGTCCACGGTGATCTTGATGGTGCTCCTCACGGGCTGCGTCACCACCGTGCAGGGCACCTATCCAGGCGATCGCATGATGTGGGACGGCATCTTCACCGGCGCCGAGCGCATCGACTTTCCCTGGCGCCCCGTCGCCGTGGTCGCACCGCATCACCTCATCGACGCCTCCGAGCTCGCTGGCTTCTGGTCTGCGCTGGCGAAGCAGAAGCCTTCGGTCGTGGTGGTGATCGGCCCTGATCATTACGCGCACGGTGCAGGCATCACAGTGGGGCAGGGCGTGACCTACGACACGGTGTACGGACCGCTGCGCACCGACGCTGAGCTGGCGCGCGCGATGGGAAGTCCCCGGCGTGATGCGGCGTTCGTGGGTGAACACGCGCTGCACGTTCACGCGCCGTTCATTCGCCGGCTGCTTCCTGCTGCGCGCTTCGTGCCGGTGATGTTGCAGTGGGCGGTGCCGCGCGCCGAGCTCGAGGCACTCGCACGGCGGCTCGACCAGCTGCTTCCGCCCGATGCGCTGGTCGTCGCGAGCGTCGACTTTTCGCACTATCAGCCCGCGCCGTGGGCGACGTTCCACGATGAATCGAGCTTCTCCACCGTGAGCGCCTTCGAGCTCGACGCGCTCTTCCTGCGTGAGGTCGATTCACCCGAGTCGCTCTTCGTGGCGATGCGCTTCGCTCAACTTCGGGGCGCTGCGAGGGCCACGCGGCTGCTCCACACCAACTCGCAACGACGGCGCAGCGTGTTGATCACCGATTCCACCAGCCATCAGTATTTCACGTTCAGCGCGGGCACTCCGGTGCCGAGGCCCAGCGTGAGCGTGGCGATCACCGGCGACGTCGCAGCCTCGACGGGCCTCACCCTGCACGAGGGGTGGACCTGGCATCCCGATCGCGACTCGGGCGCTCCGAAGCACGAAGGACTGAAGAACATCCGCGGCCAGGAAGACCGCTTCTTCATGGGCCCGCAGGCGACCTTGTTCCGGCTCGCTCCGGGCCAGCAGGTCAGGCGCGTGCAGAACGGGCTCGACGTGCTCTATGCCGCGATCGATCTTTCGCAGCCGGTGCCTTCACTCACGGGCGACTGCGTGATCGTGCTCGCGTCGGGTGGCACTCCCGAAGCCGCGCGTGCATTGCTGCAGCAGGGTGCGCACGTGGTGGTCGGCCGCGGCTTCGGCCCTGCGCTTCCCCTCGAGCACCTCGATGGACGCGTGTTGGCTCTTTCTCTTGGACCGTTTCTTTCGGGTGAAGAGGGTGAAGGCCAGGTGCTCGGCGTGACCTGCACGAAAGAAGGTGTTCGCACACGCACGGTTCCGATTCGTGTGACGAAGGGTCTGCCCGCGCTCGATCGAGAGCGGCTGGGTGCCGAGCTCGAACTCCCGCTCACGTTTGATTGAGCTCCCTCCCCGCTTCGCAGGGCGAGGTACAACACGGCCCATGTCCCCACGAGGTACCCGTGAAGGCGCGACACTTCCCCTGACGCTCGGCGCGGTGATGTTGGTCCTCTTTGCCGCGACGCTGTTCACCAGCCCCGAAGGCAAACTCAACTGGCTGCTCGAAGTCGGGCCCGGCCTGGTGGGCATGGTGGCCCTCGCGCTGACCTACCGGCGCTTTCCGATGACGCCGATCATCTACGTGATGGTCTTCGTGCACATCTGCATCCTCGTGTACGGCGGCTTCTACACCTACGCGAAGGCGCCGCTGGGCGAGTGGGCGAAGCTCACCTTCGGCTGGTCGCGCAACAACTACGACAAGATCGGCCACTTCGCGTTCGGCTTCTTCCCGGTGATCATCCTCCGCGAGGTGCTCTTGCGCAGGACGAAGCTGGAGCGTGGTGGCTGGCTCACCTTCATCTTGATCAACGTCATCTTCGGCTTCGCCGCGCTCTACGAATTGTTCGAGTGGGGCGCCGCATTGGCGCTCGATCCCGCGGGCGGCGACGCGTTCCTCGGCAGCCAGGGCTACGTGTGGGACGCGCAGAGCGACATGCTCTACGCAGGCATCGGCGCGACGCTGGGGTTGCTCGTCTTCTCGAAGCTCCACGACCGCGCCCTGGAGAAGCTGCTCACGGGCTCTCCGGTACCGGCGTGACGGTGAGCGTCTTCATCGTGTCGTCGACGACCAGCCGGCACGATTCGGTGGTCGACACGTTGATGCTGGTGGGCAGGCGGCAGGCCCACTCCTGGGGTTCTTCACTCAGCTGACGGCAGCTGTCGTCTGCTTCGAAGCCTTTGAAGGTGTACTCGAGCGCGTACTGCCGCCGTTCGTTGGAGCGCTTGAACGAAGCGGGCAGCGGCCCCTGAACCTGCGCAGCCGGGATGAGCAGCCGGCCCCAGTCCGAGTCGAGCTGAGCGTCATCATCGTCGGTCCACTCCATGCTGTCGGCGTCGAGGGTTCGTTTGATCGCCTGAGCGCTCTGGGCCGCGGTGCACAACGGCGTCTCGCGGTGATCATCCAGGTCGGGGTCGCAGCGCAGCTCCCAGGCGCAGGTGCGTTGCTCGAGCAGCGGCATCACCCAGGGGCACTTCGACTCGAGGGTGATGATGACGGCGAGCGCGGTGGCATCGGGTGGAACGGGGTCGTACGCGTCGTAGCCAGCGGCGTGGTTGATGTGCCAAACCTTCTCGAGCATGCCGCAGGCGATCACCTCGGCGCGTTTCGGAGCGAGCTTCAGCAGCGCCAGCAGCTCAGGGGTGGTGTCGGCCGCGGGCGAGGTCAGGCCCTGCTCGAGCGCAGAGATGAAGTCGGCGGTCTGCTCCTCGGGCCTGGCGAGGAACCAGGGCAACGGACCCACGTCGCCTGAAGCGAGGCTCTCGAGGAGGTGCTTTCGGAGCAGAGCCCGATCCGCCTCGTCGAGCTTCGAGAGCGCGAGCGACCAGTCGTCACCCACCACCCGGGAGGAGGACAGCACTTCGCTCAGCGACTGCCTGAGCGCCCTCTTTCCATCCGGCGTGGTGGCCAGCAGCGCGTCGAGCTCGGCCTCGGTGAGCTCGGCCAGCAGGCGTTCATCGAGCACCGCCAGGTACGGAGGAATGAGGAACCAGTTCAAGGTGCCATCGGGCCGCACCAGGCCACTCGGGCGCATGGTGGGGCCGTCCCAGAGCTTGCGGGAGACCACCAACTGGCCCTTGCGTAGCCAGGCCGCGTGCATCGAGTCGACGAGATCGATCACCAGCCGCTCACCCGCGGGATCGACGAAGAGCGTCGCCTTCCGGGCCGGCAAGGTGACCAGCGTCGCGCGGTTCCCGGTCACGGTCATCTGGTGGCAGCGCTCGGGGTCGGGCTGCTTGTTGCGCTCGGGCGTGTCGGCGGCGGTGCCCACCTCGAGGTAGACGCAGCCCCGCCGCTCGGCGCGCAGGGTGAGACAGACGAACTGGTCGACGAAGCTGCCCGTGCAGGTGCGCTCGATGGGCGCGTCGATGACTCGCACCGTGGCGTGCACCGGGGTGGTGATCTCCGCCAGGCGTGGATCAGGGCGTTCCTTGCCGCACGCGCACAACGCGAGGAGCAGGCACGCCGCCCGCTTCACTTCACCGCCACCGGGACATCTTTGGTGGACGAGCCGCGGATCAACCGCAACACCCCGGCGCCCGCGCGGGTGCCTTTCACGAACAAGGTCGACTCACGCACCGTCACGTCGCTGTCGCCTTTCCAGCCATCCTTCTTCTCCAGCGGGCCCCAGTAGAGCTCCAGGCCGGCGCCATCGACCAGCAGCTCGGCCTGGCTGTTTTCGTCGATGCGGAAGCCGACGATCTCGCCCACGCGCAGGCCGATCTTCTCGGTCTCGTGGAGCAGGGGGAAGACGAAGCCGGGGCTGGGTTCCCACCCGCGGCGGGTGCCTTCGGTCACCTCGGCCTCGTAGGCGTCGCGAGTCAGCACCTCGCGCGCCGCTTCGGCGTCACGTTTGGCGGTGTCGACGTAGACGAGGCGCCAGTCTCCGCGTTCGACCGACTTGAAGCCCGCACAGCTGAAACCGCCCAGCATCGTCACTGCCAGCACGAGCACTCGCATGGCCGGCGAGCCTAGTGCACTCCCTCTCCCTGCGAAGCGGGGAGAGGGTCGGGGTGAGGGGCCCACCTGTGAACCATCACGGCGTCTTGCCGGGTGCGGCGCTCTCCGCGGGCATCTTCAGCTCGCGTTCGGCTTCTTCGGCCGTACCGCCCACGGCTTCGGCCGAGGTCTTGGGCAGCGGGGCTTTGCCCACGGGCGCTTCTTCTCCACCGCGCCGCTCGTAGACGGGGAACTTGTCCCAATCGAAGGCGGCCGTCGCATCACCGACCTTGCCCGGGGTGGTGGCGCGCAGCCGGCCGCGCACGAGCGCGATCTGCGCCTGGACGGCCTGCGGCGTGGGGTGCGTCTTGAGCGCGTCGACCCAGAGCTCGATCGCCGCTTCGGGTTCACCTGCATCGGCCTTGAGCCTGCCCAGCTCGACCAGCGCGTGCGCGCGCAGCTCCGAGTCGGGGAAACGATCCATCAGGTCGAGAAAGACGCGGGCGGCTTCGGGCTTGCGGCCCTCCATCATCGCCAGCGCCTGGCCACGCAGGTACAGCGCGTCGTCGACGAAGACGCTGGTCTCGAACTTCTGTGAGACCTTGCCGGCTTCGAGCTCGCATTGTTCGTAGTCCTGCAGCTCGAAGTAGAGCTTGGCCACGGTGAAGGAGAGCTCGGCCGACTGCGGCGGATTGCGGGCGAGCGCGGAGGTGTATTCGGCGATCGCCCCACGGAGATCGCGGAACTGGTGCCAGAGCAGACCCGCCAGGTGGAGCCGGCCTTCGAGCGTCTCGGGTGCTTCCGGACAGACGGTGATCAGCTCGCGGTACACCTCGATCGCACGGCGGGGATCGTTGAGCTGGAAGGCGTAGAGATCGGCAGCGCCTCTCAGCGCGCGGGCCCGGTAGAGGTTGCTTTGCGGCGAGCTGTCACGTTCGAGCAGGTCGAGGGCCAGCTTGTATTCGGCGATGGCGACGTCGGGCTTCTGCTCGAACTGAGCGGTGCGGGCACGCTCGAGATGCGCGGGGGCGTCGTCCTTGCGGCAGGCACTCAGCGCGAGGAGCGCGGCGAGCTGCACGGCCCTCACGGAACGGAGCCGCCAGCAGCCGAAGGCTGCGCCAGACAGACGGGAGCGAAGCGGATGACTGGCCGAGGCGAAGTGACCAGGCTCACAGGCACGCCTCGGGGCGGTAGCGCACGCAGCGGTTCTCGATGCACGCGATGCAGTCGCGCAGTTGATCTTCATCCATCCCGCAGACCAGCACGCTGGAGGGGCGTGGGCAGTCGGTGCTCTGCACGCAACTCGAGGCGCCGCCGTCGAGGCCGTTGAGGGTCTCGGAGCGCGAGCACACCCGGCCGCATCCGAGGAAGAACAAGGCACTGAACAGGAACCACCGCATCGGTGACGCTCGTACCACATCTGAAGTCCCCTCTCCCTTCGGGAGAGCGACAGGTGAGGGCCGATCAGCCAGGCCAGGGAGCCCGGAAGAGAGGCGCCCGCGCGTCGGGATCATCGGGGTCTGCCACCAGCCGCAGCTCATTCCCGAACCAACAAACGCCCTCGAGCTTCACGCCCGGAGCCATCACCCGTCGCGTCGCCAGGCCCAGTCGATCGATCACCCCGACGATCGATCCCGCGACCACGCCATCGTCGTAGGGATTCTCGGTGGCCTCAGCAGCGGCGGTGAAGATGATCTGCGAACCCGGCCCACTGCACAGGTCGGTGAGCGAAAGCGAAACGCCCTCGAACGAATCGAGCGCGACGGGAATCACGCCGTGCAGACAGGCCGAGGTGAGCACGCCCGAAGCCAACTCGCGTTCGAAGACGCCGCGATCGAGACGAACGAGCGCGTTCTCCTTGCGAGCGCCGTTGCCCCGTTGGGCGAGGAACACCGCCTCTTCCGTGACCACCGCGCCCTCGATGTTCAGCTCATGAATATGGCTGCTGAGTGCGTTGTAGAGGGGGCGCAGATCGATGGTCCGCCGAGCGAGCGTCTCGGGGTCGAGCGAAATCGCAAGACACCGCGCTGAGGTGGATCCAGAACCGATCGCGATCAGCTCACGGCCCGCACTGATCAGCGCCTCGAAGTCGGGCTTCTTGCTCTTCGCGATGTACGTACGCGAAGACGCGTCACTCAAGGGCAGTCGCACCGCGCTGCCTCCGCTGAGGTCCGTGCGCAGCAACTCGAGGCCGTCGTCCGCGACCGAGTAGAGAAGCCCGTCGCGGTGAACGAGCCCGCTGGCGGCGGACAAGTCGAGGTGCGTGAGGAACTCGAGCGTCATGGAGCTGAGTGTAGGCGCTCACGTGCTACGCGGAAGCGATGAGGACATGGGCGCTGGTGGGGCTGGGCCTCCTCTCTTGCTGCAAAGGTGGATCGCCTCCAGTGGCCGCACCGCCCCTGCCTGCGCCTGCCCAGAGCGCTCACCGCAACCGCGAGGCGCTCGAACTCGCGAGGCCGTCGACGGTGACCCTCTCTGCTTTCGACGAGCACCAGGGGCTCGAAGGCACCGCCGCAGACTTCGACGAGGTCTCTGAGTTCATGCGACGCCTGAACAACATCGTCTGGTGTTCGAGAGGTTGGGCGACGGTGGTTGAGCGCGCTCGCGACGGAAGGTTCCGGGTCGAGTTGCCTGGCTCAGGCGTGCTCCTCGACCTCGCTGCGGGCAACGCCGAGTTCCCCTTCGCTGGCACGGAGCCGGTCTCCACTGAGCTCTTGCCCTCGGGTCATGGCGTTTCCTTCAAGCTCCGCTTTCTCCTCGAGTAGCTCCGCCGAAGTCAGAGGTGCCGTGCGAACCAGCTCAGGGAAGCGCGGTCGTCATCGGTTTCGCGCATTGCTCGGCTCGGTCTTGCTCTCGGCTCGCACAAAGATGCGTGGCTGGGCCAGGTCGGGGCGGAGCGACTCTCACGCCTGTGACAACCCTGTAGTCACGCGAAGCAACAGGGTTGTCATGACCAGAAAAGTCGCCCCGGGTCTCCGCTCGGTGCGCCCACGCTGACTGGCAGTATGCGTGCGCAGCAACTCGAGCCCGTCGTCAGCGACTGAGTAGAGAAAGCCATCGCGGTGAACGAGCCCGCTGGCTGCGGACAAATCGAGGTGGCTGAGGAACTCGAGCTTCATGGGCGTAGGGTGAGCGCTAGCCTGGATTGAGCCGATACTCTTGGCGCTTGCCCTCCCTCCGTGGAGTTGCCAAGAGGCGCGCGAGATGTGGAGGCGAACCCAGCGCGTTGCACCAATCGCCATCATCGTTTTGGTGCTCGCCGGAACCTTTGGTTACACCGTTGAGGTCCGACGCCCCCATGCCGAAGGGCTCTCATATGGTCACCATGAGTGGCTGACCGCGCACACGCTCAAGTTTGCCCGGGCGTGGTGGCAGGAGGGCGCTTTCAAGCTCGACTTCCTGATGATGGAGACGCCGCCCGACATCGAGCACCCCACGCTCGCGTCGCGGCAAATCTATCCCTCGTACCCACCGGGGGCCGTGCTGGCGGCATACCTCGTTGCGAAGGCGTCTGGGACCTATCCCTCGGTCGCCTCGTTGATGGCATTCAACAGAGCCCTCCATCTCTTCATTGCGCTGTGTCTCTCGTTGGCGGCCTGGTTGTGGATCCCGCGCGGCGCCAATGCAGTTCTTGCGACCGTGAGCGCGATCTTTCCGGGGCTCGCCTACCTGCTGCTCCCCGGCCCGATGTTCTGGCAGCAGAACGTCTATTTCACCGACACCGCCGTGATCGGCCCGTTCGCGCTGCTGCTCCTGGCCCTCGCCATGGAGGATCGGGTCAAGCAGCCCTGGCCGCAGGTGTTGGTCTCGTTCGCCTTTCTTTGGGGCTTCGCGACGGACTGGTTCTTCGTTTCCGTTGCGCTCGTCTGGGGCGCCGTTCGGCTCGCCATGCTCGCGGTGACCAGGACGTCCGTGGGTGCCGCCTCCTCCTGGTTCGTCAGGCTGTCGCGTGAAGTGGGCGGTGTGGTGCTGGCTGGCGCCCTCGCGTTCGGCTTCTACGGTTGGCAGCTCAGCAAGCACGCTCTGTGGCAGCACTGGTACGGCAAGCTGACCCTGCGGACTTTTGGGACCGGTGATGGTGCCGAGTTGCTGGCCTCGAACTTCAATGACGTGGTGTGGGGATACGTCACGGACCAGTACGGCCCGTTGGGACGCGTTCTCCTGATCGTGACCTTCGTGATCAGTGCCCTTCACCTGATCTGGAGCTTGAGGCAACGTCACCTGGCGCCGGCTGACCAGCTCGACGCGGGCGTCCCTTCTCGCGCCACGTTCATTGCCGTCGCCGCGCTCGCTCCTCTGCTTCACACCTATCTTCTGAAGAACCACAGCTACCTCCACGACTTCTCCGTCTTGAAGTTCGCGATCCCACTCGCCTGCATTCCCTTCGCGCTTCTTCCACAGGCGATCGCGCAGCTGATTTCAAAGCCGCGCTGGGTTGGACCGCTCGGCATCGTCGCCGCGACCTGTGGAGGCCTCGTGTACACGCGCGCGATGCACAGCGAATACCGGCGCCTCGTCCCGGCTCGCAATCCTGAGATCGCGCAGATCGGAGAGTTCGTCTCGCGCGAGACGCGCTACGAGGATGTCCTCTTCTCGGACTTCGCCAAAGCAGAGCCCTATCCCGCAGAGCCACACCTCCTGTCGCACACGATGAAGCTCATTCATCCCGTGTCGAACCTGGCGCAGCTCGACTCCCGCGTTGGCGCCTTGCCAGCAGAGGCCAACGTGGTCTGGTTGGGAGACTCGAGCAGAGCCGAAGAACCGCTGGGCGGAAGTGCGCTCTGGTCGGATGCACAACGCATCGACGCCGGCCCCTATTACCTCCTTCGCCTCAGTCGCGAGGCCTGGCTTCGCAAAGTTCAAGACAGTCGCGAGTTGGCCCGGTGACCATCCGTCCCTCGCAGGCGCTGTGGCGCTTTCTGGCCGTCGCCCTCGCGTGTGCGGTCGTCGGCAGCGTGACCATCACCCTGCTCGGCGTGCCCGGCTCAGGCCGGCAGATCGAACACTTCACCTGGCCCTTCCTCGACATGTGGGTTCGCTGGGACGCCGGCTGGTACGAGCAGATCGCCCTGCGCGAGTACAACTACTCCGCGACGGAGCAGAGCGCGGCCGCCTACTTCCCGCTCTACCCGCTGGCCATGCGCGTCGTGATGCTCACCGGAATGAACGTGTTCCTCGCGGGCATTCTGCTCACGTTCCTCTTCGGCGGCGCCGCGGTGATGGTGTACTCGCAGTGGGCCAAACAGCTCGAGCCAGAGTCCGCCAGCCTCGCCACGTGGCTGCTCGTGTTGTGGCCGTTCGCTTTCTACATCGTCGGCGCGGTGTACTCGGACGCGCTGTTTCTGCTCTGCGTGACGATGGCGTTCCTGCAACTCGAGCGCGGCAAGGTGGGGTGGGCGACGTTCTTCGGTGCGCTCGCCACGGCGACGCGGCCGATCGCGCCTGCAGTGGTGCTGGGGTTGTTGGTGCGGCACCTCGAGCTGCGGCGCGCGGCGGGGCATCCATGGACGGTGAAGGATCTGCTGCCGGTGTTTTCAGCGGCCGGGTTGATCTCGTTCATGGCGTTTCTCTGGTGGCGATTTGGTGATCCCATCGGCTTCGTCACCACGCAGGCTGGGTGGCAGCAGCTCTCGGGCCCCGCGGCCGTCTTCAAGTACGGCGCGCTGGAGAAGATGAAGCGGATTGATTTGTTGTTTCCGCTCTTCCACGCGTTGCTCGCGTTCGCGGCGCTCGCTTCGGCGTGGCCCATGCGGAAGAGCCTCGGCTGGGGGTATGCGGTGTACACGGCGGTGGCGGTGGGCCTGCCGTTGATCAGCAGCCGCGATTTCATCGGGCTGGGGCGGTACGTGATCGCCGTGTTTCCGTTCTTTCTTCAGGCGGCTCTGGTTCTCGAGAACCGCCGACGATCCAGGATCATCTGGCTCGGTTTCAGTGGGGTGATGCTCGTGTGGATGACTTCGCGGTTTTCGATGGGGTTCTACACCTCGTGACAACGCCCTCACCCTGACCCTCTCCCGAAGGGAGAGGGAACTCAGCGTCGGCGCTCGACCGCGGTCACCGTGAAGCTCTGCTCGACGTTCTGATACTCGCCCTCGTAGCGCGGATACCGCCAGCCGTTGAACTGCGCCCGCAGACACTTCGCCAGCTGCGTCTCGTCGAGATCCCGGCGCAGGTGCACCTCACCGACGCGCCCATCATTGAACACCACCCAGCGCACCTCGAACCGCTGCGCATCCGGCGGCGTCATGCGTTTGGCCTGATCCGCCAGGCACTCCTGCAGCAGCGGCGCGAAGTGTTCATTCACCGTGCGCACCTGATCCGCCGAGAGCCCCTGACCCGCCTGGTCGCGGCTGTAGTCATGAAAGGTCCACCGGCCGAGCACCTTGCGCTCGAGGGCGCGGCAGCTCCCCGTTCCGTGCGCGGTGTCGTACGAGACGCAGGTCTGATCGAGCATCGCCGTGCGAGTCCACGCGCGGCCCTCTTCCGGCAACCCCGCGGAGATCACCGCCACCTCGCGCATCGCCAGCTTCACCGCACCGTCGACGTCATTCTTCGCCCGCGCATGCGCGATGAGTTTGCCCAGCGCCTTGCGACGCAGAGCCGCGCACTGCACCAGCTCACACTGACCTTCTGCCTTCTCCAGCAGCGCAAGCTGCCGCCCCTCGGCGTCTTCCCGAAGCGCCTGCCCCAGCTGCACCTTCTGCACGAGATAGAGATCCTTCTCGCGCGCTCCCAGCCGCACCGCGGTCGCCTCACAGGGGTTGGGCTTTGCGGTCTTCGCCGCGCACACCTCGGCGTCCTGCAGCTCGCGCACGTGTTTGAGCAGCTTCTTGTCGGCGCCCTTCAGCTTGCTCGCCGTCATCAACCCGGTCAGCGCAGCACTGCGGCACGAGTCTGCCTTCTCCGGCCCGCACGAAAGCCGCCACGCCGTCGCCGCGTCACGGGCCGCAGCCACCTCACCACCCGCGAGCTCCACCTTGAAGGCGAGCTGGCCTGCCTGGTGCCGCGCTTCTCCGTCGAGCGTCTCGGCTTCTTTCACCGCGCGCAAAGCCGCTTCCCGGGCGGCCTCGACCTGCTTCGACTTGAGCGCCGCCTGACCTTCCGAGAGCGCCGCCTTGAAACCCAGCGTGCGATCGACGGGGGCTGCGACCACCGGCCTCACCAGCACCGGCCTGGTCTTCTCCGCTTCGGGCTCGAAGGCCCTGGCGAGATCGTCGCCGCCGGCAGGGGGGGCAGGTGGAGCCGCCTCTCCCTCCGGAGCGTCTTTGGAATTCGACGAGCCCGTGGTGGCGCACGACAAGAACAACAACACCAACGAGAGCCGGCCCATGAGCGGCGGCAGCAAACACCAGAGCCCGCCTCCACGTCACTTCGATCCGCAGCCGGCGCAGTCTTTCAGCGAGGTCGCAACGCCCTCACGGAGAGCAGAAGCCATCCGTGCTCGACTGCATGCCTCCATCGGGCAGCCTGGTGATGTACGGCGTACACGTGTACCCACTCCGACAGTTCGACTGGCCGGCGCTCGAGTCAGCGCACTTGCGGACACACGCGGTCTGGTTGGCGTCGAAGCCGATGCAGATCGCGCCGCCGTCGACGGCACATTCCGCGTTGGTGAGGCAGTCGAGCCTCGAGCAGTAGCCGCCGGGCCAGGTCATCATGAACTCCGAGCTGAGGCAGGCGCCTCTGCTGGTGGGCGGGTTGATGCAGTCGTTCGTGCTCGTGCAGGCATTGCCGACCTTGTCCGCGGGAACGCCGGCGTCGACAGTGGGCAGCGGGCTGAGCCAGCAGGCGCTCCCCGTGCCCAGGGAATAGCAGGCGTAACCGGGCGACCTGCAGGGGTCGCTCGTGCCGCAGCTGTCCCAACACAACGCTTCACCTTCTCCATAGGGGTTTTGCGCGGCCACGCAGTTCGAGCCCGTGGGGCAGGCCGAGGCCGGACACCTCAGCGTGCAATACCCGCCGGTGTAGCTCGCGTTGCCACTGGTCGTCGTCAGCTTGCAGATCGCCGAAGAACCCAGGCCACCGATGCACTCCCCGTCGTTCGCGCACGCCGAGCCCACGCGCTTGAGGGCCGCAGGCGTGGTGCACATGCCGTTGGTGCACAGCTGGCCCGAAGCACACGCGACGCAGCGATCTCCCAGGGCCCCGCAGTTGATGACGCTGGTCCGGCTCAGGGGAACGCAGGTGCCGCTGGGCAGCACACACCCATCGCAGGTGACCACGCCGCCGCCACCGCCGGTGCCGCCGCCCGTGTTGGTGCTGCTGCAGCTGAAGGTGTTCGGGTTGCAGGTCGCTGCGCTCGCCGCACAGTCGAGGCAGCCGTTGCCCGCGGAGCCGCAGGTGGTGTTGTTCGCGTTGTTGGGGGCCCGCACGCACGTGCCACGTGAGTCGCAGCACCCGTCGCAGTTCGCCGGGCTGCAGGTGCCTGCGCCGCCTCCCGTGCCACCGCCGGTCGAACCGCCACCGCCGCCGACCGAGCCACCACCGCCGCCGATCGAGCCACCACCACCACCGCCGGTCGATCCGCCGCCGCTGCCTCCACCCGTGCCGGTGGAGAGGGTCGAACAGGTTCCGAAACGGCACGTCAGCCCCAGGTTGCAGGGCGAACACGCCGCGCCGAACGCGCCGCATTGGCTGTCGGAGCTCCCCGGCTGGCAGCTTCCCGCCGAGTCACAACATCCGTTCGCACAGTTCGAGGACGAACATGCGGGCGCAGCACTGCACCCGCTCTCCAGACCCCCGACCAGACCGACCACCACCAGGAAGAGACCACGTGTGCTCATGGACATCGGCGAACAGTGGGCCAGGTGCCCCCCGAATCAAAGCGGAGTTGCAGGGTGGAGGAACGCCACGAGGTGCGGCACAGTCCGCCCCATGCGTGTCCTCCTCCTTTCGTCCTTGCTGGTGACCACCCTCGCGTGCTCGAACGGCGGCGGCTCGCGCGCTTCGGATCAGCTCGCGGCGCTCAAGAAGAAGCAGGAGGCCGACGCGAAGGCGAAAAAGGAGAAGGGCGACAGGCTCGAGGCGTTGCCCACCGAAGTGGTGAAGCTCGACCCGCCGTACGACGACAGCCAGACCACCGTCATCCTCCCCGATGGTCCCTGCCCCGAAGGGTTCTGGGCGCTCTTCCCCGGCGAGGCGCCCGGCGGTTCGCCCGAAGAGAAGAAGGCCAACGCCGCCAAACGCAAGGAGCTCGCCGAAGCGGCCCGTGCGAAGAAGTACATCGTGAAGCTGCGTGCCCCTGCGCAGGTGGTGCTCTCTCCGTACGACGCGCCCAACGGCAAGTTCAACATCGACGTCAACGGCACCATCGACTGCACCGATCCGCTCGGGCGCATCGCGCTCACCTGGTCGGAAGCGAAGGCCGGCGACCCCGGCAACTCCGCCGCGAAGGCCGATGCTGATTTCTCGCAGAACGTGTGGATGGCCCAGCCCGTTCACTTCGAGCTGTTCATCAAGTCGCTCACCGAGGCCAAGGAGTTCAACGACAAGAACCGCTTCGGCCTCTCCGCCCGGGTGGCCTTTGGCCTGGGCAAGGCGGAGGTCGACAAGAAGATCAAGAGGGTGGCCAAGGTCTCCGAGAAGGCGGCCGGTGAGACCCTCGCGTTCGGGGGCGGCAACGAAGATTGGGGTGCAGGCCGCATGCTGCGCGCCGACCTGCTGGGCATTCGGGTCGCCACTGATCGCGAGAAGAAGCAGTTGGCCGAGAAGGGGAAGTGAGTGACGGCCGCTGAGCGCGTCGCTACAACGCGGCTCATGAAAGAGCTCGACACCGAAGCCACCCAGCGCCTGCTCAACCGCATCATGGAGTTCGAGCTCGCGGGCGTCGTTCGTTACACCCACTACTCGCTGATGATCGCCGGCCCGAACCGCATCCCGATCGTGCAGTTCATGAAGGCGCAGGCCACCGAGTCGCTGCTGCACGCCTCGACCGCCGGTGAGATCCTCGTGGGGCTCGGCGGCCACCCCACGCTGACCATCGCCGACATCCCCGAGAGCTATAAACACTCGGTGAAGGACATTCTCGAAGAGAGCCTCTCTCACGAGAAGGTCGCGCTCGACATCTACAAGCAGCTGCTCGACGAGGTGGAAGACCGCAGCGTCTACCTCGAGGAGTACGCGCGCACCCAGATCGCCCAGGAAGAGATGCACGGGATGGAAGTGCGCAAGATGCTCCGTGACGTCGGCGTGATGCACGCGCACAACGAGTTCCCCGAGCTGGATCACGACCACGCGCCCAAGTCGGACAAGAAGAAGAAGAAAGAGAAGAAGAAGGACAAGAAGAAGCACGCCGAGGAGTGAAGTGGGCGCTTCGATCACCATCGATACGGAGTACGTGCAGCCTCAGCTGGCCGCCGCGTACCTGCGTGAAGAAGGCGGCGAGGTCGCCTTCATCGAAGCCAACACCACCCACGCGCTGCCCCGGCTGCTGACCGCGCTCGACCAGGCGGGGCTGTACCCCGAGGCGGTGAAGTACGTCATCGTCACCCACGTGCACCTGGATCATGCGGGTGGTGCGTCGGCGCTGATGCAAGCCTGCCCCAACGCCACGTTGCTGGCGCACCCCCGGGCCGCGCGGCACCTGATCGACCCCACCCGGTTGGTCGCCAGCGCCAGGCAGGTCTACGGCGAAGAGGCCTTCGAGGCCCTCTACGGCACCATCGAGGCGATCGACGCCGCGCGGGTGCGCTCATTGGAAGACGGCGAACGAGTCACCCTGGGCACCGCGCACTTTCATTTCCTGCACACCCGCGGGCACGCGAACCATCACTTCGTGGTTCACGATGAGCTGGAGAACGTGGTGTTCACCGGCGACACCTTCGGGCTGGTGTACCCGGCGCTCCAGCGCGCTCGACGTTTCGCCTACCCCAGCACCTCGCCCACCGACTTCGATGGGCCCGCGGCGATCGCCAGCGTGAAGCGGGTGGTCGACTTGCAACCGCGCGCCGTGGCGCTGACACATTTTGGTCAGTTCGAAGACGTGCAGCCGATCGCTGATCAGGTGATCCACTGGCTCGAGCTCTCCACGCGCATGGCGGAAGAAGGCGCGAAGAGTGGTGACGAGCAGGGCACCCTGGAGCAGCGCTTCAAGTGGAAGCTCGATCAAGAATTCGAGCTGGCCGCCTCGCGCGCCGGGCTCACCCTGAACGAAGCGGATCGACAGTTGATCCGCTTCGACTCGGAGTTGAACGGCCTGGGATTGGCCATCGCTGCCCTCAAGCAGCGCGGCTGATCAATCTCAGGTGAAGGACGACTTGATCTCCGGGCGCATCAGGATGGTGAGCGTCCAGATGCCGAGCGGGAGAGTGATGCAGCAGCAGCCCGTGCACGGCAGCATGCCGATCACACACGCGGCGATCGCCACGCCGTAGCTCTTCAGGTTGCGCATCTGCATGCCGGCGAACACCAGCAAGCCCGACAGCGCCATGCCCAGCAGGCCGAACACCTTGGCGCCCGGCCCGGCCAACGCGCGGAGGGCGTCCTTCGCGGCGGGGGGCAGGTTGGGGTCGCTCAGAACCTGGTTCATCTGCGCCTGGTTGGCGCCGCCGGCCACCAGCCCGTAGATGCCGTAGAGCACGCTGAGCCCGCCGAACACCATGAAGAGGATGCCGGGCACGTTCAGCGCCTCGCGTGCTCCCCCTCCAGCACCGGGCGGAGGAGGGGCACCACCGAACTGCGAAGGAAAGGGCTGGCCTGAGGGGTTCATGGGGGCGCACCACAGCCTGAGCACGGCACGGGTTCAAGAAAGTACGACTCTGCGGTCATGCACTGGACGTGGGCTC
>JANODF010000240.1:0-4380 GCA_031412555.1 Archangium sp. | reverse complement strand
GCCCAGACCACCGCGCAGGATTTCGAGAAGGCGTGCGCTGATGATCCGCGGCGCGCCGAAGTCGGAACGCTGAAGGCCCAGCTCTCAGCTCGCTGAAGTGAGCTGACGCCAGAGTTCATCGGGCGCAAGCCGCGGCGAACCGACACCCTTCGTCTCGGCGGCCCTGATCAACTCGACGATGCGGGCGTTGAGCGGCGCCTTCGCTCCACTTCGCTCGGCCACGCGTACGATCTCACCATTGAGAAAGTCGACCTCGGTGCTGCGACGCGCATCGAGGTCTTGCCACATCGATGACCGCGCGGCGGGATCCACCTTGAGCTGCGCGCGGGTCACCAGTTTCACCAGCCACGTCGGCAGGCCGAGAATCTTCGGCATCAAGCCCAGCGGCAACCCATTCCACGGAGCGAGCTTCACGCCGGCGCCCCGCACCACCTCAATGCCCTCACCGACCACCGCGGCGATGGCCTTGCGATACCCCGCATCGAGCAACAGCGTGCCGGTCGACGCATCGGAGAGCGCGCTGATCGCGTTGTTCAAGTTCACGATGAGCTTGGTCCACTGCTCGGGAGCGATGTCAGCGTGCTCCTGCACGGGGATGCCCGCGGCCTCCAGCGCGGCCTTCAAGGCAGGTGGGGCGGTCTCGATGATCAACGGGCCACTCGTCGCGCGGCGCCAGGTGCCCTCCACCGCGATCACGTTCCAGGTGACGATCGACGCGAGCACGCGCTGCGCAGGGAGCAGCTCACGCAGCGTCGTGGGATTGCGCACCCCGTTCTGCAGACTGACCACGGTGATACCGGGCGGCAGCACCGCCGCGAGCTCACGCCCTGCCTCGACGCTGGCCTGGCTCTTCACGCAGCACAACACCACCTCACAATCCGCCAGGGCCTTCGCCTCGGTGGCGAAGGTGAAACGCTCGGGAGCCACGAGTGCACGAGGGCCGTCGAAATCCTGTACGGCGAGGCCGCTCGCGAGGAGCTGATCACGCAGCTTCGGGCGCCCGACGAAGACCACCTCAGCCGCCTTCGCCGCGAGGAGCCGCGCGCCGACGTAACAGCCGATCGATCCCGCTCCGAAGACCCCGATCTTCACAAGGCGCCTTTCACGGCGAGCGCGGCGGCTTCGACTTCGCGCGCGTCGAGCGCCTCGGAAGCAGGTGCATCGAACGCAGCGCGGCCCCGGTGATGCGAAGGCGTCGAAGCGAAACGCGGCACCAGGTGCAGGTGAAAGTGCTGCAGCACGTCGCCGATGGCGAACGCGTAGACGTGCTCGGCCTTCAACACCGAGAGCTGCGCCTGCATCACCACGCGCGCGAAAGGCCCCAACGCCGCCGACTCTTCCGCCGTGAGGTCGTACCAGGCGCGCGCGTGCCGTTCGCTCGTGAGCACCAGCCACCCCTTCACCGGAGTCGGTTGATTGACCGCGTGCAGCAGGAAACCATCGCGGCGAAGCAGAACTCGGGCGGGATCGAGGTCACACGCAGGGCACGTCATGCAGGCACTCTGCGTTTGGTGAACGCGTAGATCCAGAGCGGAAGAAACGCGACGGCTTCGATGAGCAACACGCGGATGCCGCGCCACGAGAGCATTCCGGTGCCCAGCGGTGCGACGGGCAGCGGCGTCCACGGGAAGAAGTGGCGCTCGGCGCTGAACGGCCAGAAGAGCGCCACGCCCAGGCCACCGTCGGTCAACATGTCGAGCAGCGGGTGGCTGAGCACCACCACCGTCAGCGCGAGGGTGCTCTTCCACGACCGGGTGAGAAGAAAGGCCGCCACGCCCATCAACAGCGCGAAGGCGACCGAGTGTGTGGCGCCGCGATGACCGAACTGCGCCGCGTACGGAATGCCGAAGCGGAAGGCGATCACGTCGAGGTCAGGCACCAACGAGAAGGTCGAGAAGGCGACCGCGGCTTTCCAGTTGAAGCGTCGTTCGTGTGCGCGAGCGACCGCAAAGCCCATCGCCACGTGTCCCAGGCTCGCCATCTAGATCTTGCCCCTCACTGCTGCGGACTCTGACATGTTTGCCCTCTCTTCCATCGGAGGCGATTCGTGCAATTCGAGATCAGCGCGATGAACGCCGGCGCGATGGACAAGGCCCTGGTCGAGAAACGCGAAGAACTCTACGCGCTCGTCTCGCCCGAAGCCCGCCACGCGTTCCACGAACCACACTCCGCGCGATGGCATTCCGGCCGCTTCGCCGTCGAGTTCTGGACGGCCCTCATCACGCTCGGCGGCAAGCCGATGCTCGAGGACTTCAACTACCGGATGTCGAAGAAGTCCTTCGGCCCCGTCGTCGGTCCCTTGATCCGAATCGGGATGACCTTGTCCGGCTCCACCGCCGCGACCATGTTCGCGAAGATCGAGAGCCTGACCAGCCTCGCTTTGCGCGGCCTCACCTTCGACTGGAAGCCGAGCGGCCCGAATGGGGGCGTGCAGACCATCACCTATCCAATCCCCGTCCCCGCTGACGTGATGGACGCTGCCTGGCGCGGGGTCTACCGGGTGGGCGCAGAGCTGATGGGGAAAACCGTTCGAATCGATCGGTTCGAGGCCCTCAGCGACCGAAGCTGCCGGTTCGAGGTCAGCTGGTAGGCGTTCTGCACACGCCGCCGGGCTGGGGTGTTCACCGGCCATGATGCGCGCGCTCCGGCTGCTCCCCCTCGTCGCTGTCTTTCTCGGCACTTCGGCGTCGGCTCAGGTCATCAGCAGCAACACCACCTGGTCAGGCCCGGTGACGCTCGACCGCGACGTGCGCATCGAACCCGGCGTGACGGTCACCGTGTCGCCCGGGGCGGTCATCACGGCCAACCTCAGCGACGCGGCGAACCTGGGCACCAACAGCTCGCGCATCGAGCTCATCGTGCTGGGCACGCTCAACGTGAACGGCGCGACGTTCACTTCGGCGGGCAGCTCTGCGGGTGGTTGGGCGGGCCTGCGCATCGAGACCGGCGGCAGCCTGACGGCCACCAGCGCAATCATCGAAGAAGCGGGCAGCGGCATCGCCGCCAACGGCACGGTGACGGTGAGCGGCTCGACCCTTCGCGCGAACACCTACGGCGTGCAGGCGCTCGGCGGCACGGCGACGGTGAACACCTCGTTGTTCACCGGCAACAGCTACGCGGTCTACGGGCAAGGCGGCTCGATCACCGTCGATCACTCCACGCTCGTGCAGAACACCAACGGCGTCTACTCGACCAGCTCGTCGGGCAGCCTGACGGTGAACAACTCGATCATCACCAACAACAGCAGCTACGGCCTCTACAAGAGCAGCACTGCGGCCGCCGTCACCAACAGCAACGACTGCGTCTGGCAGAACGGCAGCGGCGACTACGTCAACGTGAGCAGCGGCAGCGGGAACATCTCCGCCAACCCGCTCTTCGTGGCGGCGGGGAGCAACTACCGCCTCACCTCCAACTCCCCTGCCCGCAAGTCCGACAGTGCCGGGATGGACATGGGCGCCTTCCCCTGGACCTCGGATGCGACGCCCGGCCTGTACGGCACGTTGTGGGTGAACACCACGGTGAGCACCAGCGCCTCACTGGCGGGCGATCTCACGGTGGCGCCGGGCGTGACGCTCACGGTGAACCCGGGCGTGACCCTCACCCTGGCCAGCGGCGACGTGATGATCTCCGGCAACGACAGCTCGCGCGGTGAGCTCATCGTGCGCGGCACCCTGGTCGGCAACGGGAGCACCTTCACCTCGGCCGGCAGCTCCGCCGGTTCGTGGACGGGCATTCGGGTGGAGACCTCGGGCGCCGCTTCGTTTGTGGGCGCCACCATCGAAGAGGCGCTCTACGGGCTCGACGTGAACGCGAACGTCACCGTCACCACCAGCACCATCCGCGGCAACACCTACGGCGTGCGCGCGGTCGCCGGCAACGCCAACGTGGCCACCACGCTGTTCACCGGCAACAGCTACGCCGTGTACGGACAGGGCGGCACGGCGGTGATCGACCACTCGACGCTGGTCTCCAACACCAACGCGCTCTATTCGACGTCGTCGTCGGGCAGCCTGACGGTGAACAACTCCATCATCACCAACAACAGCAGCTACGGCCTCTACAAGAGCAGCACCGCGGCGAACGTCACCAACAGCAACAACGACGTCTGGCAGAACGGCTCGGGCGACTACGTCAACGTCTCGGCCGGCGGCGGCAGCATTTCCACCAACCCGCTCTTCGTCACGGCGGGCAGCAACTACCGGCTCACCTCGAACTCGCCCGCGCGCAACGCCGACGCGGTGGGCGGCGATCTGGGCGCCTTCCCGTACGTCTCCGACGCGACGACGGGCCTGGTCGGCACGTTGTGGAGCAACGTCACCTTGAGCAGCGGCACCATGACGGGCGACGTGGTGATCCCCTCGGGCGTCACCGTCACCGTGC
>JANODF010000239.1:0-2004 GCA_031412555.1 Archangium sp. | reverse complement strand
CGCGACGCGGCCGGCAATCTCTGCGTGAGAGAACTCATGCGGTCCCCAAGTCAATTTTCCTTTGGGGTCACGGTCTTCCATTCGGATACGACTACCAGACAGAATCGAGTAGCGCCCATGGGCCCAGGAGTTCCGCAGGTGCCGATCCAGCCCCTCGGTCAAGAGTCCGGTTGGAAATCCGCGCTCCACTTCGAGCCTCTGCATCATGCTGGGATGGATCCTCCCGTCCTCGCGCAAGACGCTGCCAACCTCCCTCTTCGTCAGGAGAGCCCACCCAACTACGAATGGGCTGCTCACGGTTGGAAAGAACCGTTCGTACAGCCGGGTGTACAGCTCAAGCTGCGCCCCGAAGCGGATGTCGGGAGCGCCGCTTCCGGCCGCTTCGTGAGCACGAAGGTCAAGGGCACTGATCTCCATCTGGAGCGGACCCATCAAAACGCCGGATTCGATCGCCTGTTTCGCAACGGGCTCTGGATGCTGATCGAATGAACGCTGAAGCAACGCTAGCGCCGCCCGAAGAGATTGAACCGTCGCCGCCTTAGGGACCTTTCGAGCCCACCATCGCGCCGCCGAAGAGCCCAGGTACGAGCGGTCCGCCCCGCGCAGCTTGGCCCTCTTGCTCAAGAGAGGGCCGAAGTACTCGGCAAGCAACTGATCTTTCATCGGCGAGTCGTAGGTGTCGTTCATCTTGCGGGCTTGACGCAGGCCTCTTTCGTTCCGGACGAGCGCGTGATCACGCGACTACGCCCAAGTGGCCGAAGCAAGGCTCTCGACGTGCCCGTCGCTTGAAATATGCCAGCCATCGCACCAGACGACATCTTTGTAGGAGCCCCGCGCCGGGAGCACGATGGAGAAGATGCGGTCATTTGGCGAGTAGCACGGCCGATAGTCCTGAACCATGCGCTCGATCCTTCGGCGCAGAAGCAGGCAGCGGTCTTCGCCGTCATGGCGATTACGAGTGATGCGAGCTACGAAAAGTCGGAGCGGTGATGGGATCTGCAGCAACTTCCAGAGGTCCCAAAGGTAGCCGTTGTTCTCAGACCCACTCGACGGGGAGCCCAGCTCATCAATGCCGTGCCCTCCATAGGCCTCGCTCTCCGCGCTCGCCACGAGTCGGTATGGGTCGTCCCTGCCGATGTACACCGTGACGTCGAGCATCGACTCGCCCTGCTTTACGGCGTGTTCACAGTGATCGAACGTTGCGCCTTCGGGAATGCGGTTCGCGAAGAGGCGAGCACTCCTTAGCAGGGCGGCTCGAAGTGTGTGCCCCACGAGCGCATCCACAGTATGCGCGGTGATCATCGAAAGGCCCGCCTGCGGAAGCGGAACCGCGTCACCCGCCGCCGCGCGAAAAGCAGCCATCACCTGACCCGTCGTCAATCGTCCCGGCATGTAGATCCCCTCACATCAAGCGTTCACGCCACAACAGACCCGTCTGAGATCGCTGTCTATGATCATCCCCCCGGCGCTCCCTATCCAGACCGCCAACACGCTGATGTCGAACCCCAAAGCGCGCGTCGCGCTCACCCTGCAGTGCCGCCCTGAGCGCCGGCATTTGCGCGTGTCCCTCGCTGTATGAGCACCAGGACGAATCGGTGGCTGACCGGCGCCTCGCAGAACACCGACTGCAGCGTCGCGTCTTTCGGTAGGTGCGGCTTGAGCAGGTCGCGGATCTCCTCGAGCTCGCCCATCGTCCCGGTGTCCTCCGGAAAGGTGCCGATGACCTGCACTCCAATCGCTCCTTGGTAGGCTGTCTCGGGCGCGATGGGTCGTGGGCTCATCGCGTGAACGTCGTAAGAAGGAGTGCCGGCGCATGATTCGGGCCCGTGGCATCGGTGAGGATGAGTTCGACTCCTGGCCGCAGACACGCCGAGAACTCGCGCACCTTCTCGCTCATTCGCAGCAGCGTCATCGGCTCGTAGTCACCGAAGAAGCACGCGTACACGGCGTCCGCCCTACGCAGTGAATCGGGCAGTCGCGCGCCCTCCCGCAGGTACCAATACT
>JANODF010000238.1:0-3192 GCA_031412555.1 Archangium sp. | reverse complement strand
ACCTCCCCACGGCCACCGCTGAGCTGAACGAGCCTGGGCTGAAAATCGACGCGTGGAACGGAGCCAGGCGAAGTCAGAAGCTGTGATTCGGTGGGGTCGTCGGGGGGCCAGATCGACATGTGGGGGAACGGAAACATAGCGAGGTCGCGGAAGCCGCGGCACGGGTGGCGCCAGACTCGTGGTTGCAAGTGCGCGGACTGACGAGAGCTGCCCGGGGTCGCCGTCGTGCTGCACCAGGTTCATGGCTTCCGCGCATCACCGTCGTCAGCTACACGGACCCGCAATGACTTCGCCGTCGGCTTTGCAGGACGTTGCTTCCGAGCGTGCAGTGCTCGGCTGTGTGTTGATGGACAACGCGATCCTGTCGAACGTTCAGGAAGTCCTGATCGCCGAGGACTTCTCCGTCCCCGCGCACGCCGACATCTTCAAGGCCATCTGCGCCCTCGACGCCCGCAACGAGCGCGTCGACCCGCTGACCGTCGCCGAGCAGCTCAAGACCGACGGCAAGCTCGCCTCCGCCGGTGGCCCCGGCTACCTGGCGCAGCTCGACCAGGCCGTGCCCTTCGCGCAGAACGCGGTCGAGTACGCGAACATCATCAAGAACCAGTCGACCCGGCGCCTGCTCGCCACGGCTGGCCGCGAGATCCTCGATCTCGCCACGCAAGAGACCGGCGACGTCGCCGAGTTGCTCGACGAGGCCGAGCGGAAGGTCTTCCAGATCGCCGAGAAGCGCCGCGCAGGCGACCTGCGGCCCATGTCCGAGCTGATGGAGGAGGCCCTCACCCTCCTCGACAAGATGAAGCAGAGCGGCGGCGGCGTGACGGGCGTCGGCTCGGGCTTCGTCGACCTCGACAACCAGCTCACCGGCTTCCACGGCGGCGAATTGATCATCCTCGCGGCCCGCCCCGGCATCGGCAAAACCTCACTCGCGATGAACTTCGCGCTGCACGCGGCAGGCCCCGAGAACCTCGCCGTCGCCGTGTTCAGCCTCGAAATGCCCTCGGTGCAGCTGATCACCCGACTCCTCGCGACCCACGCGAAGGTCGACATGAAGAAGCTCCGTGGCGGCCGGCTCTCACCCGCCGACGAAGAGCGCATCAGCGAGTCAGCCAACGAGCTCTTCAAGACCAAGTTCTACGTCGATGATTCCGGTGGCCTGTCGTCGTTCGACCTCCGCGCCAAGTGCCGCCGCCTCAAGCAGAAGGAAGGCAAGCTGGGGCTCATCGTCATCGACTACCTCCAGCTGATGCACCAGAAGGGCAAGGTCGAGAGCCGCCAGCTCGAGATCTCCGAGATCAGCCGCGCGCTCAAGCAACTGGCCAAGGAGCTCGACTGCCCGATCATTGCGCTGTCGCAGCTCAACCGAAAAGTCGAAGAGCGCAAAGGCGGTAAGCCCATGCTGTCCGACCTCCGCGAGTCGGGCGCCATCGAGCAGGACGCCGACGTCGTCATGTTCATCCACCGTGAAGATCTGGGGGAAGACGCGCCGCCGCAGGAGAGCCGCGGCAACGTCATCCCCTGCGAGCTGATCGTGGCGAAACAGCGCAACGGCCCGGTCGGCTCGGTCGACCTCGTGTTTCTCGCCGAGTACACCCGCTTCGAGAGCCGCGTGAAGGACTGGCAGGGCAGTTGATCCCTTCCCGGGGGTGGCCTAGGTGTTCGGCCGCCTATGTCTACGACGCTCCCGGTCATCACCGATCCCAAAGCTGAACCGAAGTACGCCGATACCCCCTGGCAGCGCTGGATCGAGGGCATGTTGTACGAGCCCCGTGACGCCGTGTTCGTGCGCACCGCGATCATGAGCGTGGCCGTCGTGCTGCCGCTGCAGATCGCGCTCTACGTGCGGTTCTCGTGGTGGCTCGCCGTCGCCACCTGGGCCATCCAGATCGCCTGGTTCGCACCACCGGCGATCCTCATGCTGCACAACACGATGCACAGGCCCTTCATCAAGTCGCCGCGCTTCTTGAACCGCGTAGTGCCGTACACGATGAGCCTGATGTTCGGCATCCCCACCGGGTACATGGAGCACCACGTCGGCATGCATCACGCCGAGAACAACCTCCGCAACGATCTGTCGAGCACCATGCGCTACCAGCGGGACAGCTTCCCCGAGTGGTTCGTGTACTTCATGCGCTTCATCTTCACCTCGCACGTGGGTCTCACCCGGTACTTCCTCAAGAAGAACCGCCCCGCGATGGCCCGCCGCGCGATGACCAGTGACGGCCTGCACGTGCTGTTCATGATCGGCATGTCGTTCGTGAACTGGCAGGCGACCCTGGCCGCCTTCGTGGTGCCCTACTTCTTCATGCGCTTCGCCATGATGCTGGGCAACTGGGGGCAGCACGCCTTCATCGACCCCAGCCGCCCCGGTGACAGCTACGTCAACTCGATCACCTGCATCAACAGCGGCTACAACAAGCGCTGCTTCAACGACGGGTACCACATCGGTCACCACATCAAGCAGACCCGTCACTGGACGGAGATGCCCGGTGACTTCGAGGCCAACGCCGAGCGGTATCTCAAGGAAGGCTGCATCGTCTTCCAGGGCATCGACTTCGCCATGGTGTCGGTGTTCCTCTTCCTCAAGCGCTACGACTGGCTGGCGAAGGCCTTCGTGCGGCTGCCCGGCGATACGCGCACCGACGCCGAGATCATCGAGTTCTTGAAGAGCCGCACACGCCGCATCGCCGACGAGGTGCCTGAAGGCGCCGTGATGAATGCCTGATATGACTGCGGCTGCGTGGCGAGCCCGATCAGGAAAGACCTCGATTTCAGCAACCGCCTGATCCTCGTCGTCGACGACGACGATCCCACGCGGATGCTGCTCAAGGATCTCTGCGAGTCGTCGAACTTCAGGGTCATGGCCGCGGCCGATGGCCTCGAGGCCGTCGAGAAGATCACCGAGCACAAGCCCGACCTGGTGCTGCTCGACCTGATGATGCCCCTCAAGGATGGCTTCTCGGTGCTGAAGTGGGCCCGCGAAGACACCCGCTTCGCCGACCTGCCCATCATCATCCTGACCGCCATGGGCGAGATGGACGGGAAGATCCGCGGCATGGAGCTGGGCGCCGACGACTTCGTCACCAAGCCCTTCAAGCTGATCGAGCTGCAGACGCGCATCAACTCGGCGCTGATGGTGCGCGAGTACCGGCGGCGGTTGTTCGACGCGGAAGAAGAGCTGGCCCAGTTCCG
>JANODF010000237.1:0-17820 GCA_031412555.1 Archangium sp. | reverse complement strand
GGCAACGGAAACAAGATGTCGAAGTCGCAGGGCAACACGGTGTCGCCCGATGACATCACGAAGAAACACGGCGCCGAGGTGATGCGCTTGTGGGTGGCCTCTTCGGATTACCGGAATGACGTGCGGCTCTCGATGCCCATCCTCGATGGCCTGTCGGAGGGCTACCGGAAGATCCGCAACACCGTGCGCTACGCGCTCTCGAACTTGTTCGACTTCGATCCCGCGAAGGATTCGGTGAGCACGCTGTTGCCGCTGGAGCAGTGGGTGCTCGCTCGCCTCGATGCGCTCACCGAGAAGGTGAAGCGCGCGTACGACAACTACGAGTTACACCTGGTGTTCCAGACCGTCGTCGACTTCTGCGCCAATGAGCTGTCGGCGCAGTACTTCGACATCCAGAAAGACACGCTCTACACGAGCAAGAAGGACGGGCTGAAGCGGCGCAGCGCGCAGACGGCGCTGTATCGGATCGCGAAGGAGCTGCTGGTGGTGCTTGCTCCGGTGACCAGCTTCACCAGTGAAGAGGCGTATGCGTATCTGCCCGGTGTTCGTGCGGCGTCGGTGTTCCTCGAGCCGTTTCCGAAGCCGGCCGGTGTGAGCGATGCGGCGAAGGTCGCGGAGTACGATCAGCTGTTCGGCGTGCGCTCGACGATCTTGCCGCTGCTCGAGGCCGCTCGGCGCGACAAGCTGATTGGCAAGTCGGAGGAGGCGCAGGTGACCATGGCTTCTTCTGCGTTGCTCTCGAAGTACTCGGGGGAATTGGCGGAGTTGTTCAAGGTCAGCGCGGTGCACCTGGTGGAGGGTGGCGAGATGAAGGTCACTCTCGCGAGTGGGAATAAGTGTCCCCGGTGCTGGGCTTTCAGGGCTGAGGTCGGTGCTCAGGAGTTGTGCTCTCGGTGCACTGAGGCGGTTTCGTAAGGCCCTCACCCCGACCCTCTCCCGACGGGAGAGGGAGAGCAGCGGCATACGTCATTCGTCCGACGGACACTGGGAGGACCTCCCGACGGCCGATGTTCGTATTCACGTGAACCACGCACCATGGCGTCACCTCGCAGTCACCCAGGTGATCCATGAAGAAGCTCCCGTTCCACATCTCCGCAGGTGCCGTTGGCTCGGTGTTCATTGCCGGCCTGGTGTTCATCGGCTTCGTCACGATGTTCGGCGACAACATCAAGGCGCTCTTCGGCATGAGCGCTGACTCGATGGCCGGTGACACCGTGGTCCAGCGCCGCACCAACAGGTCGCAGGGCAAGCTCGAGAAGAAGACGCTGAAGAACTTCGCGGCCTACAACAACCTCGACTACCTCCCTCAGGCGCCCACCACGCGCACCGCACTCGATGCGCGCAGCACGTTCGCCATCGACGTGGACACCGCCTCGTACACCTGGGCGCGCCGGTTGATCCTCGAGAGCAACTCGTTGCCGCCCGCCGACGGCATCCGCATCGAGGAGTGGGTCAACGCCTTCGACTACGCGCTGGCCGCCCCGAAGAACGCGCCGTTCGCCATCTCGGTGGAAGGCGCCACCTCGCCCTTCGATGAATCGAAGACGCTGGTGAAGGTCGCCCTGCAGGGCCGCCGGGTCGATGAAGAACAGCGCAAGCCCGTGCACCTGGTGTTCCTCGTCGACGTGAGCGGCTCGATGGCCGGCGCCGATCGCCTGCCGCTCGCGCAGCGCGCGCTCGAGGTGCTCACTCGCCAGCTGCGCCCGACAGACACCGTGGCGTTGGTCACCTACGCGGGCAGCTCTGAAGTGGTGCTGCTCCCCACCCGCGCAGACCAGCAGGCGCACATCCTCGCCGGCATCCGTTCGCTCACCACCGGTGGCGGAACCAACATGGGCAGCGGCATGGACCTCGCGTACCAACTCGCCGTCGGCCAGGTGCAGCGCGGCACCAGCACGCGCGTCATCGTGCTCACCGATGGTGACACCAACATCGGGCCGAACCTCTCGCCGGAGCAGATGCTCGCCTCGGTCCACTCACACGTGGAAGAGGGCGTCACCCTCACCACCGTCGGCTTCGGCGTGGGCAACTACCAGGGCAGCGCGCTCGAGCAGCTGGCCGATAAAGGAAACGGCCAGGCGCTCTACGTGGATTCGGAGAAGGCCATCGAGCGCGCGTTTCGCCAGGGGCTCACCGGCACGCTCGAGCTCATCGCGAAGGACGTGAAGGTGCAGGTCACGTTCGATCCCAAAGTGGTCTCGTCGTACCGGCTCATCGGCTACGAGAACCGTGATGTGAAGGATGACGATTTCCGCAACGACAAGGTGGATGCGGGGGAGCTCGGCTCGGGTCACGCGGTCACGGCGTTGTATGAGGTGACGCTCACCTCGGTCGCCGGTGCGCTGGGGTCCGTGGCGGTGCGGGGTGAGCTGCCCGACTCGAAAGAGGTGTTCGAGGTCAATGAGCCCATCACCCGGGCGGCGGTCTCGCATGCGCTCAACGAGTCGGGCAGCGATCTGCGCTTCGCCACGGCGGTCGCCCTGGGCGCCGAGTTGCTGCGTGGTCACGCCGCGAACGGATGGTCGATGAATGAGATCGCCGAGCTGGCGGAAGGCGCGGCCGATGAGCGCGCGCAGCGGCTCGAGTTCGTCGCGATGTTGCGGAAGTCGACGGGCCTTGCGGTGCAGCCGGTCGCTCAGGCAGCGAACTCCGGTTACTGATGTTCTCCCTCTCCCTGCGAGAGCCTGCGAGAGCGGGGAGAGGTCGGGGTGAGGGGCCTCACTTGCTGCGGAGTCGTTCCCCTCACCCCAACCCTCTCCCCGCTGCGCAGGGAGAGGGAGCTATGTTTCTCGAGTGCTCGCATTCGCCGTCTCGCTGGCCCTCTCCGCTGCCCCCGCTGACTTCATCGCTGACGTGAAGCCGCTCTACGACGTCGTCACCTGCCAGGGCACGCCACTGACCCAGCTCGACGCGAAGACGCTCGCCGCGTACTGCGCAGGCCAGAACAAACGCTACGACCACTTCCGTTCACGCTGGGCCGTGCAGGCCAGCAAGTTCGTCGGCGACCTGCTGCCCCCCGAGCTTCCAGAAGAACTGGTCTACCCCTTCGGCGGCGGCGACTTGATGGCCGCCCTCGCGCTCTTCCCGAAAGCGAAGGTCATCACCACGCTCTCCCTCGAGCTCGCCGGAGATCCCCGCCGCCTTCCCGGCCTCACCAACGCGAAGGTGCTCAAGTCGAGTCTCTCGGCCATCGCCAACGCCAGCGCCTCGACGTTGATGAGCAACGACAGTCTCTCCAAGAACCTCTCCGCGACGCAGCAGGGAGAACTGCCCGGCCAGCTCTCGATGCACCTGATGGGTCTGGCGCTCGCCGGCCAGGAACCCGTCTCGGTGAAGTTCTTCCGCGTCGAGGCTGACGGCACGCTTCACTACTTCTCCGCCGATGAAGTGAAAGAACTCGAGGGCACCACCGCGAGCAACCTGAAGGCTTCGTGGAAGGCGCCCGACTTCAGCCCCGCTTTCGCCAACGTGGAGATCCAATTCGTACCGCGCGGTCAGCCCGATTCGCCACGACGCACGCACCGCCACCTCGCGGCCAACCTCGCCAACGACTCACTTCCGCCCGGCGTGCTCAAACACCTCGAGGCGAAGGGCCGGGTGACCGCGATGACCAAGGCCGCCAGCTACCTGTTGTGGCGCGAGGCCTTCAGCACCGTGCGTGATTACCTGCTCAGCCACGCCGACTTCATGGTGTCGGACTCCACCGGCATTCCGCCTCGCCACTGGACGACGCGCGGTTGCACGGTGGCCGCGTACGGCGCCTTCGAGAAGTCCTTCCTCGGAACCTGGGAGCCGTACCAGGAGGAACTGCGCAAGACGTTCGCCACCGCGAAGAAGCTCCCCATGCGGTTCGGCTACCCCGATGGCAGTCCGGGCAAACACAACCACCTACTCACCGCGAGCTGTGTGAAGCCGAAGTAGCTCCCTCGAAATGGCAGACCCTTGCACGGTCTTCCTGAGTCCGTTACGAATGAAGAATGAACGAACGATTCAGTCTTCCGTGGTCGCTGCAGGGCAAGTACGTGCTGATCACGGGAGCCACCGATGGGATCGGCAAGGCGGCAGCCCTGGCGCTCGGCGCCCGGGGAGCGAAGCTGGGCCTCGTCGCCCGCAGCCAGGCCAAGGCCGACGAGGTCGCGAGGCGCATCACCGAGGCCGGTGGCACGGCCGATGTCTTCCTGGCCGAGCTGAGCTCCCAGCGCTCCATTCGCCGTGTCGCCGGGGAGATCCTCGCGCGTTGTCCGCGCATCGACGTGCTGGTGAACAACGCAGGGGCCATCTTCCCTTCGATGCAGAAGACCGAAGACGGGGTGGAGCAGAACTGGGCGGTCAATCACCTCGCGCCTTTCCTGCTCACCACCCTGCTGCTGGAGCGGCTGCAGCAAAGCGGCGCTGCGCGGGTGATCACCACCTCGTCTCATGGCCATGCGATGGCGCGCAAAGGCCTCGACTTCGATGACCCCAACGGCGAGCGGCTCTTCACGTTCCTGGGCAAGCTCACCGGCGGCGCCTCGGTGCGCTACGGGCAGACCAAGCTCGCCAACATTCTCTTCACCGCCGAGCTCAGGGACAGGCTCTCTGGCTCCGGGGTGACGGCGTGGTGCTTCGACCCGGGGCTGGTGACCACGAACTTCAACCAGAACAACGGTTGGCTCGCGAGCGCGACCATGGCCGTCATGCGGCTGTTCTCTCGCAGCGCCGAGCGGGGTGCGCAGACGCTGGTATGGCTCGCAGAGGCGCCCGAGCTGCCCCTGCAGGCGCAAGGCTACTTCGTCGACCAGCAACCGAGGTCGCCTTCAGCGGCAGCACAGGACAAGACCAGCGCCCTGCGGCTATGGGAGCTCAGTGAGTCTCAGGTCGCGGCCAGCCGAGTCGATGTGTGAGGTGCCATGGCGCCGATGAACCAGGAGCAGTTGGGTCTGCTGCGCGATGAGCGGCGCGAGCAGATCAAGAAGGCGGCGCTGAAGGTCTTTGCCCGGCGCGGGTTGACGGGCACCAAGATGAGCATGATCGCGGCCGAGGCGGGGATCAGCCAGGGGCTCTCGTACCGCTACTTCGAGTCAAAGGAGGTGCTCTTCGTCGAGCTCGTTCAAGACGCGATGGCCGAGTCGCATGCCGCGGTCGACCGGGTCGTTCAGTTGCGCATCACGCCGCGCGAGCAGCTGCGCGCGCTCACCGTGTCGATGCTCGAGGAAGGCAACCAGGAGGCGTTCCTGTTGGTGCAGCTGGTGCAAACGTCTGACGAGGTGCCCGAGGCAGCACGGCAGGTGGTGGAGCGCTCTTCGTCGAAGTCGATCGTCGACCGTCTCGTCCCGCTGTTCACCCGGGGTCAACGCTCGGGTGAGCTCCGGCCCGGAAATCCCCGGAGGATGTTGTTCTGCTACCTGGCGGTGCTGACCGGGCTCATGCTGCAGCGCCTGCCGCGTACGGGCGATTTTCGGATGCCTGAGCTGGAGCTGCTGCTCGAGCTGGTGGTCACACCTCAGAAGACCGCCTGAACCTTTCCCGCAGTGACATCGGCTCCGTTCACGACGCCTTCGCCTTTCGGAAATGAGGCTGCTGACGCTTCGATGCAGGAAATGACAATCGGACGGCGCGGCAACCAGGGGTGCTGCGTGAAGCCCGAAGTGAGCTCAGCGGTCTGCTAGACAGCGAGCATGTCGCTTCGCACCCTGGTCTGTCTGGGCGCCGTGCTCTCTGCCTGCGGAGGCACGCGCATCACCTACGTCGAGCCCCCCGGCAAAGTCGACGTGGTGGTGACCCCCGGCGTGGCGACGATCACCTGGGAACCCGGCCTCAACGCGACCACCGTGCTGGTCGCGCGCACGCTCGGTGGTGACGAAGCGAGCCCGCCCGATGGAGGCGCCGTGGGCGATCCGCTGGGCAAAGGCACCATTCTCTACATCGGAGATCAGCTGAAGCTGGTCGACGCCAATCTCCCCGACACCTGCGGTCCGTTCTCCTGGCATCTCTGGGGTCAGGCGACCGATGGCACCTGGTCGAAGACCGCGGCCACCGTTCGCTCCTTGCGCGGCGCGCACACGCTGGGGCCGACGGTCGAGGTGACCAACCTCACCTCCGTGTTCGACGGCGACAAGCTGCGACTCAACTGGGATCCGCCCGAGCTCTCCACCGCCTTCGAGCTGGTGCGCGTGTTCAAGAAGCTCGGCAGCGCGCCCACCAGCATCAACGACGGCACGCTCGTCTACGCAGGTCCGTCAGCCACCGCGAACGAACTGATCAGCAGCCTCTCCACCACGCAGGACACCTGGTACGCGGTGTTCAATTGCAACTCCTGCGACAAGTGTGGGCTCACCGCGCCGAGCATCGCGGTCACCGCGCCCCGTGATGGCGGGGTCAGCCTCGGCGTCAGTTCCCTCACCACCACGCTGAGCGTCGACAAACGATTCGTGCAGCTCAGCTGGGTCACCACCGCGCCGCGCGTGAAGGTGGTGCGCACGTTGAATGGTCCTGCCACGGGGCTCACGGATCCCGCAGCCACGGTGGTCTTCGATGGCGCGGGCGCGAGCGCGTATGATCGCATCGACGCGCTGCTCCCCAACGTGCCGCTCGCCCCGCGGACGTACACGTACACCGCGTGGGGTTGCCTGGGCACCACCTGCAGCACCGTCCCCGTGAGCACCACGCGCGCGATCACCTTGCGTCAGGCGCTGCAGGCGGGCGGCTACACCTTGTTCTTCCGTCACGCGTCGGCTGGAATCTGCGCCGACAACCTGAGCCTCGGCAACGCCAGCAACACCAGCTCACCCAACTGGTGGAAGAGCTGCGACGCCACCTGCGCCACCGCCAGCGCCGAGCAGCTCGGGGCAGCGTCGATGAACGAGCTGACCCAGGTACAAGCCTTCTTCCAGGGTAACGCCATCGCGGTGAGCCGGGTGCTCTCCAGCGAGTTCTGCCGCGCGGTGCGCACTGCCGAAGGCTTTCAGTTCGGGCCGCTGGTCGAGCAGACGCCTTCGTTGACGTACTTCGTCTACGACGAGGCCAACCGCTGCCGGGATGCGTCCTCTTTGCTCAACGCAAACCCAGCCGCGGGCACCAACGTCGCGCACGTGGGCCACAGCACCTATCCCGCGGCGTGCCCGGTGCTCGATGGGCTGGACCCCGCCGATGCCGCCATCTTCAAACCTTCGCTGGGTGCACCGCCCCGGTTCATCGCGCGTGTGGCTGCTTCTCAGTGGAGCGCGCTGCCGTGATTCGGAAAGCAGCGGCGTTGGTGTTGTTGGCGTTGACGGCGGCCGGCGGGCTCGCGTGGATCACCTCGCCCATCGATCCCCATCCGTGGACGCCGCCATCGGTCGCGCCGCTCGTGGGCCCGTATGCGCCCAACGATCGGCTGCAGCCGCTCGAGTGGTGGGCCAAACAGGTGATCGGCCCTGAAGCGATCACCATCACGCCTGATGGAAAATTGCTGGCGGGTCTCCGCGACGGCCGCATCGTGAAGCTGAAGGTCGGCTCCGATGAAGTCGAGGTGGTCGCCGATACGAAGGGCCGCCCGCTCGCAATGGAGTTCCACCCCGATGGCCGGTTGATCATCTGCGACGCGCACGCGGGCCTGCTGGCGATGGACGCGAGTGGAAAGCTCGAGGTGCTCGCGACGGGTCACTCCGGGATTCCGTTCAAGTTCGTCGACGATCTCGTCATCACCCAGGACGGCACCATCTATTTCACCGATGCGTCCGCGCGGAATTCGATCGAGCACTTCACGGAAGATCTGCTGGAGCATCAGAAGACGGGGCGGCTGCTCAAGTACGTGCCCTCGACGAAGGAGCTCACCCGCATCGCCGACGGTTTCTCCTTCGCCAACGGCCTGGCCATCTCGGAAGACGAGTCGTTCCTGGTACTGGCGGAGACCGGCAGCTACCAGCTGTGGCGCGTGTGGCTCACCGGCGAACACGCGGGCCGCAAGGAGCTGTTCACCGATTCACTGCCCGGCTTTCCCGACAACGTACGCTGGTCGCCGTCACGCAAGGGCTTCTGGGTGGCGATTGGTTCTCCGCGCAAGCCCGAGCTCGACATGCTCGGTGACTGGCCGAACATCCGCCGCATCGTGGGTGGGTTGCCGAAGTTCCTGCAGCCGAAGGCGGCGCGGTATTCGTACGTGCTGCTCGTCGATGCCGAGGGGAAACCGGTCGAGTCGTTCCAGCATGACGCGAAGGACAGCTATTCGCCCATCGCGTGTGTGACGGAGCACGAGGGGTATTTGTACCTGGGGAGTTTTGCGCGCGAGGGTGTGGCCCGGTTCAAGCTTCCGTAGCGGGCCCGCTGCGACAGCAGGTATTTCCGTTCGAGCGATACCCCACTACCCTTGAACCATGCGCGACTCGGCGGAGGTGGTGGCGGAGCTCGAGGCGACCCTGGGGGAACGGCTCGCGCGCGCCGAGACCGAGGCATTGCTCAACGGCCTTCTTCCGCTCGCCCAACGGTGGGCCTGCATCGACGGCAGACGTTTCGGCCGGGCGCTCGCCGGGCGCTTCACGCCGGGGACGAGGGTGACGGAGCTGCACCTCGACGACCTGCTGCTCGCAGAGGCGTGTCTCGCCCGAGACAGCAGCGCCATTCTCGAGCTCGATGCACGGCTCGAACGGGTCATCGACACCCTGCGCCAGCGCAGCTCGCACACCGGCCGTGACGAGCTGACTCAGCAGCTGCGCATTCGGTTGCTGGTCCCCACCGGTACCGGCCCGGCACGTCTCGAGCTGTATGGAGGGAAGGGCTCGCTCGCCGGCTTTGCGCGGGTGGTGGCGCTCAATCTGCTCAACAGCGCGTTTTCCGACCAGCGGGCCCCTGCTTCCGACGGCGCGCTCGCAGCGCTGGCTGACGGCGTTGACTGGGAAGCGAAGGTGCTGCGCGCGGATCAACAGGCGGGTTTCCATCAGGCGTTCCGGGAGGCCGTGCTCCTGTTGACCGCCCGGCAGCGCGCGCTGCTCCGGCTCAATCTTCTCGACGGCCTGTCCATCGACGAGCTGGCGGCGCTGTACGGCACGCACCGCAGCACCTCGGCGCGCTGGCTCGCCGAGGCTCGCGCGGCGCTCGACCTGCAGACCCGGAAGCAGCTCGCGGTCTTGCTGCGCATCGACCCGGGCGAGGTCGAGCGGCTGCTGGCCGCCGTGCAGAGCGGCTTCCAACTGAGCCTGGGCCGCGCCTTGCGGCAGAGCATTCCCCCGGCATGAGCGCCTGTCTCGACGAGAACCAGCTCCTCGCGCTCGCCGAAGGTTCAGCGGCGCCGGGGCTCCTCGCGCAGGTCGATGCGCACGTCGATGGGTGTGAGCCGTGCCGGCGCGCGGTGGCGTCGGTGATGCGCCGCGACGACGGGCGGTCCGACTACCCCGCGCTGCTCGAGGTCGACGCGCAGCACTACGTGTTCGCGCAGGAGTTCGCGCGCGGCGGCATGGGGCGCATTCGCATCGCACACGATCGACGGCTCGGCCGCGCCGTCGCCGTCAAAGAGATGCTCGCCACCGGACCAGAGGCCGCGACGCGCTTCGAGCGTGAGGCGCGCATCACCGCGCGGCTGCAGCACCCGTCGATCGTCAATCTCTACGAGGCGGGCGTGTGGCCTTCGGGCGAGCCGTTCTACGCAATGCAGTTGATCCGGGGCCGCTCGCTCCACGAGGTGATCGACGCGACGAAGAGCTTCGAAGAGCGCATCGCGCTGTTGCCCAACGTGCTGGCGGTCGCCGATGCGATGGCCTCGGCCCACGCCGCGCGGGTGGTGCACCGCGACCTCAAGCCGCGCAACGTGCTCGTCGGCGTTTTCGGCGAGACGGTGGTGATCGACTGGGGCCTCGCGAAGGACCTCACCCGGGAAGAACTCGACGAAGGCCCCAAGACGTCGTCCGCCCGGCTGGGCAGCATCGACACGGAGCAGGGCTCGGTCATCGGCACGCCGGCGTACATGCCGCCCGAGCAGGCGAATGGCCTGGCGGTGGACGAGCGCGCTGACGTCTATGCCATCGGCGCGATGCTCGACCACGTGCTCTCGGGCCGCCCGCCGTACACGGGCACCAACGCCGAGGTGCTCGCGGCGGTGCGCGCCGGTGCGCCCGTGGCCCTCTCGGTTCGCCAGCCCGGCCTGGCCCCTGATCTGCTGGGCGTGGTGGAGCGCGCGATGGTTCGGGACCCCGCGGGGCGCTACCCCAGCGCGCGCGAGCTGGCAGAAGATCTCCGCCGCTATCTGACAGGTCAGTTGGTGGGCGCCCATCACTACTCGGCCACGCAGCTGTTCTCGCGCTGGCTGCGGCGGCACCGCCCGGCGGTGAGCGTGGCCGTGGTCGCTGCGAGCGTGCTGCTCACCGTCGGTGCGCTCGCGCTGGAGAGCGTCATCGGCGCCCGTGAGCAGGCCGAGACGCAGCGCGCGCGCGCAGAAGATCTCGTCGGCTTCATGCTGGTGGACCTGCGGGAACGGCTCAAGCCCATCGGCAAGCTCGAGATCCTCGACGCGGTCACGCGCAAGGCCGTCGGGTACTACGAGCAACAAGACGAAGGGCTCGGCGACGACCAACTCGGCCGGCAAGGCGTCGCCCGGCGGAGCCTGGGAGACGTGCTTCAGGCACAGGGACAGACAGCCGAGGCCGCGAGGGAGTTTCGGGCCGCGCTGGCCATCGCTCACGAGAGGCACACCCGCGCACCCGCTGACGTCGCGCTCACGCGAGAGCTGGTGGCAAGTCAGCAGCGCGTCGCCGCGGTATTGCGAGGGGAAGGTGACATCGCCGCCGCCACGGTGCTCAGCGTCGAGTCGTTGCGTTTCAGTGAGTCGCTGGTCGAGCGCGACCCCGCCGACGATCTCTCGCTGAGGCTGCTGGGCATCTCGAGAATCAACCTCGGCGATTTGAGGCGCACGGACGGCGACTCTGCCGGCGCTCTCGAAGAATACCGCGCGGCCCTCGCCACGGCTGACGAGCTCGCAGCACGCAGTCCCAGCAGCGTGCATCGGGGGGACCTGGCGCTCAGTCATGAGCGCATCGGAATCATGATGCGAGATCGCGGCGACGAGCAGGCGGCCCAGAGCTCGTTCGAAGCCGCGCTCGCCATTCGCAGGCAGCTCGTCGCCGACGATCCCTTCGATGCCTGGTCTCGCGGCGGCCTGTCATTCGGTCTGTTCAACGTCGCCGATGGTCTGCTGCTTCGGGGGGACACCGCGGGCGCGCTGCGCGGCTATCGCGAGGTGCTGGCCCTGCGTGAAAGGTTGCTGCACGACGACCCCACCAACGCCGAGCGCAAACGCGACCTCTGCAGCGCGCGAGACAAGGTGGCAACTGTGCTCACCAACCAGGGCGAACTGACCGCCGCGCTCGAGCTCTTCAAGGCCTCGCTCGGGAGCCGCCGTCAGCTCGCCGACGCTGATCCGAAGAGCGCAGCGAGGCAGCAGGATCTCGCCATCAGCCTCTCCGACGTCGGCGATGTGCTCTTTGCGAAGGGCGATGTGGCTGAGGCGCTCGAGATGTACCGCGGCGCGCTCGTCATCAGTCAGAAGCTCGTGGCCCGTGAGCCCAGCAACACGGTCTGGCAGCGAAGTCTGCTGGTCGATCATCACCATCTCGGCAACGCGCTGCTCGCGCAGGGGGACTTTCCCGGGGCGCTCGAGGCGTTCAGGGCCTGCATTGCCATCGGTGAGTCGCTCACCGCTCGCGACCCGATGAACCTCACCTGGCAACAGGATCTCTCCAACGGCCAGGAGAACCTGGGGGACGTGCTGCTCGCCCAGGGCGATGGGGCCGGAGCGCTGGAGAGGTACCGCAAAGCCCTCGTGACCAGCGAGATGCTGGCCACCAGAAACCCGGACAATGCAGACTGGCAAGCAGACTTGGGGACCCTGCACGAATCCGCCGGGGACGCGCTGGTGAAGCTGGGCAAGAAGCCTGCGGCGCGAGACGAGTACGGTCTGTCACTTCAGATCTTCCGGAAGCTCTCGGCGAAAGGCCCGGCGGAGCCCCAGTGGGCGGCGCGGGCGAAGGAGCTCGAAGTCAAAGCCTCGAAATGAGGCCAGTTGAAGCTGCCACGATCCTTTCGTGAGACTTGAGTCGGCCGCGCCTGTCATCCCGGCATGAACCAGCTCACGACCTTGTGCATCGTCGTCCTCGCGTGTTCCGCGTGCGAGTCGCGCTCCCCGGCAGGTGGCGAACTGCCGGGCGGAGATTCGCAGACTGATGCAGGGCTCGTCACCGACGGTGGGTCCGTCACCGACGCAGGGTTCGTCACCGACGCAGGGTCCGTCACCGACGCAGGGTTCGTCACCGACGCAGGGTCCGTCACCGACGCAGGGTTCGTCACCGACGCAGGGTTCGTCACCGACGCAGGGTTCGTCACCGACGCAGGGTTCATCACCGACGCAGGCCTCGCGGAGGAGCCGCTCCCTGACGCGGGCTGGGCGATCGCTCGCGACGGTTTGTTCGGGGGGGCCATCGACGTCTTCGCGCGCGCGTCCTCTGCACCCAGCATCGTCTACGTGAGCGCAGAGAAGGGCCGGGTGTTCAAGAGCATCGACGGGGGGCGGCGCTGGCTCGAGCGCAATCGGCTGCCCGACACCGTGGTGAGCCTTCAGGTGAGGCCCGGTGCTCCCGACGAACTGTGGGCGATCGTCAGGCCGACGGGCCTTCCCGACCAGGTCATGGCGAGCATCGATGGCGCCTCGAACTGGCGCACGGTCAGTGCATTGCCCCCGTCGGGCTCCATCCACGAAGTCGTGCTCTCCCGCTCGGCGGTGTGGGCCAGCTACCTGTCCGCAGCGCTCTCCCAGGAGTTCCTCAGGAGCATCGATGGCGTCACCTTCAGCCCGATCACGGCACCTGCGAACGGTGTCACCTTGATGGCAAACCCGGTCGACCCGCTGGTGGCCTGGGCGTGGAATGCGACGCATGTCTGGCGCACCGGCAACGGCGGTCAGAGCTGGCTCGAGGTGACGCCGACGCTGGTCGCCACCGAGTCGCTGCGCGCGCTCGAGGTGTCCCCCGTCGATGGGCAGCGTCTCTGGCTGTCGACGTCACACAGACCGTTCAGGTCCGTCGACAGTGGCACCAGCTGGACCCGCGCCGGATCGCCGCGGTCGAACGTCTCGTGCAAGCTGAGCCCTTCGTCGGTCATCGAGGTCTGGTGCTTCAACCCCACCTTCGGCATCTGGCACAGCGACGACGACGGCGCGACCTGGGTGCAGGCCGGGGCCCCCCGCGTGCTGAATGCGGCTGCCTGGTTCGAGCTCTCGCCGCGCTCGGCGACCGAGGCGCTCGCCTTTGGACACGCGTACGAGGTCGCGCGCACAGACGATGGAACGACGTGGACGCGGAGTGTCGAGGGCATCACCGCCACGCAGGGGTCGGCCGTCGCGGTCGCCCCCACGGGGAGCAGGCTCTTTCTGGGCACGCTGCACGGCCAGCTCTTTCGCAGCGATGACCTCGGCCGGCACTGGCGAGCGCAGGGCGTCGGCTTGCCGCCGCTTTCAATTCGCTCCATCGCGATCGACGCGAGCAACGTCGACGTGATGTACGTCGGGACCGGCCGTGGGCTGCTCCCGCCCCAGTGGTACACAGCAGGGCGAATCTACAAGAGCATCAATGGCGGCCAGAGCTTCACGGCGCTCACGCCGCCGGCGCCCGACTACCTGGGCTTCACCTCTGATGTCGTCTCGCTGCACGTCTTGAGTGGTGTGGTGGTCGCCGACGTCGGTGGCCGAACCAGCACGTCGAGCGACGGCGGGCTCTCGTGGCAATATCTGCAGACGCCCGTGACGTTGTTCGATGCGCGGTTGACCCCGGGCTCAGGCGTCACGGAGCTGATCGCAGGTGTCTACGACGGCAGCAACCGTCCGCTCGGGACGTCGACCAACGCCGGTGCGAGCTGGACGTCGTTCAGTGAGCCATTGCCCGAATTGGTGCGGCTGAGCAGAACGGTCTACGGCGCGGCGAGCCGCGTCAATGCGCTGCGCTACTACGTGTCGACCACCGAACATTTCGGGCTCTTCACGGGCAGTTCCTGGGTGCTGGCTGAAGTGGGGTTGGGGCCCGCGGGTGGGGCGGCGCCTCCGCTTCGAGGGTTGAGTGTCACGGCGATTTCGGGCGTCGACTCGCTGGTCGGCATCAGTGAGCGCGGCTTGCACTGGAGTCGTGACGGCGCCTCGAGCTGGAGCAATGCGCGGCTGCCCTCGGTGCCCAGTTCGGTCGAGGTGTCAGCAGATGGAATGGTGGGGCTGGTCGGGCTCCTGGGCGAGGGCGTGTTGGTGACGCGTACGGGCGGGCGATAAGGGTTCGTCGAAGCGTCCGTGCTTCTCGACTTCGAGTCAGCGCTTCTTCTTCGGCTTCGCTGAACCACGACCCGCAGCGATAGCACCACCTGCGAATCCCACTCAGCGCAGCTGAACGTGAACGATGGCGTGGGTGATGCCGACCAGCACGCCGCCGTCGGGCGAGGGGGCAAGCGAGCTCGGGGTCTCCGAGAATTCGAGAAGGGTCTCGACGCGGTACGGGTTGAACCGGATGCGCACCAGCTCCTTTCGGAAGACACCCAGCAGTTGTTCGGGTGCCTCCTCATAGAAGTCGGTCGGCACGTTGCCCTGCGGTTGCCCCGCATCGTCGGGGTTGAGGAGCGTCAGGCCCGCGTCATTGAGCATGAACAAGCCGGTGCGCGTCGCAGGCCCGCTCGCGGGTCTGGTGGCGACATACGCTTGGTTCGGCAGCTGCGCCGGCCTGACCGCATACGCGAACGGAATGAACGTGAGTCCACCGTCGCCGATGGGTGTCGACTCTCTGAAGCCGACGAACAGGGCTCCATCCGCTGTTTGTGCGACCGAGGTCGGTCGTTCGACCACGAAGCCCGATGAGTCGAACGTCAGGCCGCCGAACTCAGCCGTCGGTTGCCACGATTGGGTGTCGTACAGGACCAGGGTGCGCAGCACGGGTGACAGTCGAGCAAGACTTCCTCCATCGAGAACCGCGAGCTGAAGTCGATCGAAGAACTGCTCACCCGCGCCTGCATCCAGGACATGCGTGGTGACGACGCGGCCGGTGAGCGAGCGGATGCTGGGCCCGTCTGCGAAGATCGCGCGGGGGCCGTCTCGAACGATGCTGGAGGGAGAGGTGAGCAGCTCCGAGTTCATTCCATCGACCAGACCCTGCCGTGGCACCGGGCCGGCCAGTGTTCGCATGAAGTCGCCGTCGACGCGCCGCACATGGAACCGGGCAGCGTCGTAGAGGGCGTATCCGCCGTCGTTGAAGGCAGCCGGAATTCGGGTGCTCGCCGTCGAGCTCAGACCCACCGACGTCCGTGGTCCATCGAGCGCGGGGCCTGCGATGGCCAGTGGTTCGCTGCCCCCGTCGGCCAGCACCCGGGTCGACCCGCTGACGGCACCTTCACAGAAGGGGGCGTGTTGCGTCAGGAGCGCAGCGCCGCCATCGGTTGGCGCCGGCCCGACATCATACGAACCACTCGGCAGCATGCACACGCGCAAGGGCTGCACCGATTGAATTCCAATCAACTGAAAGGGGAAGGCGAAGTTGTTGGTGACGGGCACGACCGTCGTCTGGCCTGAGCCCGATACGAAGAACACGGCCGCGGGGGGGCCTGTGATGACACCCACCGTCGTCCCATTGGCGTCGACGCGCAGCGGCACCCCGCCCGGCGGCAGACACCCCGTACAGACGGTCGATACGAGGCCCGCCCTCGAGACCTGGCGCAGGTTCGCGGCGAAGCCGTGCGCCAAGAAGTCCCACACGAGCAGATTTCGCCGGGCATTGAAGCCAATCAGAAACGGCCGCTGAAACTGAGCGGCCGCGCCAAAGCCATCGCGCGAGCCAACGACTGAACCCGCCAACGTCTTCACCTCGCCGGTGGGTGAAATGCGGCGAATGCGAGCACTGTCTGCCACGTACAGCGTCCCGTCGTCGTCGTAGACCATCGACTCGACGTTGCCGAAACGCGCGTTCTGTTGGCGGCCATCGACGTCGCCCGGGCCGGCGGGGTGCCCTGCCACGACTTCGGCGCACGCCTGCGTCTGCGGCGCTGGCCGCGTCACACATTGGGCGTTGAGGCAGATGTCGGCGGTCGAACACGTCCGCGGGCCACACGAGGTGCCATCGACCACGGGCACGGTGGTGCACCCGCCGGCGTCGGCATCGCAGGCGGGCGCCAGACAGGGGTTCACAGGCACCGCGCACGAGAGCGAGTCATCGACGAAGACGCAGCCCGCTTCGCCGCACGCGTCGATCGTGCAGGGGTTGCCGTCGCTGCACGTCGTCAGGGTGCCGACGCACTGACCGCTGCGGCAGACCGCCTGCGCGAAGCAGGAAAGGGAAGGCGTGCACGAGGTGTCGTCGTCAGCGTCGCGCTCGACACAGACGCCCTGCTCGAAGTCGAAGGCCGAGACGCGGCACGCCTGGCTGGCAATGCAGGGTGGCGCCTGCTCGGCTCGAGCGCTCACCACAACGATGGATCCAGCCACGTCGAGCTCGGCGGTGAGGGCGCCTTCGACCTGCGGTTCGAAACGAACGCGAAAGAGAGCGACTTCTCCGGCGGCCAGGGTGGCGTTCGAGGGCGTGATGGAGAAGGGCGCTTCACTCGACGTGGCGACGTCGATCGCCACGCGGTTGGGGTTGGTGACCTCGAGCGTTCGTTCTTCGCTTCGTGAGAGCCAGACGCGCCCGAAGTCGAGGCTCGACGGTGCCACCCGGGCGGGGCCGACTTCAACCGGGGCCACCGGCGGCCGCGCACAGCTTGCGGAGATGACAAATGAGACAGCGAAAAATAGAAATCGCTTCAATGAATCACCCGAATTGGAGATTCGCTTTTCACCAAACCCGTGAGCGCAATGTGACCCCAACAATCGACCTCCCCGCTGGTCAACACCGCGCACAGCCCCGAACGAGAGAGCCGCACTACGGGGCCCGCGACCACGACCCGTCTGGGCGCGAGGGTGGAAGGGCCTGCAGACCCGAGCTGCCGTGAGAGGTTGTTACCCCAGCACTGAATGCTGTTCGAGCCGGCCAACGCGCAGCAGTGATCGTAGGAACACTCGAGCTGACGTACCGGGCGATTCAGCCCCGAAATGGGCGCAGGTACGGGCCGCCCCATGCGGTCGCCCCAGCACCACACCTCCCCGCCGACCGTCAGCACGCATCCACCGGTGATCAGGAGCTCGAGTGATTTGGCCGGAGGCAGGTTCAGCGGACCGCTCGTGATGCCGGCGTCGCCGAGGCCGAGCTGGTTCTCGGACGGCTGACCCGCGCAGACCACCCGTCCATCCATGAGCAGTCCGCATTCGAATTGGCCGGGCACGCTCCTTTGCCACTCGCGCAGCTCGGCTTCAGGGGCGACCGTCGGCGCCAAACTGCAGGACAAGAGGCCCTGCGTTGCGCTGAAGAGGCAGCAGCCACCCTCCATCGACTCCTCCAGGGTGGCGTCGACCGGCACTGCCATGACTCGTTGGCTGGCGCCCGTGTTTCGGTCGAAGCTGAACAGCGCTCCGCCGCTCAACGCCGAACTCCCGCAGAGGTCGTCGACCCGGAAGGCGTCGGCGAGTTGCACGCGCGTAGAAGGCCCCCCGAAGAATTCGCTGCCTGTGATGACGACGCCTCCATCTTTGAAGACTGTCGTGAGCAGGTCGTACCCTTCGAGCCACGCCACGTCAGCATCTGCGCGGCGTACCGCGGAGACAGGAAGACTGTCAGCGCCCAGTTGGCCATTGTCGTTGAAGCCCCAGCACTCGACCTGCCCTGCGTCAGTGAGGCCGCACCCGTGCACTCGGCCGACTGATATCTTCGTGTAGGGGCCTTCAGCGCTCGACGACCCAGCTGGTTCCGAAGTGCTTTCGAGCCC
>JANODF010000236.1:0-14353 GCA_031412555.1 Archangium sp. | reverse complement strand
CGCTATCACCACCAAGACACGGAACATGCTCCAACCGTTCATGGTTTGGCCCCTCACCCCGACCCTCTCCCCAGAGGGGAGAGGGAGAACGGGTCACCCGACGTTGACCACGACCTTGCCGAACGCCTCGCGGCTGGTGAGTGCATCCATCGCATCGGCCAGCTGCTCGAAGGCAAAGCGCCGCTCATAGACGACCGGATCAATCTTTCCCGAGGTGAACATGGCCGACAGCTCGCGATGCGCCGCCTCGACCTTCTCGGGAGCGAACATCTTGTACGCGCCCCACTGAAGACCGACGACCGCCGCGGTCTTGAGCAACAACCGGTTCACCGACACAGTGGGAATCACCCCCGACGCGAAGCCAATCACCAACAACCGCCCCTCGAACGCGATCACCTTGGTCGACTTCTCGAACGTCTCGCCACCCACCGGGTCGTAGATCACATCCGCGCCGCGGCCGTCGGTGAGCTTCTTCACCTCCGCCACGAAGTCCTGCGTGCGCGTGTCGATGACGGCCTCCGCACCACACGCCTTCGCGACCTCGCACTTCTTCGCGCCGCCCGCGGTGGCGATCACCCGCGCACCGAGCGCCTTGCCCAGCTGCACTGCCGACGTGCCCACGCCACCCGCCGCGCCGTGCACCAGCAGCCACTCCCCGGGCCGCAGCGCCGCGCGATGCACCAGCGCGAAGTACGACGTCTGGTACGTGACGTGAAAACCCGCCGCCTGCTCGTCGCTCATGCCCTCGGGCACCTCGAGCAAGAACGCATCAGGCGCTACGAACGCTTCCGCGAAGCTGCCGTGAATCTGGCTGACCAGCACCCGCTGCCCCTTGCGGAACTTGCTGCCGGGGCCGGCTTCTTCGACCACGCCCATCGCCTCCATACCGGGCGTCGCGGGCAGGTCGGGCTTCATCTGGTACTTGCCTTCGACCAGCAGCATGTCGGGGAAGTTGAGGGCCAATGCACGCGCGCGCACCAGGCACTCCTGCTCGCCGGGTTTCGGCGTCGCGACCTCACGCAGCTTCAAGACGTCGCGCGGCGGACCGAAGGTGTCGAATTGCCAGGCTCTCATTTTCACTCCTACATCACAGAAGCCGGCGTGAGTCGTGAGGCGACGACCGTGTCGAAAAGACACGCTGCCTCTGCACCAAGCGTCGAGAACCACGAGGCGACCCGGCTGGCCGCGCGGCTGCACTCCACGGTGCGTTGATTTCGCCTACGACGGGCCTTCATGAGACTGGTCACACGACTGAGCCTGGCTTTTCTGCTGGTCGTCATCTTCATCATCTCGCTGCACGAGTACCGCCAACTCGCGGATCGCCAGTCCGACTTCGAGCGCGACATGGATCGCACGCATCAGCTGGTGGCCACCGCGCTGGCAGAGTCGGTGAAGGTGGTCGCCCCGCGTGAAGGCGTGGAGGCTGCGCGCGCCACGATCGAAGCGACCAACGAACGCGTGGCAGGTGACCTGCGCGTGCGCTGGGTCTGTGGAGAAAACACGCCGCCCACGCCCTTCGACTGCACGTCGTTGAAGAAGGGTGTGCCCGTCTCCACCACCTTGGCGCAAGACGGGCAGAACGCACGCCGCTTCACCATCGCGCCCGCGTGGGAGAACGGCCGCATGCTCGGCGCGGTCGAGGTCTCCGAGTCGCCGGCGCACGAGGGCGAGTGGGTGAGGCGTCACTTCTTCGATGCGGTGTTGCTCTCTCTGATGACCGTGGCCGGCATGACCGCCGCTTCTTTCGTGCTGGGGTGGTGGCTGGTCGCCAAGCCCACCCGGCTGCTGCGCGAGAAGGCACGTGCCGTCGGTCGAGGGGAGCTGTCCACCGATCTTCTCCTGTCGACCCGCGACGAACTCTCCGAGGTCGCCGATGAAATGAACGCGATGTGCCGGCAGCTCGCGCAGGCGCAGGCCGACACTGCGCGCGAAGCGGCGGCCCGGCTCACCGCCGTCGAGCAGCTGCGTCACGCCGATCGCCTGGCCACCGTGGGCCGGCTCGCTTCAGGGCTCGCGCACGAGCTGGGCACTCCACTCAACGTGGTCGAAGCGCGTGCCGGCTTCATCATGGAAGACACTGCGAAGGGTGAGCCCACCCACGAATCGGCGCGGGTGATCATTCAGTGCACCGAGCAGATGACGCGGTTGATCAAACAGCTGCTCGTCTTCGCGCGCCCGCGCACCCTGGAGCCCGTCGTGTTGCGCCTCGATCAGCTGGCCCGCTCGGTGGTCGACCTGGTGCAGCCGCTCGCCGGCAAGCGTCACGTGTCGCTCCGGCTTCACGAGCTGCCCGAGGTGCGTCTCGAGGCCGACGAAATATTGGTGCAGCAGGCGCTCACCAACGTGGTGGTCAACGCGTTGATGGCCAGCCGCGATGGCGCCGCGGTGACCCTGACCATCGGAACGTCGCAAGCGAAGAAGCCGGGCACCACCGAGACGCGGGCCTGGCGCACGCTCGCGGTGCGCGATGAAGGCGAAGGCATGAGCCCCGAGGTGAAGGCGTCGATCTTCGAGCCCTTCTTCACCACCCGTCCCGCCGGTGAAGGCACCGGCCTGGGGCTCCCGATTGCGTTGAGCATCATGGAAGACCATGGAGGCTTCTTGACGGTGGAGTCTTCCCCCGGTCACGGCAGCACCTTCACGCTGCACTTTCCCCTGGAGGCTGCATGACCGGCCGCGTGTTGCTCGTCGACGATGACGCTCATCTGACCTCGACGCTCGAGCTCGGTCTTTCGCAGCGTGGTTTCCGGGTGGTGACGGCGCTGCGCGCGGAGGATGCGCTGGTGCAGCTCGACTCCGAAGACGTCGACGCGGTGCTGACGGATCTGCACATGCCGGGGTTGGGCGGGCTGGAGTTCGCGGAGCGCGTGGCCGCCAGTCACCCCGATACGCCGCTCATCGTGCTCACCGCCTTCGGGAGCTTCGACTCGGCGGTGGCTGCGATCCGCGCGGGTGCGTACGACTTCTTGTCGAAGCCCGCGAAGCTCGACGCCATCATCATCGCGCTCGAGCGGGCGATGCAGCACCGGCGGCTCCAGCGTGAGGTGCAGCGGCTGCGGGTGGAGGTCACGCAGAACCAGGGCCCCCGCGTGGAAGGGGTGATCGCCGCCAGTGAGTCGATGAAGCGCGCGCTCGACGTGGTGGCGCGAGTCTCGTCGACGCAGTCGTCCGTGTTGATCACCGGCGAGTCGGGCTCGGGCAAGGAAGTGCTGGCCCGGGCCATTCACGCGCGTGGTGGGCGCGGTGGACCCTTCGTGGCGGTCAACTGCGCCGCGATGCCGGAGTCTTTGCTCGAGAGTGAGCTGTTCGGTCACGTGCGCGGCGCCTTCACCGATGCGCGAGAGGCGCGGGTGGGGCTCTTCACCGAAGCGAACGGCGGCACGTTGCTGCTCGACGAGATCGGCGACATGCCGCTGGGCCTGCAGCCCAAGTTGTTGCGCGTGTTGCAGGAGCGGCGGGTGCGGCCGCTCGGTGCGCGCGCTGAACACCCCATCGACGTGCGCATCATCACGGCGACGCACCGCGATCTCGAAGACCGGATCGAGAAGGGGCAGTTTCGCGAAGACCTCTATTTCCGCATCAACGTGGTGCACGTGGCGTTGCCGCCGCTGCGTGAACGCACGGCCGACATCCTGCCGCTGGCGCATCGGTTTCTCGCTGAGCACAGCGCGCGGGCAGGCAAGGCGGTGAAGGGGCTCTCTGCACCGGCGGCGGCGAAGCTGCTCAGCTACGACTGGCCGGGCAACGTGCGCGAACTCTCGAACTGCATGGAACGCGCGGTGGCATTGACCCGCTACGACGAGCTGGGAGTCGATGATCTGCCCGAGAAAGTGCAGAAGCACGTCGCGACGCGGCTGGTGGTCGCAGCGGATGACGTGAGCGAGTTGATGTCGCTGGAAGAAGTCGAGAAGCGCTACATCTTGCGAGTGCTGGAGACGCTGCGAGGCAACAAGACCGCCGCCGCGCGCACCCTGGGCATCGAACGCAAGACGCTCTACCGGAAGCTGGAGACCTGGGGCATCAAGGCGACCGACTAGACGCACCAACTCCACCAACTCCACCAACTCCACCAACTCCCTCTCCCCGAGGGGGAGAGGGTCGGGGAGAGGGCGAACGCTCACCCCAGAACAAGAGCCTTCCCAGTCTCGACGAAGCTCTTGAGGCTCGAAAGGAACACCGTCCACCCTTCCTTGTTGTGCGCATACCCGGGATCCTCCTCTTCGATCTGATCCTGAGTGATCACGACCTTCGTCGCGAACCCCGCATCCTCCATCACGTACGCCAGCCGCGACTGAAACACCTTCGGCCCCTGCCACTTCGGCCCCGCGCGATGCGTGATCACCCACCGCGACGACGGCACCTGCTCGAGCACCTCCCCGAGCACATGCACGGTCCCGTCATCGCCCACGTACTGGTACGGCGCTCCCGGCTCGAACGAGGTGACGAGCTTGCTGCCGAAGTAGAGCGCAGCGACCCCCGCGGGCTGGGTCAGCGCAGCCCACACGGCATCCGGCTTCGCGGCGATGTAGATGGTGGCAGTGATGGTCTTCATGTCGTTCACCCTAAAGGCTCACGCCACGCCTGGCTTGAAGGAACGCGACAGAAGCTGGCGGGCGGCCAGGGCCTCGAGCACGCCGATGACCACCGGCACGATCGACGACGCGTCATGCGCCATCGCGGCATCGAAGACCTGCAGCCCCACGTCGGCGATCAGCAACCACGCCAGCGGCCGGTCGATGCGGCGAGCTGCCAGCACGGCCAGCGCGATCGCGAACATCAAGTTCCGGCTGACGAACACCAGGGCCAGCGACCTCGCCGGCTCGGCCGAACTGCCGGGCATCATCTGCTCGGGCATGACGATGAACGCGACTGAGAACACGAACGCGAGCAGCGAACGTGCGAAAGCGATGACGTGGGCAAAGCGCATGAGGCTGTCTATCCACCCTCCCGGCGCGCGGGCTTGAAGGAACGCGACATGGCCCGATTGAAGGCAGCGCCTCCGCGCGGGTTGATCAAGACGCCTGCTGCGTTCACCTTCGAGCAGTCGCATCACCGTTACGAGGTCGACGCCCCGCTCGACGCGAGCATCGAGCACTGGTGGTCGGTTTCCTGGAAGGTGCCACCGGGCAAGTCGCACGCGCAGTCTTCCCTTCCGCATCCCTCCATCCACGTGGTGTGGGAAGGCGATGACGTTCGGGTGGTCGGCGTGGTCACCGGCCGCTTCACCCGCGTGCTCGAAGGAGAATCACGCGCCTTCGCCGCCAAGTTCAGGCCGGGCGCGTTTCGCGAGGTGCTGGGCGCGCCGCTGTCGACGCTCACCGATCGCATCATCCCGTTCGGCGAGGTGGTGGGGGCGCGCCGCTCGAAGGCCTATCGGGATCGACTCGCCCGGGCGCCCGATGATCACCACCGCGTGCGCATCGCCACCGGCTTCTTCAGCGAGCTGGTGCCGCCACCCGGTGCGGATGCCGGCTTGCTCCGTGAGCTGGTCGACGCGGCCACGGTCGATCGTTCGGTCACCTCGGTGGAGGCGCTGCGTGAACGCGCGGGCATGCACCTGCGTGAGCTGCAGCGTTGGTTCAAGGACGCGGTGGGCATTTCTCCGAAGTGGATGATCCAGCGCTACCGGCTGCACGACGCGCTGCTCGCGCTGGAGCGGGGCGAGGGCACGATGGCCGACCTCGCGACGCAGCTCGGTTACGCCGATCAGGCACACTTCGCCCGCGACTTTCGGTCGCTCGTCGGAGTGCCACCTTCGAAGTACGTGGTGCGCTGACACCACCAGTGACGTGCTTCGGGGTGCGCTGAGACGAAATCCGGTCTATGCAAGCGACTCCGGCCGGAATCGAACTGCAGGAAAACCAAAATGAACTCCAGTCATCGGATGTGGATCCTCGCGGCAGTTTCAGCCGTCGTGATGGTCGTCCTCCCTCTTGCTTCATGCGGCGCCCCCAAGGCGAAGTGCAGCGTCTCCACCTGCTTCGGGTGTTGTGACGCGAATGATGAGTGCCAGCCCGGCAGCTCGTCGGTCGCTTGCGGCACCAACGCCAACATGTGCACCGCGTGCACCTTCGGCTCGCTCTGTCAGCTGGGCATGTGCAGCACCGGCACCGCGGGTGGTGGTTCGGGTGGCGGTTCCGGCGGCGGCACGGGTGGCGGAACGACCGGTGGCGGCGTCGGCGGCGGCACCGGCGGTGGTGGTGGAACGTTGCCGGGTGACACCTGCGCGACGGCACAGACGATTCAGTTCGTGAACAACACGGCGACCTTCACCGGCACGACCGCGGGCTACGGCCACCAGATCAGCAGCACGTGCGCCAACCCGGGCCAGCCTGACCGCGTCATCGTCTTCACGCAGCCGACGACGGGCGAAATCGACTTCACCCTGGTCTCGACCGGCTTTCAGCCCGCGCTCTCCGTGCACCTCTACAGCAGCGGTACGTGCGGCACTGAAGTGGGCTGCTTCGTGGCGACCTCACCGGGCGCGACCATCACGCACACCCAGATCGTTCCCGCGGGCACCTACGCGGTGGTGATCGACAGCGCGACGACGGGTGGTGGCGCCTTCACTTTCACGGCGACTCGCACGGCCAGCATGGTCGACGCCGGCAACCCCACAGCGCTGCAGAACGGCGTGCCGGTGAGCATCTCCGGCGCGACGAACTCGCTGCAGTACTTCACCATCACGGTGCCCACGGGAAGCTCGAGCCTGACCATCAACACCAGCGGCGGCACGGGCGACGTCGACCTCTTCGCGGAGTACGGCATGCCGGCTCCGGCCAACAGCACGGCCAGCGAATACTCGGCAGCGAGCGGCAACGCCGAGAGCATCGTCGTCGCGGTCCCGGCGGCGGGCGTCTGGCACATCACGCTGCTGGGGTATGCCTCCTACTCGGGTGCCTCCCTCGTCGCGACGTACTGAGGCCCGCTTCGACGCGACGTGGAGCGAGTTCTCCACGTTGCGTTTGTGGGAGCAGTGGCCGGCAGAGCTCTCCGTTCGCGTTCGCCGCAAGCGCGCAGAGCACGCGATCGCCTTCATCCCCGAGGGCGGTTTCGTCTTCTATGAAGATCCCCGCGCCTTCGAGGCGATGTGGAGCGGCGACGCCTGGCCCATCGAGGGCCTCTCCGTGGTCGAAGGCCAGCTGATCCGCATCGTCGCTTCCACGCCGAAGCCGCCGCGCGTGCAGGACTTCGTGCTGGCCACCGCGGCGATGCGGGTGCTGATCAACCTGGTCACCGGTGAGCCCGGGCCGGTGTCGCTGGGCAGGGGTGAAAAGCTGGAGCTGAAGCGCTAGCGTTCGCCGCCATGGCTCTCGACATCAAGCGTCTGCGCACCGACTTCGCGACCGCCGCCAAAGACGGGAAGATCTCCGATACCGACGTCGACGGGCTGATCCGCCGGGTCAAGCGCGACGGGCTGACGCAATCCGAAGCGAAGACGCTCAAGCAGGAGACGGCGCGCTTCAAGGATCAGTTCACGCCCGAGGGCACGGCGAAGATCGAAGCGTTCATCGCCAACAAGCTGCGCGGCCTGCAGGTGCTCGACGATCCCACGCCGGTCAATCCGCTCGGCGTGAAGGACCCCGTGGTGCTCAAGGCCGACCTCAAGCGCGTGCGCCAGGAGGTCATCAAGGGCGGCGAGCTGGTGAAGAACGGCATCTCGGGCAACGACGTGATGCAGAAGTACCTCGCCGACTGCTACCTCATCGCGGCGATGTCGGCCGTGGCGCGTGCGAACCCCGAGCTCATCGAGAAGGCGTTTCAGAAGCGAACCGACGGCACGTATGACGTGACCATCTACGAGCCGAAGGGCGCGAAGTGGGTGCCGGTGAAGGTGCGCATCGACGCCGACCTGCCGCACAACGATTGGTACCACTTGAGCTACGCCTCGGGCCGCGACGAGAAGGAGCTCTGGCCTGCGCTGCTCGAGAAGGCGTTCGCGCAGCGCGCGGGGAGCTATGGGGCCATCGAATCAGGCGTGCCTGGCGATGCGCTGAGCGCGCTCACCGGAAAACCGAGCTCGATGATCGATTTCCAGGCGGCGGGCGTGAAGGCGGATCAGGTGTTCGACGCGCTCGCGCTGGCGTTGAAGGAGAAACGCCCCGCCACCGCGTCGACGTACGGCGAGAGCTCGCACGCGAAGTACACCAACAGCGGCATCTACGCGGATCACGCCTACTCGGTGTGGGGCGTGGAGACGTCGGGCGGCAAGAAGTACGTGCAGCTGCGCAACCCGTGGGGCGAGAGCGAACCCGCCAACAATGGCCGCGACGACGGCATCTTCAAGATGGAGCTCAGTCAGTTCATGAAGATGTACGCCAACGTCGAGATCAACGGCGGCTGAGCTTCGCCATCGCCGACTTCAGCGTGTCGGCCGTCGCGTTCTTCTGAGCACCGTGTACCACGAACGCGGGCACCGAGCCCGCCGGGTCGACGAAGAGCGTGAAGGTGACGCGCGTCTTGCTGCCACTCGGCTCGAAGCGCCACGAGGTTCGCATCGTGTCGATGCGAACCCAGCCTTCGGGTGTCTTCGGCGCCTTGTCGTTCTCCACGTGGGAGTCGATCGCGCAGGTGCCGTCGGCGCCGCGCGTCTTCTTGATGGCGAAGGTCATGGTGCGGTGCGCGACGATCGGCGCTTCGAGATCGTCGTGCACCAGCCGCCAGTCACCGCGGTCCTCCAGCAGCGTGCGCGTCTTCACCTCGGCGGAGTTCTTCTTGAGCGAAGCCCAGTCGAACACGGCGTCGCTGGGTGAAGGCCCCTCACCCCGACCCTCTCCCCAGAGGGGAGAGGGAGCTGTTGATTCAGTGTTTTTGCGCCCGGTCGGCCGTCTGCGCGCGCTCGATGCTCTCGAACAGCGCCTTGAAGTTGCCGCCGCCGAAGCCCTTGTCGCCCTTGCGCTGAATGATCTCGTAGAAGAACGGCCCCGACTCGCGGTCTTTGAGCAGCTGCGAGTTCTCCTTCATGAAGATCTGCAGCAGGTACTGATGCTCTTTGTGACCATCGATGAGGATCTGCAGGTCGCGCAGCTCCTTCAGGTCTTCGTCGATGCGAAGGATGCCGCTCTTCTGCAGCCGCTCCGGCAGGTAGTCGTAATAGCTGGCCGGCGTGCCGAGGAACTCGAGGCCGGCAGTCGCGCGCATCGCCTTCACGGTGGGCACGATCTCGCGCACCGCGAGTGCGAGGTGCTGAATGCCTTCGCCGCGCTGATCTTCCACGTACACGTTGATCTGCGAGCGCTTGAAATGCGGGCGCGAAGGTTCGTTGTTGGCGAACTTCACCGTGCTGTGCGGATCCCACATCACGATCGACTTGAGGCCGGTGCCGTGCTGGTTGCCCTTGTCGATCTCTTCTTCGGTGTGGAACTGGATGTTCCAGAACTCCTCGAAGCCCATCACGTGCTTCATCCACAACACCATCGGCTGCAGGGTGCGGAAGTTCGAGGTGATGTGATCGACCTTGGCGAAGCCGAAGCGGTTCTTCCCGCCGCGCGGCGCGTCGTACCGCACGAAGCCCGGGTACTGCGCTTCGTAGCCATCGCGCTGAATGAAGCGAAAGGTGGTGTTGCCGAACGGCGTGGTGATCGAGAAGAACGCCAGCTTGCCGCCCTTGTCGTCGGTGAAACGCTGGAGCTGATCATCGATGATCGTCCCACCGCGCTCCTCCAGCAGCTGCCAGGTCTTCTCCACGTCTTTGACCAGGTAGTTGATGGTGCCCACGCCTTCGGGGTGCTTCTGCAGCCAGCGCCACGCGCGGCCGCCTTCGCCCACCGGCGCCGAGCAGATCAACGTCACGTCGCCCGCGTTGAAGACCGCCGATTCCTGGCGGCCCTTCTTCGTGAGCTCGGGGCTGGAGGCGCCCAGCTCCGCGAAATCCATCAGCTCCGTGTAGAAACGGCGCGTGCGCGCCATGTCCTTCACGTACCAGTGCACCGACTCGACCTTGATGATTCCCAGAGATTCCATGGCGGGCTCCTTCACGTAGTCACGGCGTCCGGCTGATTCTCCGGCCGGGCCTTCTGAACGAAATCGAGTTTCATACACTCGGCCTCGACGCGTACCAGCGTCGGCAACCGGTTCGCATCGACAGTCGCGAACCTTCGCGCCCCGTACAGCTGCGGCAACAGACACGCATCGGCGAAGGTGAACGCGTCGCCGCCCAAGAAGGTGCCGGCGGTATCCTTCGCCATCGCCTCGAGCGCGTCGAGGCCCTTGCCGATCCACAGCTCCGACCAGGCCTTCGGGTCTGAGCCGAGCTCTTTGACCTTGTTCAGGATCTGCAGGTTGTGCAGCGGCTGAATGCCCGAGTTCACCAGCTCGACCATCGCCCGCATGCGCGCGCGTTCGAGGGGCGTCTTGGGGAAGAGCGGCTTCTGGGGGTAGCGCTCCTCGAGGTACTCCACGATGGCCACCGACTGCGGGAGCTGAACGGTCTTGCCGCCTTCGAGCACCTCGAGCACCGGCACGCCGCCCCAGGGGTTGCGCGCGCGGTGCGTCGCTTCGTGCTGCTCACCCCTGGTGAGGTTCACCGCCACGTACTCGTAGGGAAGGCCCTTGAACTCGAGCGCCAACCTCACCCGGTAGCTCGCCGAGGACCGCCAGAAGTTGAAGAGCCTCATGAGGGCGGAATCTCAGCGGGCCTCACCCAAGTCAAGCGCCTGGGCTTCTCACTTTCGGAGCGAACACCCGTCTTGGAGCGTCCTGTTGACGCGATGATAAACTTAAAGTTTATTTTAGTGATGGAGCTGGATCCGCACGCGCTCGCCCCCATTGTAGGTCAATCATTTGAGCGACTTATGCAGCGGCTACTTGAGGCCGAAGCCGCGCACGTGGGCCTCTCACCTGGAGCGGAAGGACTGTCCTTCCGAACGGATCAGCGTGGCGACGGAGGAATCGATGCCCTGATCGCTTCGCAACCCGACCGACCGTCCGACATGATCCCTGGGCCGTGGGTTTTCCAGGCCAAGACCTCGCTCAACATCAGTAAACTGAAGAGTCAGCTGAAGGGAAAATCGCAAGCACCCGCGAGGAAGCTTCTTCGTTCAGGCGCGGGCTACACGCTCGTCGTCAATGCGCACGTCAACGCGGAAACACACCTCGAGCTCAAAGCAGCGCTGAAGGCCGTCGTCGGCCGACCGGTAAAGTCTCAACTCATCGCGAGGGAGCACCTCGCCTCTTGGCTGGTTCAACACCCTCAACTCGTTTCGCTGGTGCCGGGCCTTACTGACGTCGGTCGGTTTCTTCGTGATTTCAACCAATGGGAGACGAGCATCGGCAGCGGACTTCCCTGGACTCCAGATGAAGCACGCACCGCTGCGACACAACGAATCGGGCGACTGCCGCAAGGTGCTCTCTGTCGAGTTCTCGGCGCGGCAGGAGTCGGAAAATCGAGACTCGTCCTCGAGGCGCTTCGTTCGCGCGGACCGCAGGTCTCGTATCTGCCTGTCTATCGCGATGAGGCGGAGTCGCTGGTGAGTCGCGATGCTCCCGTGAAAGGCGTCTTGGTGGTCGACGAATGTTCGACCGAACAGCATGAGCGACTGAGTCGACTCCATTCGGCCGACCTGGTGCTGATCACGATCGGTGTTGATGACGATCGCACCCTGAGCAGGCCTGACCGGGAGATCCTGCTCACCCCACTCACCGACGCTGCGATGCGGTCACTGGCCGAGAGCGCCCGCACCCACCTCGATCGTGAAACGAAGCTTGAACTTGCAAGTCTCAGCGGCGGCTTTCCGAAGTACCTCGACCTGTTGCTCGACGCGGTCGCCGCGGATCCCCGCCGTTCAGACCGCCTCAAGCTCAGCGACGTTCAGCGACTGACGGATCGGCTCCTCGGCAGTGTCGGCAACCTTGATGGCATCCGTGCACTCTCCGCAGCCAAGTGGGTCGACTTCTCTTCGGGTACAACCGACGCGGAGGTACTCGCGAGTGTCGCAGGAATACCTGAGGAGACGCTCAAGAGGACGATCGAGCAACTCTTCAAGCGGGGGCTGGCGGGCAGGCGCAATCAACTCTGGTACGTGACTCCTCGAATTCTTGCCGAGCGGCTCGCGCTCGACTTCTGGGGCCATGCCGAGAAGGACCGCTTCGAGGCGCTCGTACGCGCCGGTGCCGAACGTGGGCTCGTCGAGCGTTGTGTCATGCGGCTCGAAGACGGCTCACCTGAAGCGAGAGCTTTGCTCGTCAGGTTTGCGCGAGATCCAGACCTGCTTCGCCAGACACTGACGAATGAGCAGCAGTTCAGGCTCATTCAGAAACTGGCAGCGGCCCGACCGCACGAAGCGCTCGATATCGCCGAGGCGCTGTTTGCCCCCATGACCCAGTGGAGCGCAGAGGTCTCCGGCGCGCTTGCAGTCATCTCGCGAGACGCCCAGTGCTTTCAACGAGGCATTGAGCTGCTGATCGCTCACTTTCTCCGAGCGCCAGCAGGAGCGGACCCCGGCGCACTCCTTGACCTGTTCTGTTCGAACGGGCCGCTCACCAGAGCGCCGTCAATGCAACGGCTCGATACTCTGCGCATGCTTGCCCGCTCGCCGGTCGTGGCGCGGCGCCAACTCGCAGTCGATTGTGCGCGCGTCGCCTGCACGCACGAACTGACATTCGCGGCGGGAGGCGAGGGTTTCGAGCGGCCCTGGCTCGCCCATCCTGAAGAACTCGATTACCGGGCACACGCCGCAGCGATCCTGTCAGAGCTGATGCGCGATCCTGAACCCGCTGTGCGGTTCAAAGCAGCACAGGTCGGAGGGCGCCTCATTCGCAAACAGACCTACGAGGGGTTCTCCGCCGTTGCTGTCGTCTTGGTCGCCGGCCTGGTCGAGGGAGGGGCATCACTCGATCAAGCCAGACGTGAGTTGGACAACATCGTCGAATTCGATGCTGGCGGACAGGACGTCGGTGGGGCGATCGAGAAGATGAAGGAGTTGCTGAAGCCTCGCACGCTGCGCGATCGCTACTCGGCGCTGCTCGCGTCGTGGCGCTTCGACCATCACCCCGATGAAGAGGCGCTGCGTGAACTCGCACTACAACTGGTGGCTCAACCCGACGAGGACGTGATTGGGTTTCTCAGCGAGTCGGGGCCTGGCCGCTATTGGGCAGGACAGGCGCTCGCACTTGCCGATGCCAGTCACACCTTTTTGCCCCGAATCCGAGCAGCCCTCGAGCGGGAGCAGGGGAGCACGCAGTTCGCTGCCGGCTACCTCCAGGCGCTTCCTGAGTCGGAAGCCGATGCGACTCTCGACGCGTGGGAGGCCATTTCCTCATTGGGAATGCAGGTCCTTGATTTGACCATCCACCGGCCGTTGACCCCTCTCCGGGTGGCTCGCATCGAGCGACTGGCCAGGGCGGGTGCGCTTCGCCAAGGATGGCACGACATTCTCAAAGGTCGCTATTTGAACGAGCCACCACAAGCGCGAACGCTGCTTCGCCCCCTTCTCGTACTTGCACCGATGGCCTGGCTCGACCTGGCCGAGGGCGCAGTGACGACTGACAAAGACAAGAACGCCGCCGTTGAGGAATTGCAGCTCGCCTGGATCGCGGCCTTTCCATCGGCAGAGTTCAGCGACAGCGACTGGAAACACGCGACGCTGAAATTGGAGGCCCACAGTTCTGCGTTTCTGCGAGCGTTTGGACTCTCCCACTTGAGGGAGCAACGCATCTTTCCGCCACAATTGATCGAGGTGGTCGGCACGATCGTGAACCCATGGGCCGAGTTCGCGATCGTCTTCGACTCACTGACGCCAGACGAGCAGCGTCGCGTTGCGCGGACCATCCAAACGAGAGCGTGGGGCCTGAAGCCGGACGACGTGAAGGAGTGGATTGGCGACGACCAAACCCGGCTGATGTTGGTCGCGGCCATGGCGCCCTCCGTGACTGAGCACCCAGACAACCTGGCCGCTGGCCTCCTCGACGCCTGGCCTGATGACGACGCGTTGGCTCGTCTCATCTACGCGCACTTCAACCGTCAGGGGTTTCCCGGAAAGGTGCTCTTCGATTCAACGGCACGAGCGGCTGACGGGGAGCTGGCGCAACTGCGCCGCATGGCGAACTCGGCTCGGCCGGGCCTTTCGAGGTGGGCTCGTCGCTTCGTGGCCGAACACGAGCGGATCGCGCACGAACGACATGAGGAGGAGTCGGCGGACGCACTGGGGATCGGCTGGTGGCGCGAGCCGGGGCAGAAGATCAGCCAGGCGATCTACAAATTGGCCGAGGCCCAGCAAGGATACTTCTCAGCTGAACAAGCGAAGAGTTCAGGCTGCTCCGCTCAGCTGCTGCGTCGCTATCAGCAGACGGGAAAAGTTCTGAGAGTCCAGCGCTCCATCTACCGGCTCGAGCAGTTTCCGGCGGGAGAGCACGA
>JANODF010000235.1:0-15189 GCA_031412555.1 Archangium sp. | reverse complement strand
CGCCCGCCGAGGTGCCGCCCGCGCCGACGACGGACGTACCGCCTGCCGCGTAACGTGGAGTTATGCGGCAGAAAACGGCAAAAAAGCGAATCAACCGTATGGAAACGAAAACGAGGACGCGCCGACGCAGTACCTGCTGCGGGGAGAAGACGAGGTCGCCGTGGTGGCCAGCCCGCCCGCGTGGGTGGCTGCTCTGCGCACGGCCTCGGGCCTCTGATATCTGAACGGCATGCCACGTTCTCGAAGAAGCTCGACGACCCTTCCAATCCCTCCGCTGACTTCGTCGCGGTGATGACGTGCTCACAAGCCGACGCCGCGTGGCGGTTCCGTATGAGGATCCGAAGGTGGCTGATGGCAGCACACCCGCGGAGAGTGAGCGGTACGACGAGCGGGGCGAGCCGCTTCGACGGCCCCTCACCCCGACCCTCTCCCCGAAGGGGAGAGGGAGCGCAGGTCAGAAGGCGTAGTCGGCCTTCACGGCCTGCGAGCGCGCCGACTCGATGAGCGCGTCGTCCATCGACTTGGTGGAGTCCTTCGACCGCTTCTTCATCTCGTTCTGCACGAATGACTCGCGCTCCGCCGCCAGCTTGCCGATCTGCTTCTGAATCTCCGAACGCTCGGCCGCCTTCTTCGCGATGAACTCGTCGCGCTCCTTGTCGTTCAGGTTCTTCAGCTCGGCAGGCATCTCTTCGGCGGTGATCTTCTTGCCCTCTTTCTTCGCGTCGACCGCGTCCCAATCACCGTTCTGGTACATCGCTGACGCCTTCGCGGTAGCGCGCGTCGACAAGCTCGAGGCGCTCAGGCCGCCTGCGTTCTTGTCCTGCGCTTCCTGGCGAGCGACCGCTTCCTTCCCCTTGCCGCCGTACGCGATGTACGTCTTGTTGAGCGACTCGTTGAGCTTGGCGATCTCGGTGTCTTGAGGCGCGTCGACCCGGGCCACCGCGCGGTTGCTGTCGATGAAGAGGAAATTGCCGTCGGCCAGCTTCGCCGCTTCGGCCCAGCTGTCGCTGATGCCCTGCTGCTGCGTACCGGCGTGGATGGTGTTCACCACGATGCCGCGGCCGATGGCCGTCTTCACCGCGTCACGGAAGGCGATGGGCCCCTGGGTGAACGGCTCGTTGCCGGCGATGTAGACGAGCTTGAGATCTTTCGGGTTGGGGCTCCACTCGAGCTCGCCGAGCGCGTGCGAGATGGCCGCGCCGCAGTACTCGTTGCCGCCGTTGGTGGAGAGCTTGAAGAGCGCCTCCGACACCTTGTCCAAATCGGTGGTCAACGGAACGATGCGCTGCACGTGGTGCTGCGCGGCGGGAATCGAATCGTTGCCGTACTGGTAGAGCGCGAGCTCGAGCTTCGGGCGTTTGCCCTCTTTCTTCGCGGTGGCGAAGGTGTTCACGATTCGCCAGAGCTGCTCGCGGGTCTGGTTGATGAGGCCGTCCATGCTCCCCGAGGTGTCGAGGAGAATGGCGATCTGGATCTTCGGCTCCGCCATGATCTTCGATTCGATCACCGGCTTCGGATCGGCAGGTTTCTCGGCTTCGGCAAAGCAGGGGGCGGCCGTCAACGCCGCGATGCACGCGGCGAGCAGGGACTTACGAAACATGGTGGCTCCTGGCGAAATCGGGCGCGGGGTTGGAGTTGCGCTCGGTGACGATCTCAAACGGGGCATCCCGCGATCCGATCTGTAGAATCTTCAGCGTCTTGACTGAATCCTTTCGTCCACTCGAATCGGCCAGCATCGACGCGGGGTTACGCATTCGTCTGGAGGGGCGCGTCGAGCTGCTGGAAGACGCCCTGCCCCTGCTCGACTCACTCGGCGCCTTGATGGGCCGCGATGAGCCGGCGTCGGACGATGTGGGCACCCTGAACGAATGCGTCAACCAGCTCCCGCGCATCGCCGAGGCCATCGACCGCGCCAATCTGCACAGCCAGGCCACCGCCCTCACCCGGGAAGTCGGAGCGCGGGTTCGGGTGGCGCATGAAGAGGCCAATAAACGGCTGCGGAGGATGAACAGCCCGGAACAACCGTCTCTGCGCGCGGCCGTGTCGAACGTGCTGGAGCTGCTGCGCAAACAGGGCAAGCCGCCGGGGCCTGCAGAGCGGGTGTTCATGACCTCGCCCAACGTGTCCTGGCTGCTCGCGTTCGCCATCGGTAGCGGCGTGGCCGTCACGAGTTCGATGTTCGGGCCCCTCGCTCCGTTGCTGGGTGCGGGCGCGTTCGTGATCACGCTCTTGATGACCGCCTCACGGCCCTGGGTGCTGCTGGCCGACCGGCTCCATCTGCCCGCTCACCGGGGCGCCCCGTCGAGGGACGTGCTCCCGTCTTCGATCGGCACCATCTCGGCTCAGCAGAACACCGTTCGGATCGAGAGCGACGGTGAGGTGCTCGAGCTCAAGACCTCGACGCCCCAGGAGCTCGTGTCGGTGTTGTGCTTGTTCAAGAGCCCGTTGCTGGGGTGGCTCAAGCCGACTGCGGGTTGGTCGACGCTGGTCGATGCCGTTGATGAAGCGAGTGGCGAACAGGGTCGCGCGCTGATGTGCATGGAGGGTGTGCTGTTCGTTCCCGCCTCGAGGGCGGGTCTGGTGCTGGCAGCTCTGACTCATGAGCGTCTACCCGCGCCGCCTTCGCTTGATGCGGTGCTCCGGCTCTTCGCTCACGTGTCCACGGAGCGGTGGCCGGCCCTCGCGCATAAGCTGCAGGCGGGCGCCGATGCCCGGTGGTTTCCCCAGGGTGGAACGGTCGTCGAGGATTCCGCCAACAGTCAGCTGGGGATCACGGTGCGCACCGCGGGCAGCAGCGTTCGCTTGAACTATTCAGGAAACAGCCGCGACCTCGTTCAGGTGCGTGCGTTGCTCGAGGCGCTGGTCGGTTAGCCCTCTCCCCGACCCTCTCCCCCTCGGGGAGAGGGAGAAGGTGGAGAGAGTGGTGTCGGCGGTTGGTCCGCTTTTTTCAGGCGACCTGGGCGTCGTTGTTCGCTGCGGCGGCGCGCTTGAGGTTCACGGAGACCAGCTTGCTGACGCCGGGCTCTTCCATGGTGACGCCGTACAGCGTGTCGGCGACCTCCATCGTGTTCTTGTTGTGGGTGATCAAGATGAACTGCGAGCCCTTGCTCATCTCGCGCACCATCTCGTTGTAGCGGCCCACGTTGGCCTCATCGAGCGGCGCATCGACTTCGTCGAGCAGACAGAACGGCGTCGGCTTGATCAGGAAGATGGCGAAGATCAACGCCACGGCCGTCAGCGCCTTCTCGCCACCCGAGAACAGGTTGACGCTCTGCAGCTTCTTGCCCGGGGGCTGCGCGAGAATCTCCACGCCCGGCTCTTCGCCCGGTGCCGCGGGGATCATCAGCAGCGAGGCGCGCCCGCCGCCGAACAAGCGGGGGAAGACCAGCTGGAACTTCTCGTTCACCACGTCGAACGTCTCCTTGAAGCGCTGGCGGCTGGTCTCATCGATCTTCTCGATCGCATCCCTCAGCTGGCGCAACGAGTCTTCGAGGTCGGCCTTCTGCGCGGAGAGGAACGCGAAGCGATCCTTGATCTCCTGGTGCTCTTCGATCGCGCTGACGTTCACTTCGCCCATGCGCTCGAGCTGACCGCGCAGATCCTTGAGCTTCTCCTGCGCCTCCGCGCCCAGCTGGGGAACGAGGTGGTACTGGTGCAGCACCTCGGCCAGGTTGATCTGGAACCGCTCGGCCACGGTGCCGGTGAGGTGCTCCAGCTCGAGGGTCAGTTCTTTGCCCTTGAGCGACAGCCCGGAGAGCGACTGGCTGAGCCCGTCGATCTTCTCGCGCAGCTCGCGCAGCACCTGCTCATCATCGATGACCTTCGCGGACTTCTCCGTGTGCGCCGTGCGGCGCCCGTCGAGATCGAGCTTGGCCACCCGGTGCTGCTCCTGGCGCTCGCCGCGTTCGGTGGCGGTCTCGGCCATGCGGGCCTCGAGTTGCACCAGGTGCGCCTTGCTCTCGTCGCAGCTCTGGGCGAGCCGCTCGCTGCGCTCAGTGAGTTCCTTGACCTGGCTGGCCAGAGAATCGACGCGCAAGCGGGCCGCTTCACCCCGCTCGGTGACCGACGCGCACTTCACCTTCAGCTCGGTGACCTCGGTGGAGAGCGCCGACAGCTTCGCCTCCAGCGACTCCTTCTCGCCAGTCATCAGGCGCACGCGATCGTCGCGCAGCTCGCGATCGGTCTGGCCGTGCATCACCTCGCCACGCGAGGACTCCAGCTCGAACTCGAGGCTGCTCTTCTGCGACTCGAGCTGCTCGATCTCGCTCTGCACGCCTTCGATGCGCGCGCGCAGCTTCACCAGGCCCGAGCCCGCCGAGTGCAGATCCTTCTCGTGGCCGGCCAGCTGCACCTCTTCCACGTGGCTGTTCTTCTCGAGGCCCTTGAGCACGCCTTCCGACTGGCCCATCTGCTTCTGCAGGGCGTAGTGCCGGGTGATGAGCTCGTTGTAACGCTCCTCGAGCCGCGTCACGTCGGAGGTCAGGTCGCCGATCTCGCGCTTCTTCTGCAGCACGCCGACTGCGGGGCCTTCCATCACGCCGCCGGTGAGCACGCCGCCGGGGCGCACCACGTCGCCGTCGAGGGTGACGAAGGTGTACGCCGGGTGGCTCGCCGCGAAGCTGCGCGCCGTGTCGAGGTCGGCCACCAGCACCACGCCGGAGAGCAGCTGGGTGACCAGCGGCCGCAAGGTCTCGTCGGAGACCTGCACCAACGACATCGCCATGCCCAGCACGCCCGGGAGCTCGAGCGCAGGCAACGCCTCGGTGGCATCCATCGGCACGGGGAGGAAGCTCGACCGCCCCTCCTGGCCCGCCTTCAAGTACTGCACCAGCTCGTACGCACGATCGGGCGTCTCCACCACCACGTGCTGCAGCCGCTCACCGAGCGCCGCTTCCACGGCCAGCTCGTATTCAGACGAAGCCGAAACCACGTCGGAGACCAGGCCGAACACGCCCGCCTGCCGGGGGTCGGTACCGGCCTTGGTCATCACCGCGCGCACGCCGCGATCGAAGCCGTCGTAGTTCTTGGCGATCTCCTGCAACGAGGTGAGGCGGCTGCGTTTGTCGGCCAGCTCCTCGCGCACGCCCACCACCATCACTTCGTTCTCGGAGAACGCTTCCCGAATGCCCGTGAGCGTCGCTTCTTCTTCACCACGGCGCTGGGTCAGCTCGATCGACAGCTGGCGGGTCTGCTCGACGCGCTCCAACACTTCGCGGCGGGCGGCGTCGAGCTGGGCCTCTTCGGCGCGCAGCCCTTCGACTTCGGCGGTGAGGCGGCCCTGGCGCTCCACGAACTCCGTGCGGCGCTGCTCCAGGCCCTGCAGCTTCGACTCGTGGTTGGCCACCCGGGTGGCGATCTCCACCAGGCTGCGTTTGTCCTGCTCCAGACGGGCGCTCACCTCGGCCAGCAACTCGGTGGCCCGGCGCAGCTCCTCTTCCTTCACGGTGAGGCTGACTTCGTCTTCTTTGCTGGCCACGCCCATGCGCTCCAGCTCGGCGAGGCCTTCTTTCTTCTCGGCCAGGGCCTGGGCCTGCTTCTCCCGCACCTCGGCCAGCTCCGCTTCGGCCTGCGCCACGCGCGCGGTGGTGGCGGAGAGATCCTCCTGCCAGTGCGCGATGCTCTGGGCGTCGAGCTGCACCTGGCTCTCGATGGCGAACACGTCGGCGCTGAGTTGATCCAGCAACGCGGTCTCACCTTCGAGTGACACGCGGCGCAACGAGATGTCTTCTTCGAGCGACTTCACCCGATCGTAGGTGGCGCGTTCGTCGGTGGTGAGCTCGTTGAGCTGAGCCTCCAGCACCTTCCGGGAGGCCTGCAGCTCGAGCCAGCGGTGCGAGCTGTGGTGCAGCTCGATCTCCCGCATCTCGCTCTTGAGGCGCTTGTACTTCTCGGCCTTCTTGGCCTGGCGCTCCAACGAGTCGAGGCGCTTCTCCAGTTCGGAGACGACGTCGTTCACGCGCAGCAGGTTCTGCTGCGTGTATTCCATCTTGCGTTCGGCGGCGCGGCGGCGGGCCTTGTACTTGGTGACGCCGGCGGCCTCTTCGATGATCGAACGGCGATCTTCGGGGCGCGACGAGACGATCTGGCCGACGCGGCCCTGCTCGATGATCGAATACGCGCGGGTACCGACGCCGGTGCCCAGGAAGAGCTCGGTGATGTCGAGCAGGCGCGTGGTGGTCTTGTTGATCTGGTACTCCGACTCACCCGAGCGGAACAGGCGGCGGGTCACCGAGACCTCCGGCAGACCGGCGAGCGTCTCGGGCAGGGTGTCTTCCGGCCCCACCTTGAAGGTGAGCGTGACCTCGGCCATCGACAGCGGCGCGTGCGTCTCGGAGCCGTTGAAGATGACGTCTTCCATGCCGCGGCCGCGCAGGTTCTTGGCGGACTGCTCGCCCATCACCCACCGGATTGCGTCGACGACGTTGGATTTGCCGCAGCCGTTGGGTCCCACCACGCCGGTGACCCCGTCGTCGAAGCTGATGACGACGCGGTCCATGAAAGACTTGAATCCGGTGATGTCGAGCCGCTTGATCCGCATGGGTTTTTCGCGCCCCTCTGTGGGTGACCAAAATCGCGCCGGAGCCGGAAAATCGGCCTCGGAGCGCGATCCGCGTACCATGTGGGCATGGTCACGAGCAAGCGTGACACTACCTCATGTGACCATATGTTCTGGCTCCCTGGGACCCACACCCGCAGACACAAAAAAGCCGCTCAGCAACAAGTGCGAGCGGCCCCAAACGGCACCCTGCAGAAAATGTCACGCCGCCGAGCGGGAGAGCTCCAGCACCGTGGCCAGGCGGCCATCGACGATGCGCACGGAAGGACGCGAAACGAGCCGAGTGACCGGCAAAAGTGCCGTCTGAGGGTGGCTTCGATCCGCCAGCACCACGACTTTGGTGTCCTTCGGTTGGTTGCTCATCGCGTCTCCTGTCTCTGCATGAAGCAAGGCGGGGGCCAGTTCTGCTTCTTCGCTGCGGCGGCGACTTAGAAACGCGGGCGGGGGTGTTTTGTTTCAGAGGTGGTGCAAACGCGCCCCACTCACGGGCGGACACGGGCGCACCTATCGTCCTGATTCCGTACGTTCTGCTGCCCTGCCTCAGGGCACCTCGAGCGCGATCAGGCTCTTGCCGCCCGAACCCGGCAACGCCACGCGGAAGAGCGCCACCGCCCCCGGAGAGAGCCCCTTGAGCGCGGTCATCAGCTCGTCGCGGGTCTTCACCGGCTTGCGGTTGAGTTCGATCACCGCCATGCCCCGGTGCAGCCCCGCTTCGTCAGCGGCCGAGCCGGGTGACACCTCGATCACCAGCGCGCCCTGCCTGGGCAGCCCGGTGGCCTCGGCCATGCGCGGATCGATGTCCTGGAAAGCGAGGCCAATGCGGTGCGAGTCGCTGGGCGCCGACTCCGGCTTCTTGAGCTCACCCAGGTTCTCCAGATCAGGCCGCACGCCGAGCTTCACCTTCACTTCAGCCGGCTTGCCCGAGCGCACCACCGAGAGCGCCACGGTCGCGTCAGGCCGCTTGAGGGCGATGATGCGGGTCAGCGTGGTCGACGAGTTGACCTTCTCTCCGTCGATCGCCAGCACCACGTCTTCTTCCTTGAGGCCCGCCTTCTGCGCGGGGCTGCCTTCGTTGACCGCGGTGATCAACGCGCCGTTCTGGGCCGGCAGCAGCAGCGCTTTGGACAGCGCCGGTGAGACGTCTTGAATGCCCACGCCCAGCCAGCCGCGGGTGACGGTGCCGGTCTTCTCGAGCTGAGGGAGCACCGCCTTGAGCAGGGTGGAAGGCACCGCGAAGCCGATGCCGGTGCCCGCGCCGTTCTGCCCGCCGATGATCGCGGTGTTCATGCCGATCACCTCGCCGCGCAGGTTGAACAGCGGGCCGCCGGAGTTGCCCGGGTTGATCGCCGCGTCGGTCTGGAGAAACTGATCGTAGCGGCTGGCGCCGATCTGCCGATCGAGCGCCGAGATGATGCCCGCCGAGACGCTCTGCGCGAGGCCGAAGGGGTTGCCGATGGCCACCACCCAATCGCCCACCTTCATCGAGCTGGAGTCACCCAGCTTCACCGACGGCAACGGGTCGAACTTGCCCTTGAGCTTGACCAACGCGACGTCGGTGAGCGGATCGCGCCCCAGCACTTCGGCGTCGAACGAACGGCCGTCATCGAGGCGCACCTTCAGGGTGACCGCGCCGTCCACCACGTGGTTGTTGGTGAGCACCAGGCCGCGGGGATCGATGAGGAAACCCGAGCCAGTGCCCGGGCTCAGCGGTGCCTCTTCTTTGCCCGCACCACCCCGCCGGTTCTTGAAGTAGCGCTCCATCAACTCCTGCTGCTCGGCTGTCGCACGTTTGGCGACGTCGATGTTCACCACCGAGCCCTTCACCGACTCGATCAACGGCGCCAATGAAGGAACGGCCACCACCTGGGGACTGGGGAGTTGGGCAAAGACGGGAAGTGGAATGCTGAAGAGTGCGGCAAGCAGGAGAGTTCGCATACGTGGCCTCGTTGGTAACGCAGGACCCTGAACGATCAACCCCGGGCGGAGATTTCCACGGTGATTGTGGCTAGTGTCCGCCACGTTCGTAAGGCCGAAGGAGCACTGAGGAAATCATGGTTCGTTTCTCCCGGTTGTCGCCCTTGTTGGCCCTCGCGCTGGCCGCCTGCCCTCCGATCGATGGCCCCGACGGAGGCAATGACAACGAGATCGTGGTCGGCCCTGCCGGCGGGTTGTTCATTCGCAACGGCTACGGCGTGGAGGTGCCCGCGGGCGCCTTCGCCGAAGAGCAGCGCATCTTCGTGACCCTCGTCGACGGCGGCATTCCCGAGGTGCCGATGCGCAAGCGCATCAGCGCGGGCTACCGGTTCTCGCCGCTGAGCCTGGTGCCGAAGAGCCCGCTCACCTTGTACCTGCCCTGGGTTCCCGAGCTGGTGCCCGCGGGCGTCGACCCCGGCACCTACGACATGCGGCGGCAGAATGGCTCCGAGGCCTACGCCTCGTTGCCCGGCGCGAAGACCAACATGATGCCCTTCGCAGCGGTCGAGGCGAAGACCGACAAGCTGGGCGTGTTCTGGGTGACCAGCCCCTCGCAGCCGAACATCGCGCGCCTGGAGCTCGAGCCGGAAGAAGTGACCTTGAACGTGGGCGAGTCGCTGCAGTTCACCGCGCGGGTGGTCTCCCCCACGGGAGAAACCATCGACGCACCGGTGACCTGGCGCGTGGTGCCCATGCGCGTGGCGCTCACCGACGCCAGCGGGCTGGTCACGGGCCTCGACCCCGGCGTCGCCACCCTCACCGTGAGCTCAGGCATGCAGTCGGCCACCGCGAAGGTCTCCGTGAGGGGCAGCACCGTGGGGCCGCGCACCTACGTGCACGAGAACCCCTTCCCCACCGGCAACGATCTGCGCGGTGGGGCGGTCGCGCCTGCAGGGCTGGGCACCGTCTACGCGGGCAGCAACGGCACCGTGTTGGTGGAAAACGGCGTGGGCGCGTGGTCGCGGGTGTTCTCGGTGCCTTCGCTCACCTTGAAGGCGGTGGGCGGCACCTCGTTGACCGACGCGGTGGCCATCGGGAGCAGCGATCGCGGAACGGGCGTGCTGGTGGAGTTCAAGGGCGCCACCCTGCCGCCTTCGGTGCGCGAATTTCAGCCGGCGCAGATCAGCGATCTGACCCAGCTCTGGTTCGACGGCACGCACGGCATGGGCGTGGGCGCGGGCAACGAGGTGGTGATTCGCCGCAACGGCCTGTGGACCACCGAGTACCACCCGTCGTTCGAAGCGCTCATCTCGGTGATCGGCGACGGCGCGGGCGGCTACACGGTGGTGGGCGATCTCGGCTCGATCTACCAGTGGGATCCCGTGCGCAAGGTGTGGGACTCGCTCTACGACACCCGCCTGGCGGTGAAGCTCGACGCGGCGCAGCTGATCAGCCCCGCGGGTGAAGCGTGGGCGGTCGGTGGCAATCGGTTGTGGCACTTCACTGGCGCGGGCTGGGTGGCGGAGAGCCTGCCGGCCACGCCTGCGTTGGCTTCGACCACCACGGTGGGCGTGTTCGACTCGCGTGTGGTGGTGGGCGGCGAGGCCCGCATCATCAGCAACCAGCCGTTGCCGGTGGCCAAAGGCGTGATCCTGGTGCGCGCAGAAAGCCCGGCCACCGATGGCGGCATGAACGAAGTGGTGTGGACCTCGTTCCCCCTGCGTGGCCAGCAGGTGCCCCGCGGTGTGTTCGGGGGCGGGGTTGCTTCTCCTGAGGGGCGCGTGGTGGGCGATCTGGGCGCGGTCTGGGCGTGGAACAGCGCCACGGCCGACTTCACCGAGCGGTCCAAGGGCTTCCAGGGCGACGTGGCAGATCTCGCGGTGATCGACACCGACGTGTTCGCGGCGGTCAACGAGTGCGCCGACGTGCGGTGCCTCACCCGGCGCGGCACGGTGATGCACCAGGGCCCTTCGGGTTACCAGCCGCTGGGCGCCCTGCCCACCGGTCAGCGCCTGCACGCCCTCGTCGCACGCGGGCCGAACGACGTGATCGCCAGCGGTGACACCTCGGTCTTCCGATGGGACGGCACCAGCTGGGGCACGGTGACGGTGCCCGTGCCGATGTCAGGTGACCCGGTGGGCGCGATGAACGATCTCGTCTGGTGTGGCAGCGCCCTGTGGGGGGCGAACGAAGACGGCAACGTCTACCAGGGCAACGCGGCGTCACTGAGCACCATGGGTTCGTTCGGCGTTCCGCTCACCGCCATTCACTGCCCCACGCCGGGTGAAGTGTGGCTGGCGGGCACCCAGCTGCTCGCTTCGAGGAAGAGCCAGGGCACCTGGGCCCAGGTCACGGCGACCTTCGGTCAAGCGCCCTGGCAGGCGGTGTGGAGCCCCGGCGCCGGTGAAGCGTTCGCGTTCGGCGATGCGGTGTTCGGGGTGTATTTCAACACGAAGGATCTGGTGTCGCAGGACGCGACGGGCGGCGTGCGCATCGACGTGGCCGAGGCGATATGGGGCAACAAGATCGACAACCTCTACATGGCCGGCATCACCACCAACGGTGCGGGGTTCATGCTGCGTTTCGATGGGATCAACTGGTCGCCCGTCGACCCCGGCGCGTCACGCCGAGGCACGGCGCTGGGTGGGCGATCGACGAATGAGATCTGGTTGGGCACCGAAGGCGGCGGCGTGCTGAAGGCCGTCGCGCCGTAGAGTCCCCTCTCCCTTTGGGAGAGGGTCAGGGTGAGGGCCTCGCGCATCAGGCACCCACCCGCCTTTTCTCGCCGTCACACCGCCCTCACCCCGACCCTCTCCCGAAGGGAGAGGGAGACAGTCAGTCGACCTGGGCGATCTTGTTTCGCTCTTCCAGGAACCCGCCCACCGCCTCGGAGATCGAGTCGGCCACGCTCTGCTGGTACTCATCGCTGGCGAGCCGCTCTTCTTCTTCCGGGTGCGAGAGGAACGAGGTCTCCACCAGGATGGCCGGCATCTTCGCGCCGAGCAGCACGAAGAAGAGCGCCTCCTTGGTGCCCAGGTCCTTCACGCCCTTGTATTCGCCCGACAGATTACGAACCAACGAACGTTGCACCCGCTCCGCCAGGTGCGCCGACTCGCCGGTGTTCGCCTTGGTGGCCAGGTCGGCGAGGATGTACTGCAGGTCGCCCACGCCCCGCTCGGTGGTGGAGTTCTCGCGCGCCGCCAGGCGAATCGAGTACCGGTTCGACGAGGTGTTGAGGGTGTACGTCTCGATGCCCCTCATGGTGCGGCTGGGCGCGGCGTTGCAGTGCACCGAGATGAACAGGTCGCCCTTCTGGCGATTGGCGAAGCGGGTGCGATCTTCGAGCTTCACGTAGGTGTCGTCGTCGCGGGTGAGCAGCACCTCGAGCCCGGCCTCCTCGAGGCGGGCGGCGAGCTTCTTGGCGATCGACAACGAGACGTCTTTCTCGCGCGTGCCCTTGGCGCCGATCGCGCCCGTGTCGTGACCGCCGTGGCCTGCGTCGATGATCACCCGGCGCACCTTGAGACCCAGCTGCTGCGCGAGGGAGAGCTCGGCGGCCTTCTCTTCTTTCGCGAGCTTCTTGAAGCGGCTGCGCGTCTCGGTGTCGTCGTTGCCGGGCAGGCGGGCGCCCACGCGCACGTCGCGCAGCTTCTCGGCGAGGGTGGCCACCACGGGCTCGGACTCTTCGATCACCGCGGTCTCTTTTTCCTGCTCAGTCTCTTCCGCCTCGTCGGGGCGCATGGCCGGCGCGCGGCGGGCCTGCACCACCGCCGGCGGATCGGCGATGTGCGCGACCTGGAGCGGCTTGATCGCCCGGCGAATCGCCTCGGCCACGTCGGTGGCGGGCGCTTCGGCACGCGCGGGTGCTTCGGGTGCGGCGCGCACGGGGGTGGCCACCCGGCCGGGAGCGGGCGGCGGCTTGGCGGCGACCACCGGCTTCTTCACCGTCTCGGCGGGTAACGCGGCGAGCATCGCCTTGATGTCCTTCTTCTTGTCGCCCGCGTTCTTGAGCGCGCCTTCGAGCACCCGGCGGGCGCCCGAGGGATCGCCTTCGCGATCGGCCAACAACCGGGCGAGCGAGAAGGCGGCGTCGTCGGCCAGCTTGTGGGTGGGCCAACCGTCGATCAGCTTGCGGTAGCTGCGGCGCGCCGAGTCGCGGTCTTCGTCGAGCGCCGAGAACCGCGAGAGCTCGTTGTTGAGCTCGCCCGAGTTGAACAGCGCTTCGGGAGCGCGCTCGCTCCTGGGGAATTTGGTGGCGACCGACTCGAACTTCTTCGCCACCTTCTGCCAGTGGTGGCGGAGTGCGCGGCGCTTCTGGTCTCCTTTGAGCTTGGCGTAGTCGGCCTTCGCCTCCTGATACGCCTCGTCGGCGCTCGCGCCGAGCGTGGCGCTGGAGGTGAGAATCAGGAGTGTGAAGGCGGCTCGGATCATGGGCACACGGGACAACCAGTCGCTACAGAGGTGTGGGATGTGAACACGCCGCACACACAGCGGCAAAAAAACCACCGATCGCGCTAGGCTCCGGGCCATGTCGCAGGAACAACGGCCCCAGGGAAAAGGCGGATCAGCTGATCAGAAGAAGCCGGCAGCCGCCGCGGCCCCCGCCAAAGGAACCGCCGCGCCGCGCACCTCCACCGGGAGCATCCCCGCCCAGGGCGGCGTCGACTCGATGACGGTCAAACCCAGCGAGTTCTCCACCGACGCCTCGATGCTCACCAAGCATCAGAAGAGCCAGCTGGGTTCGCAGTTCGCAGACTCGAGCGCCGAACGCCGGCGCAACTCGTTGCTGGCCACCTCGATGCCTTCGTCGGGTGCGATGGCCGAAGGAGAGCCCAGCGGCGTGGGCATGAAGTTCGACGGGAAAGAAGTGCCCAAGGCACTGCAGGGCCGCGACGTGTGGATCGCCGTGCAGGCGCCGCTGCAGAGCCGCGAGGGCAAACGCAGCAAAGAGACCTACGAGATGTTGGTCAACCAGTTCGGGGTGACGGTGAACCCGCGCTACGCCGACGACGCGCCGGGCAAGGTGCGCGGCCACATCTTCGTGTGGGACGTCAGCCGGGCGATGAACTGCGAGATCCCCCACTTCGTGGGCGCCAAAGAACTCTCACTGGCCCAGACCTGCGACTGGCTACGCCACGAAGGGCCGATGCGCGGGTGGAAACGCCTGGGCCCCAACGACGTGTGGGAGGCGGCCAACAGCGGCCGGCTGGTGATCGCCCTGCCCCGCGAGACGCGCACCAAGTTCATCGCCGTCGTCACCCCGCAAGAGATGGCGGCCGATCAGACCCCGCGGCTGACGGGCATCTGTCTCAAGCGCGACGTCAACGTGCACCCGCGCGAGATGTTCGGCGCCAAGCCGATCGACTGTTTCTACCACGACTGACCTTTGGTCCCCTCTCCCTCCGGGCCCTCCGGGAGAGGGTCAGGGTGAGGGCGCCACCTCTACTCACCGGTACCAGCCCAACACCTTCGCCAGCTCTTCATCGATCACCCGAACCCAGTTCGGCTCGCTGGGCACCACCGCTGCCAACACCTTCTCGCCGTTGCGCACCGGCCGTCTGCCGGGCCGCCCGCGGGCCATCACCACCTGCTTCACGTCATCGCGAAAGTAGTGAGCGGCAAAGCGCAGCTCGTCTTTTGAATCAGGCAACGGCTCATCGGCAGTCAGCCACACCAGCGCGCCGAGCCGGAGCGGAGCCACCTCGCGCCGAATGGCCCGCCTCACTTCGAAAGCCACCAGCCCCGCGCCGAGCAGCAGCCCCAGGCCGACGATCAAGGTACCCAACCACACCCACCCCACCCGGCCCCGCAACCACGACGCGTCCTGCGCTTTGGTCGGTGCCGCGGGATCCACCAGCAAGGCCACCTTCGAGCCGATGAACAACTGCTCGGCCTCCACGCTGCTCGCCTGCAGCCCCGACGCGGCGTAGTCCCGCCCGCCCAGCTTGTAGATGACGCGCAGCTTGGCAGGCGTCTCCAGCCGGCTCTCGATCGGAGGCAACACCACCTCGGTCACCTGCCCCTGCACTTCCTGGGCGCGTTCGAGAAACTCGCGTTCGGCGCTCAACGACGACTGCGCCCGGGCGGCGAGGAACCACCCCAGCGCCGTCACCAGCACGGCGGCGAGCGCCACCCACGCCACCCGGCGCAACGCTCCGGGAATCTGGGAGAGCTTCACCTTTCGCGGCGCGCTGGGAATGGCGAGCTGCATCGGTTCACGCCTTGCCGGACTTCAAGGCGCGTTTCCACTCGGAGAGCGCGGTGAGCGCCTCCAGCGGGCTGGAGGTGTCGATGCTGAAGTTCTCCAACGCCGCCAGCACGGCCTCCTGCGTCGAGCTGGGCGTCTTCTTCGGCGCGCCACCGAACAACCCGAGCTGCGAGTCATCGACGGGCGGCGCCGCCTTCTCGGAGTTCCCGGTGGCGCGTTTGGCCAGGCGCGGCCGCCCCGCTTCGTCGAACTCGCCCGCTTCGAGGTTCTTGAGCAGCTCGCGGGCCCGCGCGAGCACTTCGGGGGGCAGCCCGGCGAGCCTCGCCACCTCGATGCCGTAGCTGCGGCTGGCCGCGCCGGGAATGAGCTTGCGCAGGAAGATGATCTTTCCCTGCTGCTCGCGCACCGCGATGGAGCAGTTCTTCACCCGCGGCTTCTCGCGCGTGAGGTCGGTGAGCTCGTGGTAGTGCGTGGCGAACAGGGTGCGCGCGCCGATGCGATCGTGCAGGTG
>JANODF010000234.1:0-2403 GCA_031412555.1 Archangium sp. | reverse complement strand
GGCGGTTCTCGGTGCCGCTGGGCACTGCGTCGGTGCTGGTGTTCAAGCTGGTGTCGAAAGAGGGCGCTGAGTCGCAGTGGGTGAGGCGCCTGGGCCGGTAGGATCGGAGTTCTCCCCAAATCACAGCGCCGGCAGATACGCTTCACGCCGTGGAATCCCCCCCTGGAGGTCTGGTCGTCGAGCAGCTCACGCCCGTGCGGCATCGCACCGGATTCGAGGAGTTCGCTGGCGTCTCGGGTGGCCGTGAAGTCTCGGTCGGCGTGACCAACCCCGACCTCTTCGCCGACGACAATGCCTCTGCCGCGTTCGCCGTCGCGGTGCGCGGTGCGCTGCAGATCACCCACCGCCACGTGGCCACCACGCTCGCCGTGGAGACCGCAGGCCCTCGCCGCTGGGCCGTGTTGTGGGAGCGTTTCCCCGGCCAGACCCTCGATCAGGTGCTCGCCGACCGCGGCACGCTGCTGCCCGATGAAGCGGTGAGCATCACCGTCGCGTTGGCTCAGGCGCTGAGCGCCGCGCACGAAGTCGGCGTGTTGCACGGCGGCATCAGCCCCGAGTGGGTGATGCTGGTGACCGGGCCGACGGGCCTCGACACGCGGCTCGGTGGGTTCGGGCTCGCGTTGCTGCCCTCGTTCACCGGGGGCAAGAAGCCCACCATCGCCTCCGACATCGCGGCGCTCGGCTCGTTGCTGCACACGCTGCTCACCGGCGTGCCGCCGCAGGGCAAGGTGGGCCAGCTGCCGAACAACGGGCTGCACCTGGGCGCGGTGTTGACCAAGAGCCTGGGTATCGACGTGTCCGGCCGTTTCCGCAGCGTGGCGGAGTTCGAGAACGCGCTGGGTGAAGCCAACCGCACGCACGTCTCGGGTGGTCATGTGCTGCCCGAAGACAAGGCGAAGCCCGGCGGCATCGCGTTGCGCACGCTGGGGCCCTGGGAGCTGCAGTCGCTGCTCGGTGAAGGCGCGATGGGCCAGGTGTTCCTGGGCAAACACTCGCTGCTCGGACGCCAGGCGGCCATCAAGGTGCTGCGCCCCGAGCAGTACCAGCGCGAAGACCTCATCCAACGCTTCTTTCAGGAGGCGCGTTCGGTCAACCAGATCAACCACGAGCACATCGTGGAGATCTCCGACTTCGGCAAAGAGCTCGACGCCGACGGCAAGCCGACCGCCGTGTACTTCGTGATGGAGCTGCTGCACGGCGAGACCCTGGGCGCTCGCATCGCCAAGGGGCCGCTGAAGATCGAGCGTGCGCTGCACGTCACCCGGCAGCTCGCATCTGCGCTCGCTGCTGCGCATCGCCTGGGCGTGGTGCACCGCGACGTGAAGACCGACAACGTCTTCCTCATCAAGCGGCAGGGCGATGCGGAGTACGTGAAGGTGCTCGACTTCGGCGTCGCCAAGTTGACGCAGCCGACCTCTGCTGCGCCCACCGTCTCCACGATGGATGGCGCCATCATCGGTACGCCCACCAGCATGTCGCCCGAGCAGGCTTCGGGTGGTGTGGTCGATCAACGCGCCGACATCTACGCGGTCGGCGTGCTGCTCTATTTGATGCTGTCGGGGCGGTTGCCCATCGACGCTGACAACTTCGGCAAGTTGATCGCGCTGCTGCTCACCAAGCCGCCGCCGCCGCTGCCGCCGAAGAACCCGCTGGGGGAGACCATTCCGCCGGAGCTCGCGGCGGTGGTGATGCAGTGCCTCGAGAAGGATCCCGCGAAACGTCCGCAGTCGATGGACGCGCTCATCGAGGCGCTCACCGAACCGCCGAAGCTCGCGGCGCCGCCGGCTTCCCGACGGGGGCTCTTCATGGGTCTTGCGGTCGTGGCGCTGGTGGCGGCTGGCGCGGGCGTGATGGCGTTGTGGCCAAAGCCTCCGGTGGTGGTCGAGGTGATCGACGCGGGCACGGTGGAGGTCGACGCAGGTGCAGCGCTCGCGGTGGTGGTGACGCCGATCGACGCCGGTGAGCCTGAGCCGATTGATGCGGGTGAAGTCGCTGAGGTGGTGGAGCCGGTCGACGCGGGGTCGGCGGTGGTGAAGGTGGTCAAGCCGCAGAAGCCGGTTCCGCTCACGCCTGCGCTGCTCACCTCGGTCATCAACCGAGAGAGCGGGTCAGTGAAGAAATGCATCTTGAGCCACCGCACGACACTCCCTCCCGGGGCCGGTGCGGTGAAGATGAAGTGGGTGGTACAGCTGAGCGGTGCGGTCACGGATATCGAGGTGAGCGAGCCCACGTCGATCAAGGGGACAGCTCTCGAGACGTGTCTGATCAAGGCGCTTCGCGGGTTCCGATTTCCGAAGAATGTCGGGCCCACCAAGGGGCTTTCGATGCCTTTCACCTACAAGAGTGAAGGGGCTGCGCCGTAGTCGCGCCCCTCACCCCGACCCTCTCGCCGCTGGCGCAGGG
>JANODF010000233.1:0-14825 GCA_031412555.1 Archangium sp. | reverse complement strand
GACGTGTCGGCGCGAAGCTGAGTACCGGTGACTGTGTCGATGAAGGTCACGTAGCCGGAGGACGAGGTCGAGTTGCTGCACGACGACCCACGCACCGGGGCCGCGCCATTGAGCCGCACTGTGCCGCTCACCGGCACTGCGAGCACGTTCAAGTCGAGAGCAGAGAACGCACCCGACAGCACCAGAGCGGGGTTCACCGCAGACAAGCCATCGGGCAGGTTCGAGTAGGTCGGCCCGAAGTTGTACACGCTCACCTTGTACGTGCCCGGCGGCACCGTGAGGTTGAAGGCGAAGTTCGCCGAGCTGCACGACGTGTCGGCGCGAAGCTGAGTACCGGTGACTGTGTCGATGAAGGTCACGTAGCCGGAGGACGAGGTCGAGTTGCTGCACGACGACCCACGCACCGGGGCCGCGCCATTGAGCCGCACCGTGCCGCTCACCGGCACTGCGAGCACGTTGAGCACCAGCGACGAGCTCGCGCCCGTGCACACGCCGCGCGGGTCGCAGGAAAAGCCACTGGGGCAGCCATTGCCGCAGGTGGCGCCGCAGACGTTGGGCGTGCCTGCACCGCCGCAGCTCAGCGCCCCGGAGCAGCTGCCGCAGGCGAGCATGCCCCCGCAACCGTCCGAGACCGAACCGCACTCTTTGCCCAGCTCCGCGCAGGTCTTCGGGGTGCACGAGCCCGTGCCGCAGATGCCCGGAGTGCCTCCACCGCCGCACGTGCGCCCGCCGCTGCAAGCGCCGCAGCTCAACGTCCCCGAGCAGCCATCACTCACCTCGCCGCATTCGCGCCCGAGCGTGGAGCAGGTGGTGGGCCGGCAAGCGCACCGGTTGGGCGTGTTCAAACCGCAGCTGGAGCCCGCGCTGCAACTGCCGCAGGTGAGCAGCGCCGCGCAACCATCAGAGACGCGCCCACACTCGGCGTTGAGCGAAGCGCAAGAGGCCGGGGTGCAGACGCCCGGAGCGCACACGTTTCTCTGCCCTCCCCCGCCGCAGGTGCGACCAGCGCCACAGCTGCCGCACTCGAGCACGCCGCCGCAGCCGTCTTCCGCCTGACCACAGTCGAAGCGCAGCGCGGCGCAGCTCGTAGGCACGCAGGCGGGTGCCTGGCAACGGCCGACCGCACACGTCTGAGCCCCGACGCACACGTCGCACCTGTTTCCCTGGGCGCCGCAGGCGTCGGTCGCACCACCGCCCTGGCACTGGCCGGTCGCGTCACAGCAACCAACACAGGTGGTCGAGTCGCACCGAGACGCGGTGGGTCCGCAGCTGAAGAGTCCAAGAACCGAGAGGATGAGGAGCGTGCGCGCAACCATGAGGCGGCCCGTAGCATGGCCGCGCCAGAGGCTCTCAGAGGTGCTGAAGAACCAATTGGGGCGGAGGTTGCGCCGCCTCTATTCGGGGACGATCTTCACGATGCGATCTTTGTCGGACGGGCAGTCACCGCGGCCATCGCAGTTGCTGGTGGTCAGGTAGAGCTGACCGTCGGGGCCCATGATCACCTCACGAATGCGGCCCAACGTTCCCTTGAAGTACACCTCATGCGAGCTCACCTTGCGCTCGGCGTCGAACACCACGCGGTGCAGGTGCGTCGAGCCCAGCACGCCGACCAGCAGGCTGTCCTTCCACGCGCTGATGCTGTTGCCCTTGTAGAAAGCGGCGCCTCCGGGCGGCGCGGCGTCGTGGAACACCAGCCTCGGCGGCACCAGGCCTTCCCGCTTGATGCAGCCATACACACTGGGCCAGCCCATGTTCTGGCCGCCGCGTGCGACGTTGATCTCGTCGTGACCGCTCCGGCCGAGATCACCGGAGGGGCCGTGATCGGCGATGGCCAGCGTCGTGGCATCGAACCAGTCGAAGCCCTGCACGTTGCGCAGACCGCTCACGAAGACGGGGTTGCCCGCGGTGGGGTTGTCGCCGGGCACCTCACCCTCGGGCGTCAGCCGCAGCAGCTTGCCGTTGGGGCTGGCCTGATCTTGCGAACGATTCGGCTCACGCGCGTCGCCGGTGCCCACGTAGAGCATGCCGTCGGGCCCGAAGCGGATGCGCCCTCCGTCGTGAAACTGCGCGGCCGCGATGCCCCCACGCACCACGCCATCGAAGGTCGCGCTGGTGGAGTCGTCCGACAACTTCCAGCGCTCGATGCGGTTCTGCTTCGCGCCGTCGACGCTCACGGTCGCGTAGAGCAGGAAGAAGCGGTTGGTGGCGAAGTTGGGATGCAGCGCGATGCCCAGCAGTCCACTCTCCCCGCCGGGAGCAAGCGGCACGGTGGCGACGGGCGTGGGGACCAGCGTTCCACCGCGGACCAGCCTCACCCGTCCGGGACGTTCGGTGACCAGCAGGTCGCCGCCGGGAAGAAACGCGATGCCCCAGGGCACCTCGAGGCCCGTGACCACCACCTCGGCCTTCACTTTGGTGGTGCCGGTGGGGCCGAAGCCGTCGTCGAGGAGCAGACAATCGGGGCTGCTGACGCCCGTGGCCTGCGCGCAGCCGCCGGAGCAACCGAAGGTCAGCAGGGCCAGACACACGCTGAGAATTCTTGGAGTGCGCATCGTGCGCCAACCATGACAACGGCCAGCGCTCCCGGCCACGGCCAGTTTCAGGGAGTCACTGCACGGTGAGCCCAAACGGACCCCGGCCCCTGAGAAGCACGTAATACCGCCCCGCCATCGTCGCGTTGAACTGCATGGAGTTCGTGTTCAGCGTGAACAACGGGCCCGTCGACAGCCAGAGCTCGGCCTGCACGTCAGCGCCCGTGAGCCCGAACAGATGCCCGCCCGCTGCGAGATCGAAGAAGAAGACGTCAGCGTCTCCCTCGTACTGGAGCTCACCGGTGATCGTCGCGTTGGGAGCGGCCGCGGTGGCCGCCAGGAGCGTGTCGCCATGATCGTCGAAGCCCCCATCGGACACCGTGAACGTGAACGCGGTCGCAAAGGTGGCCTCGAAACTCGCGGTGATCGGCATCGGAGAAGGAGGAACCAGGAGCAACAACCCCCCGTCGACCTCGGTCGCCTCTTGCGCCCACCGGCTCATCACCGTCACGGAGCAACCCGTGCAGCTCGCCCGAAGCGCGGTGATCTGACGCGGGCCGGCGGTCCACTTGAAGGTGTCCTGGTCGGCGTGACACGAGAGCATCCCCGAGGTGCTGGAATCGAACGGCACCGGAGAAGCCTGGAGCACGCTGGAGAGGTGATCGTCATCACCCAGATCGACGAGCTCGAGTGACCAGCTGCTGGAGACGAAGTCGCCGGAGCTCGAGCCCGACACCACTGCGAACGACGCCTGAGCGGCCATCGGTTGAACGCAGTACGAGCCCACCCGCAGCTGCGAGCCGCGCCCCTGACTGACGAGACAATCTGGATTTGGACAACGCGCCTCGTAGAACCGCCCCGCAACGAGGGTGGCCGTGAAGAACTCCCAGTCATCGGCCGAGTCGAACCAACCCGTGGCGGGGACTCCGACGACGAGCGGCACAGACGTGTCATCTGGATGGTCATCGACACCGATGTCGGCGATCTCGAGCCGGTAGTCGCCCGGTTCGAAGCCGAAGACCGAGACGGAGGCCTGTCCATTCACGGCCGCGATGATCTGCGCACTGCCCTGGCCTGAGCTGGAGCCGAACGCGTTCTGCTGGCGCACGGTGAGCTGCTGGTCGGGTGAGACCGTCGCCCGGTACACGTGACCCGCAATGGCGGGAAAGACCCACACATCCTGGTCGTACGGGTATTCGATGCCAGCATCCGTGCGGAACGGCAGCGTCACCGAGATGGGCATGCTCTCGCTGCCGCCCGGCTCGAGGCCGAGGGAGGCCACGGCGATGTCGTAGGGCCCCTCTCGTCCTGAAACCACCAGCAGCGTCGGGGTGGTCTCTACGACCAGCCCGCCCGCGAGAATCGTCCTGTTTCCGCTCTGCACCACCTTGCCGATGCCCGCATCGAACTGCAGCAGGGTGCCCATCGGGTAGTCGACGGTGAACGCATCGAAGTCGTCAGGAAAGTCGAGGCGCCCCTGCAGGGCCATACCCGGTGCCAGCAGGGTCGCGGTGCTGAGCTCGTCACCGTGATCATCGGGGCCCAACTCCCTCAGGGTCCATGACCAGGTGCCGGGCACCACCGCAGAGAAACGGAGAAAGACGGGGCCCTCAGCCGGCGCCCGGAAACGAAGGGGCGCAGAGGGCTGCGTGATGGCTTGGTTCCCTCGATCGAGCGCGACGATCGAGCAGGAGGCCGTGCCTCTGCAGTTCGCCTCGTAGACGAAGCCGGGGCGCGGCTCGATGCGGAAGACGTCCAGATCGTTCGAACGCTCGAAGCGCTGTTCGCCCGGCGTGCCCACGCGCGGGGCAAAGTCGGGGTGGTCGGGGACGTCATCGAGGCCCACCGAGGTGATCTGAAGAGACCACCGCGCTGGCGTGTTGTTGCCGCTGCGCACCGAGAGAAACAGCAGGCCGCTCTCACTCCACACGGACGCGTGGGGAACGAAGGAGTGCACCAACCGGCCGTGCGCATCGCTCACGTCGCACATCGCACGCGCCTCGCCGAGGATGGTGACCTGAGCCGAGGAGCCAGGCAGCATGCGCAGCGCGACCACGTCGACATCGCCCGGGAAGTCGAGCGTACCTTCGATGAATGCCTGGGCAGGGACCTCGAGCGCGTCGAAGAACTCGTCGGTGCGGTCGTCTTGTCCCACAGCAGCGAGGCTCAGTCGGTAGGGCCCGGTCTCCTGCGCTCTGACCGCGAGGAACAACCCGCGCGTTCCAATGGAGAAGGGCTCGGCGAAGTCGAAGGCCGCCCGCTCGGTGAAGCCGTCGGTGCTGAAGCCGGCCACGCTCATGGGCGCGCCTTCCACGGTCAGATTGACCACCGTGTTCGGCGCACCTTCGACGAAGTACCAATCGAGATCGCCTTCGACACCGAAGGCGCCAATCGCCGAGCCGTCGATGGCCAGCGCCCGCGCTTGCGGAGGGCAGTCGTTCGGCTCCGCCGGGTCTTGAGCGGTCGAGCCAGTCTTCGTGGCGCAATCCCACCGGGGCTCACCGCTGCAGCCACCGTCTTCCCCTGGCCGCTGCGCGCCGCAAAGGGTCACCGGAAAGCAGCGTCGATCGATCTCTTCGAAGCCGCGCTCACACAAGCAGGCTGGAGCGCCAGCATTGTTCACACAGACACCACGCCCACACTCGACCGCCGCGCAGGGATCAGCCTGCGTGCAGCCCACACCCACCAGCAACACCGCCACCCAACGCATCATGGGCGCGACGATACGCGTTTGCGGAGTTCAAGAAGAGCGAACGAGCTGAAGAACCCGCTCTTCGCGCGGCGCGTGGACACAGTCGGACACGGGCATCAACGAGCCGACGATGCGCAGCACCTTGTCGCACAGCCGCGCCGTCGCGAAGGGTTTGCCGAAGAAGCCGGTCGCGCCCGCGTTGAACGCTTCGTTGGTGCGCTCCGGCGTGACGTGGCCGCTGGTGACCAACACCGGCGTCTCGTTGCGAAAGGGGCCGAGCCGAATGCGCTGAAGCAATTCGATGCCGGTGAGGAAAGGCATGTTCCAGTCGGTGATCACGAGGTCGTAGTGATTGCTGCGGAACAGCGCGAGCGCCACCTGACCATCGGGGGCGGCGTCGACGCGGGCGAAACCCAGCTCCTGCATCAGATCGCGCGTCACCTCGCGCATGGACTCACAATCGTCCGCGATCAGCAGCTTTGCCTGGTTCGGATTCATGGCGCGTAAGATCTGATCTCCTCGCGAGCCAGACAACATCGCGACTTCAGAGTTACGGCGCGGTGATCCGCTCAGCGGCGGCCTGTCACCGGGGGTTCCACTCACCCGTTACGGCGAGGTGACGCCTCACGATCACAGCGGACGTTCGTACACCCTGAACGTCTTCACGTGCTTCGCGCCGGTCGCCTGCAGCATGCGATTGACCAGGGTGTCGTCTTCCATCGCCCAGCCCAGCTCACCCGCCTGGTAGCCGAGCGCGAGGGCCTGGGTGAAGGTCTCCGCGGCGAGCAGCGCGTCGATGCCCCGGCGGCGCCAGCCGTCTTTGATGCCGAACAGCAGGCCGCGCAGGCGCACGATGCTGCGCGCCTTCCACAACATCTTCGCCAGCCCGAAGGGAAACAGGTACCCGCCGGCTTCTTTCTGCGCGAGGTGCACGTCGGGCACGGTGATGGCGAAGCCCACCGCCTCACCATCGACCTCTGCCATCAGCGAGAGCTCAGGGCGCAACAACACCAGCGGCCGCAGGCGGTTCACGATCGACATGAACTCTTCGTGGCTCATCGGCGCGAAGCCGAAGCCCGGCTTGAGCATGGTGTGGAAGATGGCCTGCATGCGGCTGAGGTCAGCCTCGGGGTGATTGAGGTCGAGCCTGCGCACTTTCACGATGCCGTTCTGCCGCACCCGCTCCGCCAGCCGGCGCACCTTCTCGGGCATGCCCTGAATCGCGAGCACCTCGTAGCTGTAGAGGTCTTTGAGCTTGGTGAACCCGTTCGCTTCGAAGAGCACGCCGTAGAAGGTCGGGTTGTACGGCATCATCATCGCGGGGAACCGTTCGTGCCCGTGCACCTGCACGCCCGCTTCGTGCTGGAAGCCCAGGTTCACCGGCCCCACGCAGCGTTTGGCGCCTTCCCGGCGCAGCCAGCCGAGCGCCGCTTCGAACAAGGCCGCCGCCAGCCCGGGATCATTCTGCGACTCGAAGAAGCCCACGAAGCCGTCGTGGGTGCCGTGAAAACGGTTGTAGCGATCGTCGACCACCGCCGCGACCCGGCCCACCACCTTGCCGTGCCGCCGGGCCAGGAAGAACGTCGCGCGCGCTTCGGCGAAGAAGGGGTTCTGCTTCGGGTCGAGGAACTCCCGGCGCTCCGCCACGATTGGAGGGACGAAGTTTTCGTCGCCCGCGTAGTGATCCAGTTGGAAGCGGATGAACTCGTCTTTGGCCCGCCCGCCAGCCACCTCTTCGACCTGGACGTCAGGCGCCCGGACGGCAAACCGGGGCGCGACGGAGGCTGGTGAACGGGGCCGAAGCTGCGACATGTGAGCCTTCGCTTGTAGAGAGGTGGGGTTTTCCCGTCAAACTGAGCAATCCGATGCTCAGTTTCACTGACTGGAGTTTCCGGTGTTTAGTTTCGACCCGGACTGTCGCAAATCTGCCTCAGGACCCTCCAGACAGGCTGTTTTCCTCATTTTCGAGCATACTGTTGCTCACTATCGAGGCTTTGAGGCTCCTGTCGCGGGCTCAAAAATTCGCTCAAGTACATGAAAGTACTGCGTCATTCAAAGACTGTGGGGGTGTGTATCACGGGTGCCACAGAGCCTCCGGTTGGGGTCGAACGCTTGACCACCCTCAAGGCCTGAACGTATTCAGCAAGCTCTTCAGAGAGGGGCCCGCCCATGCCGCAGATCTTCGATTACCCGAACCTCATCGCAGCGCTCGACGCCGGTAAGGGCATGACGACGAAGGGCTACACCTTCCTCGACCGCGATCAGAAGGAGCAGTTCTATTCCTTCGAGAAGTTGCGCGAAGAGGCCATGCGCCGAGCCGCCCACTTCCGACACTACGGTCTCAAGAAGGGCGACCGCCTCGCGATGGTCGTGCCGGATGGCGAAGACTTCGTGCCCACCTTTCTCGCCGCGGTCTGGGCAGGCATCGTGCCGGTGCCGCTCTACCCGCCGCTGTCGATGGGCAAGCTCGACGCGTACATCGACACGCTCGTGGCGATCATGGGCAAGGCCAAGCCGGTCTACCTGGTCACCAACGAGAAGGTCCAGGCGGTGCTCTGGAGCGGCATCTCCAAGGTCGCTTCCGTCAAGGGCGTGATCACCACCGAAGAGCTGCTCCTGCCCGCGCCCGAAGGCGCCAGCCAGGAGAAGGCGGAAGTCACCGAAGACGACCTCTGCTTCCTGCAGTTCACCTCGGGTTCGACTTCCACCCCCAAGGGCGTCTCGGTCACTCACGGCAGCCTGCGCGCGAATGCCTGGGCCATCATGCGTGACGGCCTGCAGTCGGACACCGACGTGGATCACGGCGTCTCGTGGCTGCCGCTCTACCACGACATGGGGCTCATCGGCTTCGTCATCTCCCCCCTGTTCCACCGCGTCTCGGTGACCTTCATCCCCACGATGACCTTCGTGCGCAACGCCACCATCTGGCTGCGCACCATTCACAAGGTGAAGGGCACCATCAGCTTCGCACCGAACTTCGCGTACGCGTTGGCGGTGAAGCGGGCGAAGCCCGAGCAGCTCGCGTCGCTCGACTTGTCATCGATGCGGCACTTCGGCTGCGGCGCCGAGCCCATCAACCCCGTCACGATGCGCGCCTTCGTGGAGACGTTCGCCAAGTCGGGCCTCAAGCCGCAGTCGCTGCTCCCCTGCTACGGCATGGCGGAAGCGACGCTGGCGATCAGCTTCATCGGCCTCGAGGAAGAGCTCTCGACCGACGTGATCGACTCCGACGCCTACCAGCAGGATCGCAAGGCAGAGCCCGCGCCGATCGAGAAGCTCGCGAACGGCAGCGCGCAGGAGTTCGTGAACTGCGGCAAGGCCTTCCCCCGCCATGAAGTGGGCATCTTCGACGACGCAGGCAAACGCCTGACGGATCGCCGCATCGGTGAAATCTGGGTGCGCGGGCCTTCGATCGCCAAGGGCTACTTCGAAGACTCGGAAGCCACGGAGCGCACGTTCGGCAACGGCTGGCTCAAGACGGGTGACTACGGCTACCTCGTCAGCGGCAACGTCTTCATCACGGGCCGCAAGAAGGACATCATCATCATCAACGGTCGCAACTACGACCCCCAGCGCATGGAGTGGATCGTCGACGAACTTCCCGATGTGCGGAAGGGCTCCACCGTCGCGCTGTCACGCCCCGGCCTGCAGAGCGAAGAGCTGGTGATCGTCGTCGAGTCGCGCACCAAAGAGCCTGAGGCGCTGATCGAGCTCATCAAGCAGAAGATCAACGAGAACCTCCAGCTGATGCCGATGGACGTGGTCATCGCGCCGGTCGGTTCATTGCCCAAGACCTCGAGCGGCAAGCTGCAGCGCGCGAAGACGCGGCTTCAGTACCTCGCGGGCGAGATCGGCAAAGAAGGCAACCGCACGCTGGGTGGCAACGGCGAGAAGCTGGTGGTCGCCCGTCACGTCGCGAAGTCACTGCTCGGCCGCGCGCAGCACCGCGCGAAGCGGGTGGTGGAGCACACCCTGGAGATCCGCTCCGTCTCCGATGCGGTCTCGAAGTTCAAGCTGGTGGGCTCGTACGCCCAGAAGCGCGTCAGCCGCATTCTCGGCTGAGACTGATCAAATCAACCCCACGCAACAACGAAGGACACCATGGCTAACGTCAACATCATCCAGCTCTTCACGCAGGCCGCCCTCGAAGTGAACGGTAAGAAGCTCGACGGCCTCACGAAAGAAACTGTGATCAGCAAGCTCGGCCTCGACTCCGTGGCGGTCATGGAGCTGGTCAGCTTCTTCGAAGAGAAGCTCAACATCCGCATGCCCGACGAGGACCTCGCCAAGGTGCAGACCCTGGGCGACCTCGGCGACGTGGTGAAGCGCCTGGTGCCCGCCGGCACTGACGTCACGTACTGAGTTCGTCGTAGCTGTCCTGCGCGGGTGCTGGAGGTTCTCAATTGAGTCCCATCAAGAACAACGAGCCCCGTGAAGCCATCGCCGTGGTCGGTATGGCCTGCCGCTTCCCTCAGGCGAAAGACTTGCCTGAGTTGTGGCAGCTGATCAGCACCGGCGAAGTGGCGTTCAAGGACATCGATGACTCGCGGTGGAAACACTCCGCGTTCTTCGACCCCAACGACGTGCGCGCGGTCGACAAGACCTACGTGCGCAAGGGCGCCTTCATCGACGGCGTCGACGAGTTCGCGGCGCTGCACTACGGCCTCGCGCCCCGCCGCGTGCAGGTGATGGATCCGCAGCACCGCATCGTCATCGAAGCGACCCGTCAGGCGCTGCAGGATGCGGGCTACGAGAACAAGCCGTTCGATCGTTCACGCACCGGCGTGTTCATCGGCGCGTCGGTCTCCGAATACAAAGACCTGATGACCGCGCGTCACCGTGCGCAGCAGTCGATCAACGGTGAGTTCGGCGACTCGCTCTCGGGTGCGGAAGCCGAAGCGCTCAAGGGCTCGGTGGCCGACGTGGCGCCTGCCCGCGCGTTCACCATCGCAGGCTCGCTGCTGAACATGATCGCCTGCTCGGTGGCGCAGACCTTCGACTTGAACGGTCCCGCGCTGTCCATCGACGCGGCGTGCAGCTCGGCGCTGGTGGCGATTCACGAAGCGACCATCAACCTGCGCGCTCGCCAGGTGAACGTGGCCATCGCCGGCGGCGTGTACCTGAACCTGAACCCCGACAACCTGATCGGCTTCTCGCGCATCGGCGCCATCTCGCCTTCGGGCGTGTGCCGGCCGTTCGACGCGCGCGCCGATGGGTTCGTGATGGGCGAAGGCGTGGGCCTGGTGGTGCTCAAGCGCCTCGACGACGCCATCCGTGACGGCGATCGCGTGTACGCGGTGCTCAAGGGCTCGGGCTGCAACAACGACGGCCGCGGTGAGGGCCCGATGACCCCGCGCCCCGAAGGTCAGCGCGAAGCGATGTGGCGCGCGCACGCCGACACTGACTTCCCGGTCGAGAGCATCACCTACGTCGAGACGCACGGCACCGCGACCACCGTGGGCGACGCGACCGAAGTCGGCGCGCTGAAACACTTCTTCAACGAGCGTGCAGGTCACGCGCTCGAGGCGCCCTACTGCAACCTCGGCAGCATCAAGGGGAACATCGGGCACACCATGTCGGCGGCGGGCGCGGCGGGCTTCATCAAGACCTGCTTGATGCTGCACCACGGCGTGATTCCTCCGCAGCCGGGGTGTGAGCAGCTCAACCCCAAGCTCGACCTGCCCAACTCGCCGTTCCGAATCGCGGCGAGCGCGACCCCGTGGGATGCGCCGGTTCGTCGCGCGGCGGTCTCGTCGTTCGGCTTCGGCGGCACCAACGCGCACGTGTTGTTGGAGCAGGCGCCGATGCGCGCTCCGGTGCCGGTGTCGGCCGGTCCGTCTCTGTTCCTTCTCTCTGCGGCCACGCACGCGCTGCTGCAGTCGCACGCGTCCGAGCTGGCCACGGAGATTTCGCGCCACTCGTTGCCGGTGGCTGACGTCGCCCGCACGCTCGCTTCGCGCCAGGCCTTCGATACGCGCGTCGCCTTCCTCGCCACCACGCAGGAAGATCTGATCGACGCGCTCACCCAGATCGCCGCGGGCACGCTGGTGCCTTCGACGCCGGTGCCTGCCGAGCAGCGGAAGATCGCCTTCCTGTTCGCCGGCCAGGGCGCTCAGCGCGTCGGCCTGCTGCAGGATCTGGTCGCCCGCTTCCCCTCGCTGCGTTCACGCCTCGAGCAGTACGACGCGGCCGTGAAGGCCGATGCCGGCTTCTCGATTCTCGACGCGCTCTACCCGCCCGCTGGCACCGATCCGGTCGCCGCGCAGGCGCACCTCACCCAGACGCACGTGTGCCAGCCCGCGATGGCTGCGCTCGGCATCGCGATGGGCGAGCTGCTGCGTGAGTGCAACGTGTTGCCTGAGCTGACCCTCGGTCACTCGCTGGGTGAGTTCGCGGCCGCCGCCACCTCGGGCATGTTGCCGGGCGCCGACGCGGTGAAGCTCGTCGCGCGCCGCGGTCAGCTGATGAACGAGCTGGGCCTCACCGATCCCGGCGCGATGCTGGCGGTGATGGCCGAACGTTCACGCGTGCAAGCGCACCTGGTGCCCGGCGTGGTGATCGCCAATCACAACCACCCCACGCAGGTGGTGTTGTCCGGCACGACGAAGGGCATCGAAGCCGTGCAGGCCGCGCTCAACGCAGCGGGCTTCAAGAGCACCCGCCTCGACGTGAGCCACGCGTTCCACTCGCCGTTGATGGCGGGCATGGACGTGAAGATGCGCGGTGTGGTGACGGGCCTGCCGCTGCAGGAGCCTCGCTCCGGCATCGTCTCGTGCATCACCGGCCGCATGTACGGCTCGGTGGCCGAGGCCCGGGAAATCTGGGTGCAGCACGCCACCTCGCCGGTGAACTTCGTCGACGCGCTGCAGACCTGCGTCGATGAAGGCGTGACCCACTTCATTCAAGTCGGCGCCGGCGGAGCGCTGCTTTCTTTCGCTCGTGGCGTCGCGCAGAACGCGACCGTGTTCGCGCTGGGCCCCAATGAAGGCAACGACGCGGGCTCGATGTTGTTGAGCGCGCTCGGCCAGCTGTGGATGAAGGGGGTACCGGTGAACGCGCAGCCGCTGCTGCACGGCGCTCGCCTGGCCATCCTGCCTCCCACGCCGCTCGAGACTCAGAAGTACTGGGCGATGGAGCGCACCCCGCGCGCACCCCGTCCTCCGTTGGTCAAGGCCGCTGCTCCGCGCGCCGCACCTGTTTTCAATGCTCAACCGCTGTCGAAGGGACCCGTCGCCATGGACAACCTGATCGCTCTGTTCCAACAGCAGATGCAGTTGCTGCAAAGCCAGGCCGAGATCGTCAAGGCCCAGGCCAACGCGATCCAGGCGCTCGCCGGTGGCGGTGACATGGCGGCGTTCGCCCAGGTCTCGCAGCAGGTGCAGATGCCCACCGCAAGTGGTGGCACCGCGACGGCGATGCAGTCCGCCGTGGTTCCGGTGGTCGCCAAGCCGCCCGACTTCTCCAACCTGGTCAGCCGCAAAGGTGCTGATCAGGTGACCGGTGCGCAGACGCCCGCGCCTGCGCCTGTCGTGAAGAAGGAAGAGCCCAAGCAGGACATCCGCCCCGCGGTGCAGGCCAGCGTGCTCGAGGCCGTGGCGCGCATCAGCGCCTTCCCGGTCAAGACGCTGCGCCTCGACCAGACGCTGGTGAACGAGCTGGGCTTCGACTCGCTCATGCTGGTCGAGCTCGATCAGTCGGTGGGCAAGGCGTTCCCCTCGCTGGGCGGTTTGCCCCGTGAGCTGTTCAGCAAGACCACCACCAGCGCCACCATCATCGAGCACATCGTCACCACGCTCGAGTCGGGCGTCACGGCGAAGGCCGATGCGCCTTCCGCTTCGTTGCCGGTGGATCGCTACGCGCCTGCGGTGGTTGCCGCGCCCCTGGCTGCACTCTCCGAGACCGTCACTTCGTTTGAGCGCCCGGTGTTGGTCACGAAGGACACGCACGGCGTGGCCGATGCGGTCGTCGCCCAACTCAAGACGCACGGCCTGACCGCGGTCATCGGCGACATCTCGACCGAAGGCCACTTCGCGGGCGTCATCAACCTCTCCACCCTCGGCTCGACCGGCGACTACCGCGCCGCGCCCCGTTCGTTGCTGGAGCTCTCGAAGAAGGTCGGCGCCGAGAAGGCCGAGCTCTTCGTCACCGTCACCGGCCTCGGCGGCCAGTTCGGTCTGACGGGCACGCCGCGCGAGGCGCTCGGCCAGGTCGGCGCGCTCGGCTTCACCAAGGCGCTCGCGCTGGAGTGGCCCGACGCGCTGGTGAAGGCCATCGACGTCGACGTCACCCTGGGCGCTGAAGCGATCGCGCACAGCATCGTGGAAGAGATCGTCTCGGGCGATCGCACCGCTGAAGTCGGCTTCGCCAAGAACGGCCGCACCGCCGTTGCTGTTCGCCCGCTCGCCGTGGCTGCTTCGAAGAAGACGCTCAACGCGGCTTCAGTCGTGGTGGTCACCGGTGGTGCCAGGGGTCTGGGCTTCAAGTTCGCCAAGGGCCTCGCGAAGGCGCACGGCTGCACCATCGCGCTCACGGGCCGCTCGGCGATGAACGAAGAGCTCTCGAAGTCGGTCGCTCAGGTGAAGAGCGCTGGCGCGAAGGCGTGCAGCTACTTCCCCATGAACGTGCGTGACGCGGCGAGCGTGAAGACTTCTCTCGACGCCATCCGCGCCCAGTACGGCAAGGTCGACGCGATCATCCACAACGCGGGCGTGCTTGCCGATGCGCTGGTGGAGAAGAAGGACGCAGCGCAGCTCGACTCCGTGCTGGAGACCAAGGTCGGCGGTGCGCTCGCGCTGCTCGATGCCAGCAAGGACCTGCCGCTGCTGGTGTTGATCAGCTCATGGGCCGGCCGCTTCGGCAACGCCGCGCAGACGGACTACTCGGCAGCCAACGAGATGATGTCGCGCATCGGTGGCGCCCAGCGCACCGTGGCGATCGACTTCCCGCCCTGGGAAGACTCCGAGATGGCCAAGCGGATCCCTTCGTTCAAGAAGGCCGAGCTGAAGGCCGAAGGCGTCACCTTCCTTTCCGATGACGAAGGCGTCGCTGCGTTCCTCCGTGAAGTCGACGGTGGCTCGGGCGAAGTGCTCATCGGCCGCGCCGTGCCGGAGCGCACCGTGCTCCACACCGCGACCTTCCCGGTCTCGCGCTTGAACCACGTCTACCTGAACGACCACACCATGGCCGGTCAGCGCGTGTTGCCCTTCGCCTCGGCGCTCGATCACGTCGCCGCCGCGGCCATCGAAGCAGCGGGTGGAACGAACCCGGGCCAGTTCGCGCCGTTCGCCGTCACCGACTTCAAGCTGCAGCGCGCCGTGCTGGTGCCCGACACCATCTGGCTCGAGGCGTCCGTGAAGCAGGCCGTGCGTGGTGGCAAGAGCAACGCGCTCGCCGTCACCCTGAGCCAGGGCCGCGCGCTCTCGTACCAGGGCACGGTCACCATCGGCGCGGACAGCTCGGTGGTGCCTTCGGTGAAGACCTTCGCGGCGACGCCCACGCTGCCGCTCTCGCTCAAGGACTTCTACGCCGGGTTCACCTTCCACGGGCCGCGCCTGCAAGGCGTCACGGCCATCGACGCGCTCGGTGAAGACGGCGTGGTCGGC
>JANODF010000232.1:0-4168 GCA_031412555.1 Archangium sp. | reverse complement strand
CGATGCGCTGAATGCGCCTCAGCTCGAGCCCGAACGGCCCCGCGCGGTAGAACTTGGCCCACACGTCGAAGAACCGGCCGTGCTTGTGAAGCTCATCACTCATGATTGGCCACTCCGCACTTGTGGAATCAGTTCATGGATCAACGGGTTGGCTTCTGCAATCGTGCCCCTCGTTGGCCGTTATGTAGCTCGGCGTGCACGTTTACCCGCAGTCCCCCTGGGAGAAGCGAAAACAATGGGAATCTTCGACTCGCTGAAGTCCGAAGCGCAGCGCAACTTCATCGCTCGCGCGGACGATGCCAAGAACCAGATCGTCTACAAGTATCCGGAGCGCAACATCCGGATCATGACGCAGTTGACGGTGCAGGCCGATGAGGTCGCGCTCTTCGTCAAAGACGGCGTGGTGGCCGGCAAGCTGGGCCCGGGGCGCCACAACCTCGACACCAACAACATCCCCTTCCTCTCTTCGCTGCTGGAGAAGGTCACGGGCGGCAACCTCTTCGTGGCCGAGGTGTACTTCGTCACCACGCGTGAGTTCCCGCAGGTGAAGTTCGGCGGCCCCATCGGCGATACGCGCGACCCGGAGACGGGCCTGGCCATCGGCACGATGGTGTACGGCGACTTCTCCATGCAGGTGACCAACCCCGAGCAGCTGCTCGTTGGAATGGTCGGCCTGCGCAAGGCTGACAACGAAGAGTTCATCGGCTGGTTCAAGAGCCAGGTGCTCAAGGTCACCCGCGATCGCATCGCCGAGCTGCTGGTGAAGAAGAAGTGGCCGCTGCTCGACGTGACGTCGGGTGCGTACACCGAAGAGATCGAGACCGAGGTGATGGCGGGCCTGGGCAACCACACCAACACCTACGGCGTGGCGATCATCCGCTTCGGTAACTTCACCATCAGCATCAAGCCTGAAGACGAGGCGACGCTGAAGAAGCTCTCGAAGGACGTGGCCTACTCGCGCCTCGCCGGTGGCTTCCAGCAGTACGCGCAGGGGCAGGCGATGCTCGGCGCCGCGGAAGGCATGTCGAAGGGCGGCGGCGAAGGCGGCGGCGGCTCGGGTCAGGCGCTCGGCGGCATGGGCATGGGCATGGGCTTCGGCATGGCCCAGATGTTCATGAACCAGAACCAGGCGCAGAACAACCAGGCCCAGAACCAGCAAGCGCAGGCGCAGGCGGCCGCGGCGAACTCGGCTCCTGCGGCGCGCTCCGTGATGGATCGCCTCAAGGAGCTCTCCGAGCTGAAGAACGCCGGGCTCATCTCGGAAGATGAGTTCGCCGGCAAGAAGGCCGACCTGATGAAGCAGCTCTAAGGAGCTGTCACGGAGAGGGGTGTGAGCGGCTTGAGCCACCACCCCTCACCGAGCTTTGCCCGCCACGACTCGGCGCCCAACAGCGCCTCGAGCGCAGTGGCCGATCTCAAGAAGTCATCCGTCTCGACACGCCAGCGCGCGCCTTCAGCGGCCGCCAGGGTGAGGCCCATTGCGCGGCTCATGATGCTCACGTACTTCGCGCGTGCGGCCGCCTCGTCAGCGAGCGTCTGCGTCTGCAGCTTGGCCAGCACCACGCCCGCAGCCCGCCGCACCAGGAACAGGCGTTGCGCCTTCGCAGCGGCGATCACCTGCGGCCGGTTGTTCACTTCATTCGCCAGCAGCCACGCGTCTTCCGTCACCAACGAGGCGAACAGCTCACTGCTGCGCAGCGCCTCTTTGGGGTTTCCCAGGCGGTCGAGCGCGAACGAGCCCGAGCGTTCCGCATGCAGGCTCAAGGCGGCGCCGAGCTCGCCCAGCACCGATTCCTGATCGCGCAGGCCACCCACGGGCTTCACGCTGACGCGCACGTCGTTGGGGCCCGGCGCCACCGTGAGCGGGAGCGGGTTCTTCTTCGCGGCCTCCGCCAGATCGAGGGTGAGGCCCGGCTTGCCGTAGACCCCGAGCGTGCCCAGCGTCTGCACGGCGCGCGCAGCCACCTTGCCCCTGGGAAACTCGGCGTCGACCACGTCGGGCGCTTTGAGCAGTCGGGGGAGCTCACCTCGGGTCAACGCGCTCACCGGCAACTTCACGGTCGCGTCACTGAGGGCTTGCAGCGTCGAGGTCCACTCCGCGTCGGTGCTGGTGAGCACCTCTTCGGCCGATTTCTGCAGCGCGTCGAGATCGAGCCCGCGGGTATCGGCCGCGAAGTCGAGCGGGGCGGGGAGCTCGAGGGCCGTGAGCACCTCTTTCACCTTCTCGTCGCGGCGCACGATGGCCGCCTCGATGCGCAGCGCGGCCGCGTGAGAGCCGTTCCACAAGGCACGGCGTTTGACCGCGCTCCTCTCGTTCAGCAGCAGCTTGTTCAAATCGCGCCAGGGCAGCTCCTTGCCGTCGACGGTGAAGGTGGTGCTGGCCTCCAGATTGGCGAGCACTTCTGACTCCGCCGCCACGCCCCGGGCGAGCAGCTCTCCGCCGAGCCAACGCTCGAGGTTGCCCAGCTTCCGGGCATCTGCCGGCCTCAGCTCGCGCGCGCGGCGCAACGTGGCGAGCGACTGCTTCGAGAAGAGCGCCTCGTGGCCCTGGGTGAGCGCGGCCAGATTGAGCGGCGCACCGGTGGTCCAGTGGCGCCAGAGCGCATCGTCGATGGAGCGCACCACCTGAGCGGCTTCTTTCTCCAGCGCGTCGGCCCTGGTGCCGAGCAGATCGGCTTCCGTCACCCCGGCATCGGGCGGGGCGGCAGAGACGTCGGCGGTGGGCGCATTTTTCGGGCACCCGGCGAGGACCAACAGCAGTCCGAAAATGCGCAGCGAATTCATCGTGCAGACCTTAACCCCCCAGCTGCGTTCGCCCATTTCCTTCAATCGGGGAGTCGTGGGAAGAGACTCGGCCATGCCCCGTTGGTACTTCGAAGATCTCACGCCCGGCTTCGTGTTGGAGGCCGACGGCCCCACCCTCACGGAAGCCGAAATCATCGACTTCGCGAAGAAGTTCGACCCCCAGTACTTCCACACCGACCCGGAGGCCGCGAAAGACTCGAACTTCGGGGCGCTCTGCGCGAGCGGGTGGCACACGGCCTCGGTGTGCATGCGGATCATCTGCGATGCCTACCTGCTCGACGCGGCGAGTCTGGGAAGCCCGGGCATCGACGAGCTGCGGTGGACCAAACCGGTCTTCGTCAACGACACGTTGAAGTTGAAGATGACGGTGATCGAGCAGCGGCCCTCGCGCAGCAAACCCGAGCAGGGTTCGGTGCTCTCGAAGTGGGAGCTGTTCAATCAGAACGGCGAGCCGGTGATGCACATGACGGGCTGGGGCATGTTCAAGAAGCGGGGCGGCTGAGTGGCCTCCGAAGCACAGTGGCGAGCGGCGCGGGCGCGCATGCAGATGTACGCGGCCCTTCGCGCCTGGTTCGGGGCCGCGGGGTACCTCGAGGTGGAGACGCCGACGCTGGTGCCCACGCCAGGGCTCGAGCCGCACATCGATCCGTTCGAGGCGCCGTTCATTCCGCAGACGGGCGTGGGCGCTCGCAAGTCACTGTGGCTCCACACCAGCCCTGAGTACGCGATGAAGCGTTTGCTCGCAGATGGCAGCCCGCCGCTGTTTCAGATCTGCAAGACGTACCGGAACGGGGAAGTCTCAGGCACGCACAACCCCGAGTTCACGATGCTGGAGTTCTACCGGCCGCACGCCGACTACCACGCGATCATGGACGACCTGGAGCAAGCGCTCTCCTCTTTGGAACTCCCTCTCCCTTCGGGAGAGGGTCGGGGTGAGGGCCCAATCTTCTCATCCCGCCCGTACGAGCGCCTCACCGTGCGAGACGCCGTCCTGCGCCACACGGGAATCGATCTCTTCGCCCATGCTGATGGCGCCTCCCTCAAACGAGCCGCCAAAGAAATCGGAGTGCACACCGGAGACTCGACCGACTTCGACGACGTCTTCTTCCACATCTTCCTCGAGCGGGTGGAGCGCAAGCTGGGCCACGGCCGGCCCACCTTCCTCATCGAGTACCCCGCGTCGATGGCCTCGCTCTCCAGGCTCAAGCCGGGCGACCCACGAGTCGCTGAACGCGTCGAGCTGTACGCAAACGGCGTCGAGCTGGCGAACGGCTTCTCGGAGCTCATCGATCCCATCGAGCAGCGAAAGCGGCTGATGGAAGAGCAGGCGCTGCGCCGTTCACTCGGCCGGCCGGTGTTCGAC
>JANODF010000231.1:0-5929 GCA_031412555.1 Archangium sp. | reverse complement strand
CAGCAGCAGACCGGTCGTCGCCAGCGCGCCCGCCAACACCAGCGCCACCGCTCCAATGCTCAACGCCCCTCGGCGCTGATGCACGAACAGGGGCATGGTGGTGGTGAGCTCTTCTGCCTCAGGCAGCAGCGCGACGGAGATCGGCGCATCGACCAACACCTCGTGCGCCACCGACGTTCGCCGGCCCAACGGCCCGCGCTGCGCTTTCGCACCGAGCAGCACCACGTCGGCATTCTCGGTGGCAGCGAGCGCGAGCACCGACGCTCCGGTGGGGAAACGCCCTTGCCGCGCGTTGACCTGGAAGGTGGCGTTGGCAGGCAGCCCATCGAGCCGGGTCTTCATCGGACCCCACGCGTAGACGGTCACCTCGAGCGGCCCGGAGCGGGCGATCTTGGTGAGCCACTGCGGCGCTCCTGCGGCGCTGCCCGACTGGTCGACTGCGAGGAACACCTTCAACGCGCGCAGGCCCTTTGACCAGGCCTCGAAGGGCTCGGGGTTGCGCACCACCAACAGGGGCACGTGCGCTTCAGAGGCGAAACGATCCGCTGAGGTGTTCAGGTACCGGGTCTTCTTGCGGTGGGTGTCGCCGACGACCAGCAGCTCGGCCTGAACGTCGTCACACTGCTTCGCCACGGAGCGATCCGTCGCGCCGCGCAGCAGCGTGGTCTCGACCTCCACGCCCTGCTTTCGCAGGAGGTCTGCGGCACCTTGCAGCGCCTGGCCGGCCTCCCGGTCCTCCTTGCGGGCCGGGCGGATTCGGGAATGGGGAACGACACTGGTCAACCACAGACGTTCACTGCTCTGCCGTGCGAGCAGGGCGGCGACCGCGACAGCGTTGGCTGACGAGGGAGTGAAATGGGTCGCGCAGACGATGGTCATGACGTGGGGACCTCCACGCAAAAGTGCACGCATAAGGTGATCCACCGCAAGCGGGTGGATCAGCTCGTAACGAATCGCACGTCGGCGCAGCGCCTGCGTCGAGCGAGAAGATCGCGCAAACGCGCGCTGGCCACTCGGCTCAAGCCGGTTGTTTTCAGAGCGACGCGCTGAGGCGGAGGCGGCCCACACCGACGGCGCCCATGTTCGATCCCGACGCGGTGCGAAAGGCATCACCCGGCAACAACACCCCCCCCTCGAGGGTCGCGCTGACGTTCAGGTACGGCGTGGGCGAAGCGTGCACGGACACGCCGAGATCCAGCTCGGTGCCCAGGTAGTTGCCCGGCGTTCCGCCCAGGTAGTTCACCGGAGTGCCACCGTTGAGGCGCGTGTTGAATGGATCGGTGAGCGCCGCGCTGGTGAACGCGAACAGAGGGCCGCCGTAGACATCGATCCAATCCGCGAAGCCGTATTTCGCTCGGGGAAAGAGATACCAGGCGCCAGTGACCGCACCCGCGCTGGGGAGCAGGTCGATGCCTTCGGGCGCCACTCCGGCCAGCGAAGGGTCGGCCCCGCGCCAGCCGCTGCGCGCGCTCTGATAGCCGAGCACTTGGTCGAACAGAATGAGCCCGACCTTGTAGTTCGAGTCGAAGCGAAAGTTGCTCAGGGTGGTGTCGTAGGGGTTCTGATCACCCGACGCGAAACCGCCGTCGAACAGAATTCCGAAGCGGCCCTTCTTGTAGTTCACCTTCGCCACCACGCCGAGCTGCCGCACGTCGAGCACCTCAGCGGTGTCACTGCGCGACTGCGTGGTGGTGCCGGTGATCGCCGCCAGCTCACCCGAAAGCGTGAGCGAAGAATCGGCGGTCTTCATCACGGTCCACCGCGCGAAGAGGTCGGCCACGAACGCGTCGGTGCTGCGTTCACCGGGCGCACCGCCCTCGCGCCGCTGGCTGCGATAGATGGCGGTGAGCCCGACCTGGTGATCGTCATCGACGTTGAAGCGCAGACCGAGAATGCCCTGCAGCGCGCGGTCGCCCTCGAGCAGGTTGGCCGTCGCGTCGCGCACCACCAGATCGAACGCAGCGATGGGCTCGACCGCCTGCCACGCGCCCCCCAGTGAAAAGAGCGGACGCCCCAGCACGGCCGCGCGCGCCACCACGGCGCCGCCGTGCTGAATGCCGAAGTCGCCGGCCTCACCGTCTCGGGCGCCCGCGTTGGCCAGCATGCCCAGGCCGAAGTTCGAGGTCTGCACCCCGAGCCGCGCGGCGCCGGTGGTCCAGCGGTACTGCAGGTAGAGCTGCCGCAGCTCGGCCGGGCTGAAGTTCGGGGTGGGCACCCGGGCCGCCACCACCGTCGAGTCGGGCGTGCCGAAGACCGCCCCGGTGGCGACGTCGAACTCGGAGATCAGACTGAAGTCGTGGAACTTGATCTCGGGCCCGAGGCGAACGCGCATCTCGAAGGGCGTGGGCTGCTCCGAGGTGCCGAGATCGTCGAGCACGATGGTGCTGCTCATCGTCTGCGCCAGGCGAAGGTTCGCGGCGACCTTCACCTCGAACGCACCCGCGGTGAGGCCCAGGGTCTTCTTCTGTTCGACCGAAGGCCTGACCGGCTCGACGGCAGCGGGCGTCTCTTCTGCGACAGCGCCGAACGCGATGAGCACCAGGGCGAGGGTCATGGCTGCGCGTATAGCGCAAAGATATTCGGTGCACCGGTTGTGGCGTGGCGCTGGGCTCCGGTAGACGCCTTCCCATGCGCGTCTTCCCCCTGCTGTTGCTGGCCTGTCTGAGTGCGTGCACGCCGCCGGTTCCGCAGGGGCTGGGGCTGGCGGCCGAAGGTGATGGCCCACGCGTGAACTTCGACGTGTTGGCCAAACCGCTGCCGGAGATCCCGCTCCCCAACGACTTCGCCAGCCGCTTCGACGCGACCTCGCCCACGCTTCACCGCATCAACGCCTCCATCGAAGCCGCGCCGACGCAGTGGGAGAAACGCACCCGCGCGGGTCTCGACCAGATGTCGGGTTGGGGCACGCTCGCGCCCATCACCGTCTCCTTCGACGCGCCGCTCGATCTCGAGAACATCCTGGCCCGCCATCAACGCCCGGCCGACTTCGGTGACGACGCGCTCTACGTGTTCGACGTGACGCGCGGCTCTCCCGACTTTTGCAAGCCGGTGCCGCTCGATCTCGGCCAGGGCCACTTCCCCACCATTCTCGACCAGCGCGAGTACTACCCCGACGAGCCGCACCAGAGCCTCGAGACGCTGGCCTTCGAGCAGGAAGAAGAAGACCTCGACGGCGACGGCGTGATGGACCCCGGCGAAGACACCGACATGGACGGGGTGCTCGATCACCCCAACACGCTCGACGGGAAGAACGGCCCCTTCGACGTGATCGGCTTCTACGAGAAGGAGACCAACACCCTCATCGCGCGCCCGCTCTACCCGATGCGTGAAGCGACCACCTACGCGGTCGTGCTCACCACGCGCCTCGTCGGCAAAGACGGCCAGCAGGTGCGTTCGCCCTTCGTGAACATCAACCACCTCGCGCAGACGCCCGCGTTGCAGCCGCTCACCGAGTGTCTCACCCAGAGCAACCTGGCGATGACCGACGTGGCCTTCACCTGGTCGTTCACCACGCAGTCGATCACCGTCGACTACCGTGCCTTCCGTGACGGCCTCTACGGCAGGGGCCCGCTGGCGTTCCTCGAGAAGGAATACCCGGTCGACCTCACCTCGATCCCCGATGGGCGCCGCATCACGCCCACCAATCGCAACACCAAGGCGGTGCCGGGAGAACAGTTCCTCCAGTTCGGCGCGCAGCTGCTCGACATCTTCGCGGGCGCGCAGTCACCGGGCACCACCGCGCTGCTCAACAGTTGGCTGTCGGAGGTCGACTTCTACGCGACCGCTTCTTTCGTCTCGCCGCAGTTCTTTCCCCGCCGCGACGCGAACATGAAGTTGCTGCCGCTCTACGACCAGGTGATGGACATCGATGTCGGCCGCAAGGAGACCTTCCACCGGGCGGAGACGATCAACTTCTTGATGTCGGTGCCCAAGACGCGCACGGGCCCGGCCCCCGTTGCGATCTTCATGCACGGCCACAGCGGCTCGAAGCTCGACGCGCTGCTGGTGATGGGCCCGCTGGCGCGCTCGGGTATCGCGACCATCGGTATGGACGCGGTGAGCCACGGGCTGAGCCTCAACGCGGTCGATCGTGAGCTCGTCACGGGCCTCACCCAGCGGTACGGCATCGACCCGCTCGCGCAGGCGATGGTGAGTGATGGCCGGGGCATCGATCAGAACGGCGATGGGCTGATCGACTCGGGCGCCGACTACTTCACCGGCTACGTCACGCACACCCGCGACACGGTGAGGCAGACGGCCGTCGATCTGATGCAGATGGTGCGCGTGCTGCGTTCGTTCGATGGGCAGCGGCGCTGGGCCTTCGACGTGAACCGCGACGGAGAGAACGATCTCGCGGGCGACTTCGATGGGGACGGCGTGGTCGACCTCGGTGGGCCGAACGTGCCCATCTACGTGGCCGGAGCTTCGCTGGGCGGCATCCTCGCCAGCCTGATGGGTGGCATCGAGCCCGAGATCGACGCGATCGCTCCGATTCTTCCCGGCGGCTACCTGTCGGAGATTGGCACGCGTTCGGACCTCGGCCAGGTGCAGAACCCGCTGGTGCTGCGCATGCTGGGGCCGCTGATGCTGGTGCACCCCAACGAGCAAGGTGTGCCCGCCTTGTTCCAGATGGTGCCCGACGTGGTGAAGAAGACCGAGCGTGAGGTGGCCGTGCTCCCGGCGCCGCTCTTGCCCGGGAGCATCGCGCTCATCCGCAATCTGAAGACGAAGGAGTGGCGCTGTGGCCGCGTGCAGCCCAATGGGCACCTGCGCATGGCGGTCTCGTCGGACAGCGGAGATCCTCTGCGCTTCGAGCTCTATGCGGAGGAGCTGCCCAGCAAGCTGCGTGAAGGCTGCGACCCCACGGGCTTCACTCCCTCGCTGGTGATCGAGCAGTTTGCCAAGGCCTTCGAGTTCCAGGGGCGCTCGTATGAAGCGGGCGCTCCGCTGTCTGCGTTGGCGGATGGTTTTGGTCTGCGCCGGGGCAGCCCCGAGCTCCGGCGGTTGTTCTCGCTCGCGCAGATCGCCCTCGAGCCCGCTGACCCGGCGAACTTCGCTCCGTTCTGGGAGGGCGACCGCACCTTCTCGTACGGAGATGGCAAGACCGTGGCGACGCGAGCGCTGCTGCTGCCCATGACGGGAGATCCCGGCGTGCCGGTGGCCACCGCGACGGCGTTGATGCGGGCGGCCGGCTTCGTCGACTCGGAGAACATCGACCCGCGCTACGGCAAGACGCAGATGCAGCAGCTGATCGACGTCGGCTTCGTGGAAGGCGTCGAGCGCACCGGCCGCTACTCCGGGGCGAACGGCAACGTGTTGATGGATGTCGACGTGTTGCAGGCGGTCTCGAACGCAGACGACGGCTTCGGAGCGCCGCGCCTCGCGCCTCCCATGCGTCTGATCCGCGCGAGCAAGGACAGCGCAGGCAGGGTCGGTGCGCTGTTCCCCATGATGAACCCCAAGGGTGAACACAGCTTGCCGGTGCCCAAGCCCGATGCGCCGTTCGATCTCGGCACCTACGTGATCAACCTGTTCTCCGACTACCTGGGCAGCGGGGGCACGCGCATCTCGATGGATGCGTGCATGACCACCAATGACTGCCCGTACTTGAAGAAGTAGCCGGGGTGAGTGGATCGCGACTCTGGAGGGAGCGCGCCAGCCTGATCGGCCGGGTTTCGAAAAAAGTGTGCGATCCACTTCACAAAGAAGTTGCAGAGCGGAGAGAGGAACATGTAGAAGGCCTCGGCGGCGAACAACACCGCCGCAAACGAATCGCAACGCAGGTCGCTCTTTGAAAACCGGATAGCAAGCCCAAGAAGTACTGCGAGTATACGCAGTGCAACAAATATAAGTTCTGTCGGAACACACACCGACAGGACGCTAGCGGACAACCGAATCAGCAATGGTTTGGAAGTCAATCGCCAGTCAA
>JANODF010000230.1:0-1879 GCA_031412555.1 Archangium sp. | reverse complement strand
CGACGGCTACGCGGACGGCCCAGGCTTCCAGCGCGACATGGATGCGCTGCTCGACTCCATCCGTGCCGCGCTCGGCCCACGTTGAGCATGGAACCGATCGCCCCGCCCGCGCACGTCGCCTTCTTGGGCCTCGGCGTCATGGGGTCCGCCATGGCGGCCAACGTCGCCAAAGCCGGCTTCACGCTGACAGTCCACAACCGCAGCCGGGGGAAGGCCGCCGCGCTGGAGGAGGAGGGCGCACGCTGGGCCGATACGCCCGCCGAAGCAGTGACCCACGCCGCTGTCGTTTGTATCTGCCTTCCCGACACGCCGGACGTAGAGGCCGTGCTTTTCGGGCCGAAGGGCATCGCGTCGAGCGTGCCACACGGCGCGATCGTTGTGGACTTCAGCACCATCGCTGCTGTCCCCACGGCGGATTTCGCGCGACGTCTGCTCGCGATGAGGGGCGCGCACCTCCTCGACAGTCCCGTCAGTGGCGGGCCCGGCGGTGCACGGGACGGAACGCTCACCCTCATGATCGGTGGCAACGCCGATGCCTTCTCTGCCGTCCGTCCCGTATTGGAAGCGGTGGGCAAGACGCTTACCCATCTCGGCCCATCAGGCGCCGGACAGGTCTGCAAATCCGCCAACCAGCTCATCATTGCCGCGACTGTCCTCGCGATCTCAGAAGCGCTCGCACTTGGCCGAAAGGCCGGCCTGGATTCCGAGACTATGCGACAAGCCCTTCTCGGCGGCTCGGCCCGTTCCTTCGCAATGGAAAACCACGCCCGGCGCATGATCGAGGGCAAGGTGGAGCCGGGATTCCGGGCCGAGCTGATGCGAAAGGACCTGCGCTTAGCGGCCTCGGCCGTGCGGGATCACGGCGTCTTCGCACCCGTGACGGCAACGACGGCGCAGATGATGGAGGCACTTGTGAACTCTGGGCGCGGCGAACTTGATTCAGCGGCGCTGGGATTACTGGTGGCGGAGCTGTCGGGGCTGCCACCGATTGCTAAGAGGCCGAGCTGAACTGGTGGTGGTGAAGACTGCCAAATATGAGATGCCTGAGGGCACATGGATGGGTTGCTGTTGGCGAGGAGGCACCGCCAGCCAGAGGAGCTGTAGCAGGTCAGCGGCTCCACGGCCGCTGTCGCCACAAGGCCTGCACGGTGCGGTCGGTCTGCTCCACCATGTGCCGGAAATTTGACCCAAGCAGCGGACGCAGCGGCAGTGACACGCGCTCGGCATCGCGCAGGAAGCCGGGATCCGTTAGCACCGCTTCAAAGGCCTGCTCCAATGAAACGCGGATCGCATCCGGTAGCCCCGGCGGGCCAACGATGCCACGCGAGGAGCCAGCGACGATGTCGAACCCTTGCTCGCGGAAAGTGGGTACATCAAGCGCCGCATCCCAGCGCTGCGCGGCGGCTTGGCCGAGCGCACGCACCCGCCCGTCGCGCATCGCGGCCAAGATCTCTGCCATGTTCCCAACACCAAGCTCAATGTGACCGCCCAGAACCTGCGCCAGCAGCGGTGCGGCACCGGCGAATGGCACATGTGTCATCGGCTGCAGTGCGGCCATGCCCTCAAGCGTCAACATCAAGAGGTGGTCGTCTGACCCCACGCCGGTGGTGCCATAGTTCATCTGCCCCGGTCGCTGACGCGCTGCCTGCAACAGATCCTGCAGCGTCCGCAGCGGCGAGCTCGTGGTGACATAGATCGTGTTTGGGTCATCGACGACGTTGGCAATGAAGGTGAAATCTAGCGGCCGGTAGCGCACGGGACGCTCCAACGGAAAGGTATTGATGGCTGGCACGGCGACGGAACCTAGCGTGTAGCCATCTGGCGCCGCGTTGAAGATCGCCTCAAACCCAAGCTGGCCACCGGCGCCGGCGCGGTTCAC
>JANODF010000229.1:0-4242 GCA_031412555.1 Archangium sp. | reverse complement strand
TCTCCCCGCGAGCGGGGAGAGGGTCGGGGTGAGGGGCCTTACTTGCCCTTCCGCCGAGACCTGAACAACAACCCGAGCATCGCCAGCGGAATCAACTCGAAGCCGGTGGTGCAACCACACCCCTTGGGCTTGGGCTCCTCGATGACCGGGTTGGCGTTCTTCACCACCACGTCGACGAACGCCGGGTCAGACGCCTCGGTCAGATCGCGCACCACCAGCTGCAGCCGCACCACTTCACTCGCCGTGGTGATGGCCGGAGCCTGGAACCGCACGTCATCCGTGGTCGCGCCCGAGAGCATCACTTCAGGCCCGCTCACCTGGCTCCACTCGAACGTGAGCGGCTCACCATCTTCATCCGAGCCTGAGCCGAGCACCGTCACCAGGTCGCCCAGGTTCACTTCCATGGTGGCCGGCACCGTGGCGATCGGGCGCCGGTTGACGTTCTTCACCAGCACCGTCTGCTCGAGCGGCATGGTCACCGCGCGGCCGTCACTCACCGTGAACTGCAGGGTGAGCAGCGTATCGGCGTCCACGTTGGGCGCCGTGAAGGTGCTGCCCGCGATGGTCACGGTGGGCCCGGTCAGCTGCGTCCAGTTGACGGTGAGGGTGTCACCGTCGGGATCCGTGCCGCTGCCGACCAGGGTGATCGACTCACGCTCGTTGACCTCGACGTTCGGCCCGATGGTCGCCACCGGAGCGCCGTTGGTGCAGGTGTTGGGATCCGAAGTGACGCTGGTGAACGGCTTGTTGTCGATGCCGGTGATCAACACGTCGTCGATCTCCCAGCCCTTGGCGGCGGCCGCGTCGTCAGCCCCGATGCGGAAGCGGATCACGATGGTCTGGTTCGCGAAGCGCGTGCCCAGGTCGACCGTCTCGGTGTTGAAGGTGGGGTAGTTGGCGCTCTTGCCCACGAAGGCGCGCTGGCCCGAGAGCGGGTTGGCGCTCTGGTTCTGCGAGGTGGTCAGCGTGCCAGTGTAGCCCGGGGTGGACGAGGGGCCCAGGTCGGTCCAGGTGGTGCCGTTGGTGCTCACCTCGATCACCGCGCCGTCGAAGAACTCGGTGGAGTTCCGCTCGAAGTCGAAGCGGTGCTTGAAGCTGATCGCCGCCGGCCCCGTGCCCACGTTGAGCGGGGGCGAGGTGAGGAAGGTGTCGGCAGGCGAAGCCGGGTTCGGCCCGAACCAGTAGTGCTGCGTGGCCGTCGACTGGAAGATGCGGAAGTTGCTGCCCGTGTTGCCGTTCGGGTCAGACGACGACGTCCAGTTGCTCATCGGCGACTCCACGTCGTCGAGGCGGCTGCTGTTGGGCACCATGTCGAAGTTCAGGCGGAACATCGCCTGGTGCGTGATGGGCCCCATCGCCAGCGACGGATCGCTGATGACGATGCTGAACATGCCGCCCTGCGAGCCGGCCACGTCGCCCAGCGCCACCGCGAAGGTGACCGTCGCCACGCCGAACGGCGCCGTGCTCTGCATCACCGCGCTGGCCCCCTGGGGGAAGGTCACGCCCGGCGTCGCCGAGGTCACCGCCACGTTGGCCGCGCTGAGCGTACCGACGCCCGTGTTGCGCAGGCGAATGGTGAGCACGCCGGTCTCGTTCGCGTCGAGGTTGCCGTCGTTGTCGCAGTTCATGGTGGCGTCGTTGAGGCTGACCTCGGTGACGGTGACCGCGTTGCCGACCGTGAAGCTCTCGGTCACCGGCGAGTTGGTCTGCGAGTCACGATCGGGAGCGACCGCGCCCATGCCCATGCCGCGGCGGGCGAAAGCAGCCCAGAGGTTCGCGAAGTCGGTGGCGTCGGTGGCCACGGCCATCGCCAGCACCGCGTCACGCGCGTCGACGAAGGTGGGCATCAACGCCGTGGCCTTGTACGCGCCCACAAGGTACCGCTTCATCAACGCCTGGCTCTCGCTGAAGGTGCGGCGCGAGTCGCGCAGCAGCGCCACGTAGCACTCCCACAACATCGCAGCCCACACCTCGCCGGTGTTGTGCACCTCGGAGTTGTCGGCGCCCGACGCACCGAACGCCACCGGCGCAGTGGTGGGCAACCGCGTGCCGTCGGCGATGTGTTTGAAGGTCAGCGGGTTCTTCGCGAAGTCGGCCGAGAGCGGGTAGCGCCGGAAGCCGAAGTAGTAGGCGTTGCTGTCGGTGGTGAAGCCGGCCCAACCGGCCAGCCCGAAGGCGCCGTTCCAGTTCGCGTTCGAGGCGACCAGCGCATCCGATTCGCGGGCCATCATCAGGCCGGCGTGAAAGTCGGCCCAGCCTTCGCCCATGCCCACGGCCTGCAGGTTCGAGATGCCGTTGCCGTCGCCGATCAGACGGTTCGAGATGTAGTGGCCCCACTCGTGGGCGACCACGCCGTTGTCGAGCGTGCCGTCACGATCGCTGGCCGCGGTGCGGGTCAAGGTGACCGTCGTCGCGTTTGTGCCGCTGGTGATGATGCTTTTGAGCGCGGTGCCCGACATCTGCGAGACCGACATCACGGGGATGGTGGTGCCAGGGCTGCTGTCGGTCAGCGCCACCGGCCCGCCCTGCATGTTGTTGGCGATGATCACCCCGAGCGCACCGGCCGCCTGGGCCTTCTCGGCCTTGCTCACGAAGGTGCAGCCGCCGCCGCGATCGACCAGCAGAATCTTGCCCGTCGCGAAACCCGCCGGCAGCGTCTGGCAAGCATCGGTGGTGGTGCCCGTGGTGGCCATGCCAGTCGGCGTGGTGCTGCCGTCGTTGGCCAGCAGCAGCGGCGCGGTGACGTTGAACACCTGCGCGCCGTAGTCGGCGCCCAGCGTGTTGAAAGGCTGCGGCGTGGCGGTGTTCGCCACCACCGAAGCCGCGTCGTCACCCGTGAACAGGTACATCTGCATGCGCGGGCTGGCGCCGTCAGAAGGCGTCGACATGTTGGCGTTGCTGGTGCCCGAGTAGTCTTGCGCTTCGGTGAGCATCACGTCGTTGCCCAGGCCACCGCGGCCGCGATTACTCGCCTGCGCGTTGCCCGCGGCCTCGTTGAAGCCGTCGTCGTAGTACCAGTCGTGGAACAGGTTGTTGTCGTAGAACAACATCGTGATCGCCGCCTGGCGCTGCGAGGTGTTGGCGGTCGGCGAGAGGTTGAAGTCGTAGGTGTAGTCGAAGGTGTTGAGGGTCGTCGTCGTGCCGATGGGATCCATGCCGGCGGTGAAGCCGTTGCTGCGCACGATGTCGGCGTAGGCGCGCACGTTGTTGCCGCTGGTCTGCGTCGCTCCGGGCGCGAGCCACGGGTCGAGCGTCGACAGGCCCGCGTGCTCCAGGGTCACCAGGTTCTGGGTGGCGGTGCCGGGGTTGAAGTTGCTGGGCGTGCCGGTGGGGTGCGGCGTCGCGTCGAGCCCCTGCGGGCCGTCGAACGGAAGGAAGGGCGCGGTCGAATCAGCCCAGACCTTGTAGGTGTACGCGTCGGCCGCGGTGAGGTTCTTGCGGTACAGCACCGAGCCGTCGACCGCCGAGACCACGAACGAGAAGTACGCGAAGCCCTGCTCCGAGGTCGGCACGTGGAGCTCCACGTAGAAGCCGGGCACCACGCCGTCAGGCAACGGGAAGTACACCGGCCGCGCGCGCACCGGGGTCTCGCTGCTGGCAAGGCGCCAGTGCTCGTAACCACCTTCGAAGACGCCCAGGTGGGTCAGCTCGGTGCCGCTCAACGAACGGCCGATCAGGTTCTGGTACGCCGACGAGATCGCCGACTCGGAGGCCAGCGAGAACTCACCGAGCTTGCGGGTCTCAGGGGTCAAGTAGCCCGAGAGCGCCACCAGGCCGAGCTTCGAGGTCATGATCACCTTGAGCTCGTCGCGGAACACGCGCACGCCGCCGATGCGCTGCTGGAAGGTGACGATCACCGCGCCGCCGTCGTGCAGGTCGTGCACCGAAGAGATCTGCGCCTCGGCCCAACGCGAGCTCTCGCCGCGGTAGAGCTCGGCGTAGGTGAGCAGGTAGCGCCGCGCCGCCTGAGAAGGCGAAAGACCCATGTCGCGGTAGCTGCGCTCGCCGGGCTGAGGAGCGGCCCAGAAGAAGGTGGGCACGCCGTAGCGGGGCTCGGTCGAAGAAACGAACCCGGAGTTGAACGCCGCGCGCCCCGCCGAGGTGAGGCCTCGCGGATCCACCAGCGGCTTCACTTCACGTCGCGAAAGAAAGGCGTCGACTGCAGGCTCGTTCGCCGCAAACGCCACCGACGACAACACCAGCAGCGCACTCATGAATCGCTTCGACATAGGCACCCTTTCG
>JANODF010000228.1:0-7172 GCA_031412555.1 Archangium sp. | reverse complement strand
CAACACGTCGAGCACCGTGCGCTCGCCCATCACGAGGGCCAGCTCGCTCTTGTCGGCGATGCGCGCGTTGATGAAGTCGTCGATGGTCTCGGCGGCCACGGTGGAGCGGGCCTCCTTGATCGCTTCACGACGTTTCGCGCGCGCGCGCCGGGCCTTGAACTCTTCGACCGACATGCCGCTCTGCACGATGCCGAACGCGTCGGCCAGATCGAGACCGGGCGTCGCTTCCAGCAGTGTCCACGCCTGGTCGAAGCGCTTCGCCTCTTCGGCGTGCAGCTTCTTCCAGATGCGGCACTTCATTTTCCCATCGAGCTCGCCCTTGGCGATGCGGTTGGGAACACGTTCCTTCTTCGCCAACGCTGCGATGCCTTCCGCGGTCGGCGGAGGGCGAGGCGTGGAGGGCCGCGGAGGACCCCGGAACGGCGGCTTGCCACCGGCGGGGCGCGGCGCGCTGCTCGAAGGCGGGCGCGGTGAAGACGGTCTGCTGAGCACCGGCCGGGTGACCGTCGAAGGCGAGACCACGGTCGGCGCCACCACGACGGAAGGACGAACCACGGACGGCGTCGGAGTGACCGGACCACCAGCGGGCTTGCGGATCACCTGCACGAGAGGGGCAGGCGGCTTCTTGGTTCGGTCAGTCACGGCGTTTCACGTCGTTCCGTTGGTTGGGGGATCGTGTCCGAGAGATCGATGAGCCACTTCCCGGAATCCTTCACCAGCTTCACCTCACGGGGGCCCGCCGCGCTCGCCACCTTCAAGAGCGCCGAAGTGTCGTCGGCCTTCACCTGGGTGACCTCCCCCAACGGGCCGGGCCGGGTTCCCTGGAAGAGCAGCAGCTCGGGCTCATCGCGCACCACGCCCTTCGACGCTTCGGAGATCGCCTTGCTGCGTTCTTCGACCTTCTGCCGGGTCGAGGCCGAGAGCGATTGCCACGCCTTGCGCGTGTTGCCCTTCTGCACGGCCTCGATGAACGCGCGGTACGCGGCCTCGGGCGAGTTGGCGGGCTCACGACGGCACCCAGCCGCCACGGTCACCAGCAAGACGACTGCAATGAGGCGCATCACCATCGACTGTCTTCATAGCGAGATTCAGCTCGCCTGGCGCACCTGATTGCGACCGTTTTCTTTGGCTACGTAAAGACACTGGTCAGCGGCCGACACGAGGCTCTCGGCAGAATCCGAGGAGTCGCTCGGAAAGGTGGCCACGCCGATCGACGCCGTACACTTGACCGTCTCCGGTCCGCGCTCTGTCTGGGCGGTCAACCGCATCGCCTCGACGCCCATGCGCACCCGCTCGGCCGCGCGCCAGGCCTCCTCGGGCGAGGTCTCGGGGAGCAGCGCGACCAGCTCTTCACCGCCGTACCGCGCGAGCACGTCGACATCTCGTAAGGCGCGGCGCGCGACCCCGGCCACCTCTTTGAGCACCACGTCGCCGAAAGGGTGACCCCAGGTGTCGTTGACGCGCTTGAAGTGATCGATGTCGAGCAGGAAACAGCTGAGCGGCGAGCGGTAGCGTTCACTGCGCGCAAACTCGGCGGAGAGGCGTTCTTCGAAGTGGCGCCGGTTGATGAGGCCGGTGAGCCCGTCGGTGCGCGAGAGCTGGAGCAGCTCGAGGCGTTTCTCTTCGAGCTCCTTGTTGGCGCGATCGAGCTCGCGGTTCTTGTCGACCAGCGCGTCTTGCAGAGCCTTGAGGCGGAGCATCGACTTCACCCGGGCCGAGAGCTCGAGCATGTCGAAGGGCTTGATCAGGTAGTCGTCGGCGCCCAGCTCGAGGCCCTCCACCTTCCCCGTGCGGCGGGCCGTCATCAGGATCACCGGGATGAAGCCGAAGCCGCTGGCGCCCTGGTTGGCTTTGACGATGCGGCAGACCTCGACGCCGCCCAGCCCCGGCATCTCCACGTCCATCAGCAGAAGATCGGGTTGGTGCGCACGAATGGCCGACAAGACCTGCGTGCCGTCCTGGCACTCCACGAAGCCGTAGCCGGAGTCACCCAGCCCCGCACGCACCTGGGCCACGATGCCGCGGTCGTCGTCGGCGACGAGAATGGTGCGTGCTTTGAGCGACCTCAGCCCATCTTCACGACGGGTCGCTTCGAGCGTCTTGCGGCGGGCGGCCATCGGCGCCGCAGACTGTCACGGCTTGACGAGGCGTGCGCGATAGACCGGTGCACCCGTCGCCAGATACCGGCGCTCCCGGGTCGAAGGCGCCTCTTCGGGATCGTAGGGGTGAAAGACCCCCGCCCCGAGCGGGTTGTGGAACCCGGCGCTCTCCAGCACCTTGATGCCGCGTTCGCCCACGTCCTGCACGTCGGTGCGGAAGTCGAAACGCCCGCCCGGCTCGAGCAAGGTGAGCAGGTACTGGGTGAACTCCAGCTGCAGAATGGCGCGCTTCTGGTGCGCTCGTTTCCACCAGGGATCGGGGAACTGCAGGTGAATGACCGCGAGGCTGCCCGGCTTGAAGAGCTTCGGCACCTCCATGCGCGCGTCACCTTCGATCACCTTGAGGTGGGTGAGCCCGGCCTGTTCCGCGCGGAAGGCGACCTCGCGCGCGTACTTCTTGCGCCACTCGAAGGCGACGGAGCGGATGTGCGGGTTCTTTTTCGCGTGCTCCAGGGCGAAGCCGCCGGCGCCGCAGCCGATCTCCAGCTCGAGGGGGCCGGTCTTGCCGAACACCTTGTCCCAGTCGGGGGGCTCTTTGAGGCCCATCAGCTCGTGACCGGCAGGTTGTGGACGCAGCGGAATTCGACCCATGGCGCTGCGTCGGCTAGCAGGTTCTTCGACGGCGCCGGAAGAGGAAAACGAGGCCGAGCCCCGCGGTCCCTCCCAAACTGGTGCAGCCGCAGGGTTTCTCGAAGACGGGCGGCTCGGTGATGCCCAACCCGCTCAACCTCCGAACGGGCAGCTTCGTCTCGGCGTTCCAGGTGTTCGCGCGGTCGTGGCCGGCGCTCTCCCAGGTGATGTCTTCGGCTGGGCCGCGCCCCAGGAAGCGCACCAGATCACCTCGCGTGGTGCGCACGGCGAACTCGAGTTGATCCCGCGCCACCCCGACCGCGGGTGAGCTGATCACGCTGCCCAGCGTGGGGAGCGGCGACTCGAAGGGACTTTCGCCTTCTCCATCGATGATGAAGAGCAGCCCATCTTCGGCCGGCAGGAGGACATCGGGCTTGCGATCACCGGTGACGTCGGCGACCGCGAAACCACCACGCGCAGGTGGATGGTCGATCGTTCGGAGCACGCGGCGCTCGACCAGCGAGTCACCTTGCCGCAGCGCGCGTTCGACGTCGTAGCGGGTCAGGTCGAAACGCCCATCGGCCCGGAGTTCGACCTGCAGCAGCGCGCGGTGGGCTGAGCTGTCGATGCGGGCGAGCGCGGGCGGCACCACCGAAGGCGCCCAGCCGCCCAGCTCGAGCAGCACCTGGCCGCGGGCATCGAAGACGCGCTCGGCGACGATCTCCAGCTCGGCGTCTCCGACGAGATTGCCCAGCAGGGCCTGGGTGGCGCGGGAAGGCGCTCTCCAGCTCTCCGCTCTCGGGCCGCGTGTGTCGGTGATCAACACGCGCAGCTCGCGGCCGTTGGCGATCGCGAAGTCGGCGTAGCCATCACCATCGATGAGCCCGGTGGCGGGCCCGCTCAGCTGCCGTTCACCCAGCTCGAAGGTCCACTCGGCCGTGGGCAAGCGGTGCGTGAGCCGGCCATTCACGTCGAGGGTCACCAGCGCGGTGCCGTCGAGCGTCGCGGCCAATTGAGGCGGTCCGGCAAGACCCGCATCGAGCTGTCGCGTCGTCGCCGTGCCGCTGAACGAGTTCACCTGAAGCAGGCCGTCGTCCGAGCAGGAGACGATGTCGAGCTCCCGGTCTCCGTCGACGTCGCCGAACGCGGGCGCAAGGCGGCTGGCAGGCAGGGCAGAGGAGAGCACTTCGACCTGATCAGTGAAGCCCACCAGCCCGCGGGGCGAACCCGCGAGGATCGACTCGCTGCCCAAACCATCGATGTCGACGAAGCGGGGTGGGCCCGAGCCGGGGCCGAGCTCGCTGACGCCCAGCAATCCCCTCAGTGCGCCCGGGAGAGGTGCGGGGATCGCGGTCGACCACTCGTAGGGGCCCTGCCTCTCGACGAAACGAATGAAGAAGGGGCTGGTCGCGGAGCGCGGAACGCCGCCATCACACGCGAGGGGCTCGCCGTTCACGGCGCAGAACTCGGCTTCGCTCCTCGGCGTCGCCAGCGCGAGCGGCCGCAGGCGTTGCAGGGGCGTGATCGCCGGCGGAGGACCGGCCTCGGCCAGCAGCACGGCGCGCAGTGCATCGACCCGTTCTCCACCGAGCAGGCCGATCACCTGACCTGCTTCGAGCGAGGGCCGCACCGAGAAGATCAGACCTGCGAGGCCGACGAGCTGCTCCGCTGCTTCTGCCGAACACGACGCTGAAGAAACCGACAGGCTGCCTGCGATCGCTGCTCCGCCGCAGCCGGTGCGCGAGATCGCAGAACTCTTGCCCGGCGCCTCCGTGAGCGTGCGGGGGGAGATCACCGCGGGGTGAAGCGCGAGGGGCAGGGTGGTGAACCCGCCGGTGCCTTCGAGCACCAGCAGCACGCGGCGGCCGGTCTCGGTGAGCGCCTGGTCGAGCGCCGTGGAGACCTCTTCTTCTGAATTGGGCAGCAGCAGGGCCCTCACGCCTGCGTCGGCGGCGAACCGCAGGGCCGCAGGCAGAGAAGCGGTGTTGGTGCCCACGGGCAACAGGGTGCACTCGGGGCAGACGCCGATTCCCGGCAGGCCGTCGCCCACTGGAGCGGCCAGACGCCGCCAGCGCCCCGCATCGGTCGTGGTGCTGATCGGTGCGTCGCGCCCGAAGTCCCAGCCGCAGAGATCATCGGTGCGGCCGTTGCCGTCTTGATCGACCCCATCCGCGCGCGCGGCGATCAGATCTTCGAGATCGATGGCCCCGTTGGCGTTCACGTCGGCCACCGTGAAGTCGGTCACGTCGAGGCGGCCGTTGCCGTTGGTGTCACCTGCATCGGGAAACTCGCCCGGGTTGAGACGCCACGCCCGCGCGACGGTGGGATCGCTCAGGTCGTGCCGGCCGGCCGCGATCGCCAGGACGATCGACCGATCGCCCCGGGTGATGCTCCAGGCGCGATCGACGCTCATGCCGACACCGGCATCACGTTCTTCGCCGCCCACCGCCCAGTCCGCCGGCGTGAAGGAGAACAAAGGCCAGGCGGCAGACCATTCGGGCTCCTGCGGCCAGTGCGCGGGGTCGGCATACTCGGCTGCACCCGCGTCGCGCGGCAGCGGCCACGCACTCAGCACCAGCGCCAGCAGGAGACTCGACCCCATTCCGCCGCTATATCGCTAAGCGCGATGAAGCTCTTCTCGTCCATTCAGGAAGCGTCTGACGGTTCTCTCGCGGGCTGCGCGATCTGTCTGGGCAACTTCGACGGTGTTCACCTCGGCCACCAGGCGCTGTTCGCCGAAGCGCGCCAGCACGGCCCGGTGGTCGCCCTCACTTTCAACCCGCACCCGGGCAAGGTGTTGCAGCCGCAGCTCGCGCCCCGCCTGATCGTCTCTCAGCCCCGCAAGCTCGAGCTGCTCGAGGCCGCCGGGGTAGAGGCGGTGATCGTGCAGCCCTTCAGCACCGAATACGCGCGCACCACGCCCGAGTCGTTCGAAGCCTCGTTGTTCGATGGCGTACGCGCGCGCACCGTGGTGGTCGGCTACGACTTCACCTACGGCGTGAAGCGGGCCGGCACCGTGCCCACCCTCGAGGTCGCTGCGGCGACGCGCGGTGCGCAGGTGAAGATGGTCAGCGCGGTGAGCCTCGAAGGCGTGGTGGTCTCCTCGAGCAAGATCCGCGAGTACGTGCTCGAGGGCCGGGTCGAAGCGGCAGCGCGACTGCTGGGCAGGCCGTTCGATCTCGACGGCCTGGTGGTGCCCGGCGCGGGTCGCGGCCGCACGATCGGGTTTCCCACCGCGAACATCGACACCACCAACGAGCTGCGCCCCGCCGCCGGCGTGTACGCCATCAAGGTGCTGGTGCTCGGAGAAGCGGGCGCCCGCTGGCACGGCGGCGCTGCGAATATCGGTGTCAAACCTACATTTGGCGGCGGCGAGGTGACCGTCGAGGCCCACCTGTTCGACTTCAGCGGCGACCTCTACGGCAAGCGGCTGCGCGTTCAGTTCCTGGAGCGGCTGCGCGCGGAAAAACGCTTCGGCTCGGCGAGCGAATTGTCCTCACAGATCGGCCGGGATCTGGAAGCGGCGCGGGCCTCGGTCGCGCGCAGCCTGCCGTGAATCCTTGCTTTGCCTGACTCAGAGGGTTTGAATTCGCGCGCTCATTTCACGCGGCAGTGCAGCGCAACACAGCAGAAATTGAGGGCACCACCCCATGTCAGGTCGTCTCGGCGAGCTGCTCGTTCGCGAAAATCTCATCTCGGTTCAGCAGCTGCGCAAAGCGCAGGAAGAACAACAGAAGACTGGCACCCGCATCGGCACCGCGCTCATCAAGGTGGGCGCGATCGAGGAGTCGAAGCTCACTGACTTCCTCTCGAAGCAGTACGGCGTGCCTGCGATCAACTTGAAGGAGTTCGATGTCGAGCCCGACATCATCAAGCTGGTGCCCAAGGACGTCGCCGAGAAGCACCTGGTGGTGCCCGTCAACCGTGCCGGCAGCGCGTTGATCGTCGCCATGTGCGACCCGTCGAACATCTACGCGGTCGACGATCTCAAGTTCCTCACCGGCTACAACATCGAAGCCGTCGTCGCGAGCGAGCCTGCCATTCGAGAGGCCATCGAGCGCTACTACGCCGAGAAGGGCCCCAGCCTCGAAGACATCGTCGGAGGCATGGAGGACGACGTCGAGATCGCCGAGGGCGAGCAGGAGGCCGGCGTCGAAGAAGCCGCCCGCGCCGCCGATGACGCGCCCGTCATCAAGCTGGTGAACCTGATCCTCAAAGACGCGATCGGCAAACGCGCGTCAGACATTCACATCGAGCCTTACGAGAAGGACTTCCGGGTCCGTTTTCGCATCGACGGCGTGATGTACGAGGTGATGCGGCCGCCGATGAAGCTGAAGAACGCGATCACCTCTCGTTTGAAGATCATGGCCTCGTTGGACATTTCCGAGCGCCGGTTGCCGCAGGACGGACGCATCAAGATCCGCATCGGCGGCGGCAAGGAGA
>JANODF010000227.1:0-6098 GCA_031412555.1 Archangium sp. | reverse complement strand
CATGTAGAGCTGCACCACGCAGGCAGACTGGCTCCCATCGCCGGGTTGCCGCCACGCTGCGCTGAGCAGGGTGCGGCTGTTCACCTTGGTGCCCTTGCTCATCGACACCGACTTGTCCGGTTCGCGGAACAGGTAGTCGATGTTCGACTCCACCACGAGCCGTTGGCCGCACAGGAAGGTGAGGTTCGGCTGGGGTTGCCAGGCCGGCTCGACCGCGTAGTAGTTCACCACGTACTTGAAGAGCGGGCTGACCCCGCCCACGTTCCAGATGAACGCGTCGTTGCCGCTGGCCACGTCGATGGGCCCTTCGTCGACGACTTCACCTTCCACCAGCGCGCGCGCAGGTTGGCTGCCCACGGGCACGGTGAGCGCCGTGGTGCTGTTCGGTGCGATGGTGGCCTTCTGCCCGCCCACGTCGACCTGGATCGACTTTCGAAAACCGTTCGCCACGGTGACCGTCGCAAACCGTGAATCCTGGAACGCACCCCATGCACCGCTGACCACCAGCAAGGCGGCCGCGAGCGCAGCGGCCCGGCTCCACGCCCAGCTGAAGCCGCCCATCGGAACCCGCGCGAAGATTCGATACGTGTTGGTGGTGTCGCCCGGGCCCACCACGTACGCCCCCAGCGGGAGCAGCGGCAGCTTGAAGAAGATGACGATGAAGTGACCGGCGATGTACGTGCCGTCGGGGTGCCGTTCGGCTTCGCCCACGAAGCCCACCCCGGCGCTGTTCATGGTGAACAGGCTGGGCGTGCCGTTGAGCGGGCGCGCGAAGAGCCGGCGGTTGCCCAGCAGCTCCTTCACCAGCGCCTGGTGCGCTTTGAGCCGGCCCGTCCACGAGCCCCACCGCAGCGTGCGGTAGAGCTTGAATGGATCGCCCGAGGCCAGGGCCGCGCGGACAGGACCGTCTTCGGCGGCGATGCGCTCCAGCTCCGGCATGCGTTGCAGCAGGCCGGCGGGATCAGACGGGGTCATGTGAACTCCTCGCTTCGTTACTTGCGAACGAGCGGCTTGTACTTGATGCGGCGGGGCGTGAGCGCGTCGGCGCCGAGGCGCTTCTTCTTGTCGGCCTCGTAGTCCTGAAAGTTCCCCTCGAACCACTCGACCTTCGAGTCGCCTTCGAACGCGAGGATGTGCGTGGCCACGCGATCGAGGAACCAGCGATCGTGGCTGATGATCACCGCGCAGCCGGCGAAGCCTTCGAGGCCTTCTTCGAGCGAACGCAGGGTCTCGATGTCGAGATCGTTGGTGGGCTCGTCGAGGAGGATGAGGTTGCCGCCCTCTTTCAGAACCTTCGCCAGGTGCACGCGGTTGCGCTCACCACCCGAGAGATCCTTCACGCGCTTCTGCTGATCACCGCCCTTGAAGGCGAACCAGCTCAAGTACGCGCGGCTCTGCACGATGCGGCCGCCGAGGTCGAGCTGATCGAGCCCGCCAGAGACTTCCTGAAAGACCGACTGCTCGCCCTGGAGCGAGTCGCGCGATTGATCGACGTAGGCCACCTTCACCGACTCGCCGACCCTGAAGTCGCCCGCGTCGGGCTTCTCGAGGCCCATCATCATCTTGAAGAGCGTGGTCTTGCCGGCGCCGTTGGGGCCGATCACACCGACGATGCCGTTGGGCGGCAGCTTGAAGGAGAGGTCTTCGATGAGCAGCCTGTCGCCGAACGCCTTGCGGATGTTCTTGGCTTCGACCACCGCACCGCCGAGCTTGGGCCCGGGCGGAATGTAGATTTCACCGGTCGACTCGTTCTTCTTGTTGCGCTCGAAGTCTTCGCGCATCTCGTCGTACTTCTCGAGGCGCGACTTGCTCTTGGCCTGGCGCGCTTTGGCGCTCGAGCTGACCCACTTGAGCTCCTTGTCGAGGAACTTCTGGCGGTAGCTGCTGGCCTTCTCTTCGAGCTCGAGGCGCTTCTTCTTCTGGTCGAGCCACGAGGAGTAGTTGCCCTTCCACGGCACGCCTTCGCCGCGATCGAGCTCGAGGATCCACTCGCACGCTTCGTCGAGGAAGTAGCGGTCGTGGGTCACGCACACGATGGTGCCCGTGTACGCTTTGAGATGGAGCTGCAGCCACTGCACCGACTCGGCGTCGAGGTGGTTGGTGGGCTCGTCGAGCAGGAGCAGGTCGGGCTTCTCGAGCAGAATGCGGCACAACGCCACGCGGCGCTTCTCACCACCCGACAGCTTGGTGACGTCCATGTCGCCGGGCGGCAGGCGGAGCGCATCCATCGCGACTTCGAGCCGTCGATCGAGGTTCCAGCCGTCGGCCGCGTCGATCGCGTCTTGCAGCTTCGACTGCTCGGCCAGCAGGGTGTCGAAGTCGGCGTCGGGTTCACCGAGCTTGTTGCTGACTTCTTCGAAGCGGTTGAGCAGGTCTTTGATCGGCTTGACCGCCAGCTCCACGTTGCCCTTCACGTCGAGGGTCTCGTCGAGCTGCGGCTCTTGCGAGAGGAAGCCGACGCGGGCCTTGGGGTCGGGGCGCGCGGTGCCCATGAACTCCGGGTCGAGGCCCGCCATGATGCGCAGCAGCGTCGACTTGCCTGAGCCGTTGGGCCCGAGCACGCCGATCTTCGCGCCGGGGAAGAAGCTGAGCCAGATGCCCTTCAGGATTTCCTTGCCGCCTTTGACTTTGCGGAGGTCCTGCATCGTGAAGATGAAGTTTTCGGCCATAGCGGCGGGGCGTACCGCGTGGGCTCCGCCGCCGCAACGAGCACCTGCGTTTGAGAAACCATTCGCCGCTGAGCTACGTAGGTCAGCACCATGTCACCCATTCGAGCTCCCGCGCTGACCTGGCACCCCGGCTTGCAGCGCAGCGCGCGGCCGCTCCGGCCCGAAGGTCCCCTCGCCGGCAGCCCTTTTCCGACCCGAGGCGCAGCGCTCGCGGCCGCCACTGCGGCTCGTCGCGACGACGCGGTGACGGCGCTCATCGAACGGGTCAATGGCGGCTTCACGGTGCATGTGTTCTCAGAGGCAGCTCGAACGCATGTCGACGGCCATGAGGTGAGGCTCGAGGGGTCGCAGGCCTCGGAGGCCTGGCTGGTGGACGGCGTCGGCGCACTTCACCGCCTGAGCGGAGCGCGTTTCGAGCGCACCTCCGAGCGCACCTACTTCGAGCCGGCGCCCGCCGTCGGTGCCCGAAAGCTGCCCAGTGTGCCGGCAGAGCGGCAGGTCAATCACGGGAAGAACGTCACGTGGACCCCCCGTTTTGCATTTCGGCCGGGCCGCGACATCGAGCAGCTGGTCGACGTCATGAAGTGGGTCGAGACGAACCTTCCGCCTGACGTCAAGGTGAAGGCCGTGGGTGCCCGGCATGCATGGAGCCCGGCCGCGGCCACCGATGGCGTGCTCATTCATCACGAAGGCCTGGCCTTTCACGAGCCTGTGCCCGGCCACCCTGAGCTGCTGCGCGTCGGCTCGGGCACTCGCATTCGTGAGCTCAACCAGCTGTTGTGGAACCGCGGCCAGTCTCTGCCGGTGCTCGGTGGTTTCGATGGCCAGACGCTGGGCGGGGTGCTGCCCACGGGCACGCACGGTTCGGTGCTCTCTGCCGGCCCGCTGGCCGAGACGCTCGTTCGCAGCGTCGACTTCGTGACCCCCTCGGGTGAGAAGGTGCGCCTCGAACGCCCTGATGGTCCCACCGACCCTTCGACCTTCGCGAGCTCCAACCCGGGCTGGAAGCTCATCAAAGACGAGGCGACGTTCAACGCGAGTCTCATCAACCTCGGCACGTTCGGCGTGGTGCACAGCTATGTCCTCGCGCCCGTGCCGCGGTTTCACATGAAAGAAGTGCGCACCCTCACCACCGGTGCAGAGGCCGCTCGCATTCTGGCCGGCGGCAATCTGAAGCGGCTGATGCAGACCGACGACGTCGCTGCGCCCACGGCCCACTTCCAGGGTCACCCCGACCGCGCGTACCACCTGGAGCTGTTGTGGAACCCGCACAGCGACAAGGTGGCCGTCACGTCGCGACAGCCTCTGGCCGCGGACGCGGCAGCCAGACTTCAAGGAACCGAAGGAGACGCCTCGCGTGTTTCGCGGAATCTCTTTCGCACCTTCACGGTGCCCGACGAATTTGCGCGGCCAGACTGGGCGGTGGTGCTCTTCGACAAGCTGCACAAGGCGGTCGGGGTGGCGAACGACCTGTCGAACGAGCTGTTTCCCCACAAGGCGCCGCAGCAGGTCGATCTGCTGCTCGACATGATGGCCGACCCCGAGGGCTACGTCGGTCGCAGCTACAACGTCTTCAACATCGGAGACGGCGCCAACCAACTCCCCGCGCAGTCGGCCACGGTGTCCGTGCCGATCGCGGGAGATCAATACCTCGAGGCGATGTCGATTCTTCAGCGCACCGCCAGGGACTACGCCGACAAGCATGGCGCGTATCAGACGGGCCCGATTTCAATGCGCTTCGTGAAGGGCTCGAAGGCATCGCTCGCCGATCCGCTCGACGTCTGTAAGTTCGAGCTGATTTTCTCGGGCAACGACGCGGCTGATCAGCGCCACGCTCGCGACCTGACTGATGCATACACGCAGGCCCTGCGGGCCCGGTTCGGCGACGACGTGCGCTTCCATTTCGGTCAGCTCGTGCCCGCCGGCATCGATGAGCAGGCGCGCCTTGCGACACATCCGGGCTACGCCGGGTTTCAGGCGGCGCGTCGTGCCTTCGACCCTGAAGGTCGCATGCTCAATGCCTGGCAAGAGCGCCTGTTCGGGTAAGGGTTCCAGACCATGTTGATTCTCTCGGTGGATCGCCAGCAGCTGCTCAAGCTCGACCTGCTGCCCATTCAGCGCGATCCCGAGGACCACGAGGGCTGGGTCAACTTCCGGCTCGAGGCCGGCCCGGTGCACGGCGGGCGGCTGATGCTCGCTTCACACGACCTTTACCTGACCGGGGAACACGGCGAGCTGGCGGAGCTCATCGAAGGTCTGATCGCGGTCGCTGAAGGCACGCCTGCGTTTTCGTTCAACCCGGCCGAGCGAAATTTCCGATTGATCGCGTTCCGGCGCGAGGCGCACGTCACGTTGGAGCTGTCAGTGCCCGAGGTCTCGACCGACGTCGTGCTGGTGGTGGAGGCTGAAGCGGTGCGGCGCTTCGCTCGAGGACTGCAGCTCGAGTCGCAGCAGCTCGGCTTTCATCTCTGAGCGCAGAGCCCGGGGCAAATGACCTCGCGCGTGGCCGATGGCCGGCTTCCGTGGTCAACGGCGCGTGATGCGGTTCTCGACCTTCCTTCTCGCAGTCGTCGTGGTGGTTTTCTCGTGCGGTCCCGAAGTGGGGGTGGGGCAGCCCGACGATGCCGGCTCCGGTGGAGGCCTGGGCAGCAGCACCGGGGGCGGAAGCGGTGGTGGCAGCGCTGAGAGCATCACGTTCTGCGACGTGAAGCCGGTGCTGCAGGCCGAGTGCGGCAGCTGCCACGGCGTCAGTCCCGTCGCGGGCGCGCCGGTGTTGGTCAGTCGCGCCGATCTGCTGGCGGGCTCTTCGCGGGGCGGCACGATGCTCGACCGCAGCATCATTCGGCTCTCCACCACGCCCGTCTCGGCCGCGATGCCCCCGGGCATCGGCGGCACTGCCACGAACATCAGCCTCTTCACCGACTGGCGCGCCAACGGCATGCCCGATTGCGCGACCGATGGCGGCACCGGAGGGGGCGCGGGGGGCGGCGGTGGTACGGCGGCGACGACCTGCACGAGCGGCGTGCGCTGGTCGTTTGGAAACAACCTCGGCGTTCGCATGAACCCCGGTGAGGCATGTGTGAGCTGCCATCAGTCGCGGCGGCGCGGCCCGGTCGCAGGCTTCATGGGCACCGTGTATCCCTCGCTGCACGAGGCGACCCTGTGCACGGTGACCAGCGTGCCCTCGGGCGTGTCGGTGGAGATCCTCGACATGGCGGGCGTGGTGCGCAGCACCTTCACCATCTCGGCGGCCAATGACGGCAACTTCTATGGAGGCGTTCAGGGCATGCCGAGCCCCTATCGCGCGCGGGTCGTGCAGAACGGCGTGGTGAAGTCAGAGATGCGGGGCGCGCAGACCAGCGGCGACTGCAACGTCTGCCACACGGAGCAAGGGGCGCAGGGAGCGCCGGGCCGCATTCACTGGTGATC
>JANODF010000226.1:0-7534 GCA_031412555.1 Archangium sp. | reverse complement strand
CTCCCTTCGGGAGAGGGTCGGGGTGAGGGTCTCGCCGCAGTGTCACCTGATCGAACGGGCATCCGCACCGGTGACGCACCGAGTAGGGTGCAGCAGATCGATGTCGGAAAGTCTCGGCCGTTACCGCCTGCTGAAGCTGCTCGCCACCGGCGGCATGGGTGAGGTCTTCCTCGCGCGCCAGGAAGGCCCGGCCGGCTTTACCAAGACGGTCGTCATCAAACGAATCCTCCGGCACCTGGCGAGCGATCAGAACTTCATCGATCTCTTCCTGAACGAAGCGAAGCTGGCCGCCCAACTTCAGCACCCGCACATCGCGCAGGTCTTCGGCCTCGAGAACGAGGGCAACACCTGGTTCATCTCGATGGAGTACGTGCACGGCCGCTCCCTGCGCGACATCATCGGAGCGGCGCGTGAACAGGGCCTCAAAGTCCCCCCGCGAATCGCCGCGAGACTCGCCAGTCAAGCGCTGCAGGGCCTGCACTTCGCGCACGAGCTGACCGATTCACGAGGCCGGCCGCTGGGCATCCTCCACCGTGACGTGAGCCCGGAGAACGTGCTCGTCGCGTTCACCGGCGTGGTGAAGCTGGTCGACTTCGGCATCGCCAAGGCCATGAGCGGGGCCGTCACGCGGGTGGGGCGGCCCAAGGGCAAACTCTCGTACATGGCGCCCGAATTGACGATCTCCGGAGCGGAAGTCGATCGCCGCGCCGACGTCTTCGCGATGGGCATCGTGCTCTCCGAGGCGCTCACGCTGCAGCAGCCCCCGAACACGCCCAGGACGCTCGAAGAAGCGCAGGGTGCGCGTCAGCCGTATCAACCTGATCCCTCGCTGCCGAAGGGCCTCAACGACATCCTCGCGCGAGCCATGTCGCCCGAGATCGACGGCCGCTTCACGACCGCCGCGGCGATGAGTGAAGCGCTCGAGGCCTGGCTGATGACCAGCGCGCAGACGGTGGTGCCCGGCGACATCGTGGGCTTCCTCGCAGCGCTCTTCGGCAACGCGGCGATCGAAGCGAACGCAGGTGTGGCGCTCGATGACGGAGTGCTCGGCACCACCGGGGTGCTCGCCGCGCGAAGGCAGGGTACGCAGCCGCTCTCGATTTCTTCGCTGCAGGCGGTGCGAGCGATCTCCGAGCCGTTGCCTCAAGACAACGGGCCTCAGAGTTTGATCTGGCCCATCCTGGTGGGGAGCAGCACCGCGCTGCTCGTCGGCTTCGTCTTGCTGCTCGCCCTCTGGCCGCGCGCGCAACCGCCGATGGTGCTGGAAGCGCCGCCGGCCCTTCAGGTGGTCATCCCCTCGCAGGTGGAGTTCGACGCCCCGTTGCCCGTGGAGCTCCCCGATGCAGGCGCGCAGGTCAAAGCGCCCGTGAAGCCGCGGCCTCCGGTCAAACGTGCCGCGAAGACGGGCAAGGTCACCGTGCGGGTGAACCCCTGGGCGCAGGTGATGTTCGGCGGGAAGAACCTCGGCACCACGCCGTTGCCGGCGATCGATGTGCCTGCAGGCACCGCGACGTTCGTGCTCAAGAACGATCAACTCGGCGTGACGCGCAAAGTGTCGGTGAAAGTCCCCGCGGGTGGATCCGTGGTGCTCAAGGCCGACCTCTTCAAGAAATGATCGCGCCATGAACCGATGGACGGTGGTGATCGGCGCACCCGGGAGGACCTGGTCGGTCGAGTTGCCCGGTGGCCGCAGCGCGGTGGTCGGTCAGGCCAAAGGCAGCGCGCTGGAGATCACCGACGCGGGTGTCGCCGATCGTCACGTGTCGTTGTTGCCGCGAGATGAAGGCGTGGTGGTCGAGCCGCTGCGAGGTGGCGGCGAGGTGTTGATCAACGACGTGCCTGCCAGTGCGCAGAGCGTGGTGCGCTCGGGAGACGAGCTCCGAATCGGTGAAGCGCGGTTGCTCTTCACGATCGTCCCTCCTTCGCCTCCTCCTCGGCCGCGCATGACGGGGCCGGAAGAGCTGATGAGCCGGCTGGAGGAAGAAGTGCGACGCGCCGGCATCGCGCGGCCGTTGGGCCTGGTGCTGGTTGCTTCACCCGGTCTCAACGTCGCCGCTCGGCAAGCGCTCGTAAGGCGCGTGGTCGACGAGGTGCAGCGCACGGGCGGAACTGCCTGTTTCGGCGAGCTGACCAGCGAAGTGCTCGCGGTGGTGTTGCCGGAAGTCGCGTCCACGGCCTTGAGCACGCTCTTCACCCGCTTGCCCGAGTTGGTCGGGCCCCGAGCCGCCGTCGCTGTGGCGCGCGCGCCTGAAGACGGTCTCGATGCGGAGACGCTGCTGGGTGTCTGTTGGGATTCGTTGATGGGTGAGGCGGCCGAGCGGGGTGAGCCGGTCTACGTCGACGCGTCGATGGTGCGGCTGGCGGGGCTCTTCGAGTCGCTTGCCGGTGATGAAGGTGCAGTCTGCGCAGTGGGCTCCCCGGGCTCGGGCAGGCGCACGCTGCTCGAAGGTCTCGCGAGAGCCGCAGGACGCCGCCTCTTCGTGGTCTCCGCGCTCGATGGGCCCGCGTTGACCCGCGCCGTCGCCAGGCCCGGTGACTGGGTGCTGGCGCGCGACGTCGACAGGCTCGATCTCGCGGCACTTCGAGAGCTGGTCTCCCGAACGAAGACGCGCCTGCTCGCCACGGCGACGCGAGCACCTGCAGGGAATCACTTCCTCCACGTGATCGAAGTCCCGCCGCTGAGCGCGCGCCGAGACGACGTGCTGCCGCTCGCCGAAGCGTTCGTCTCACGTGCGCGAGTCGCAGTCGGACGGCCGCGCCTCACGCTCAGTGCCGAAGCGCGCACGATGCTGCAGGCATGGCGGTGGCCGGGCAACGTGCGTGAGCTGGCGAACGTCTTGGCCCGCGCGGCTCGAGCCGCCGTACGCGACGAAATCGGTCGCGATGCCCTGCCAGCGCGCATGTCGAACGAAGCGCCCGCCGACGATTTCCGAGGAGCGATGGAATCAGCCGAACGCGAAGTCTTGCTCGAAACGCTGGCAAGAACGCGCTGGAACGTTTCCGCCGCCGCCCTGCGACTCGGAATGCCACGCCGCACGATCGTTCACCGCATGGCGAAGCTCGGGCTCAAACGTCCCGCCCGCTGACATGTCTCCCTCTCCCTTCGGGAGAGGGTCGGGGTGAGGGCCTCGCGAGGTCGGCTCCACCATGAGCAAGAGCTGGCTGCTTCTGATCCCGGGAGTACCGCTCGCCTTGATCGCGATCCTCGCAAGTCACCAACTCCTCGCGCAACGAGTTCACAATCAACGCCTCGAACGACTCGAGCTGACCTTCGCAAAGCTCAAACACCCAGCGGGTTCCAGGCAGCTCGCGTTCGAATCAGACCTGGGCCTGCTCCAGGGAAACGGCAACCACTGTGACTTCTACGCAGGCGCGCTGCGTTCAGGCGTTCCCCCGATTGCCTCCGCGGAGACGGAGGTGGAGGTCACCGTGCTCCACGCCGCGGATCCTTCAGACCTGTTCCACCATCCACCGCGAGATCGTCTGCTCGATCTCGGCCGCAAGCAGAGTGCCTCCCCAGGCGAGGTCCTCTACGTCGTCGCGCTCTACGACCAGACTCCGCCAGAATCAGACTTTCGCTGTCACTGAGTGGCTCCCAGGGACTGTCGAAGATTCCCCCGTAAGGTCTCGAGCTGTTCGCGCGCATTCTTCCCTCGAAGTGAAAATTCCGAAGGAACGACGCTCAGCTTGATGGTGCATGTCACGGCCCTCACCCCGACCCTCTCCCGAAGGGAGAGGGAGATCGAATCAGCGACGGCGGCCGACTGCGAGCAGGCTCAACCCGACCGGCAACTTCACCTGCGCCTCGAGTGAAGCGAGCGTCGGCGCGAGCAGATCGTAGAGGCGCAGCTGCAGCGGAGGCAGCACGCGCCGCTTGAGCACCCGCCCATTCAAGAACCACCCGGGAATGCCCACCAGGTTCATCCACTGCAGCGCTTCCACTTCGAAGCCATTGGCTTCCAACACGCCGCGCAACGACTCGGGCGTGTAGCGCCGGTGGTGGCCCACCGCTTCATCGAGCGAGCCGAACAGGGCGGGCAGCGCAGGCACGAACAGAATCAGCGCACCGCCCTTCGGCAGAATCTTCGCGAACTTCTGCACCGCCCCCGCATCGTCGGGAATGTGCTCGAGCACGTTCGACAACACGATGGTGTCGAACTTCCGCTCGGCCAGCTGCTCCCAGTCGGCCAGCGCCACGTCGGCCTGGTACGGCTCGACCTGCGGCATTCCGCGGAACCGATTCTTCAGCCGCCGCACGTAGAAGGGATCGACCTCGACCGCAGTGACCAGCTCTCGCCCCGGAGCCAGGTGCGCGGTGATGGTGCCGATGCCCGCGCCGATCTCCAGCACGCGCGCGCCGGCCCACTTGCGAAACGTACCCGCCAGCCACCGGTTGTAATTCGGAGCGCCGCTCTCGAGATGATTGAGCGTCGAGTACCCCTCGTGCTGGTTGTCGGCGTCGTTCTGCACGGTGGCGTACTTCGCGAACGTGCGGCTGAGCAGCCCCAGATTGCCCGCGCTGCGTTTTCCACCAAAACGCACCAGCGCATCGGCAAACCGGTACCGCTGCGCGGCGAGCTTCACCAACGCTTCGGCTTCCGCTTCATCACCCGAGGCGTGAATGGTCTCTGCCCGCAGCGCATCCACCCGGAAGGCGCGGGCCCGGCACATGGGGTCGGCGATCTCCACGGCCAGCGCCAGCCGAGCGACCTTGTTCGCGGCGCGCTCGAGCAGCGGAGGCGGCACCCGGTGCCCCGTCACCACGTCAGCGTGATCCTGGAGGATCGGGTCGGTGAGCGCCTCCATCGCGTCGCTGGGCACCTCGACTGCGAGCACCTCGGCGCGGGTGGCCGCGAGTGCATCACGCACGGCCGAGCCCCACCCGGTGGAGACCGTCATCGCGCCGGGCAACTCGAAACCCGACACGAACACCTGCTGCCCCCGGGTCAGGGCCGCTGCTGCGTCGTCACGGGCGGTCGCACTGCTCGCAAGATAGAGGGCGGCTGGGAGCATTTTCGCTGGCGGCTGTACCACAGGGTCGGCATACGCGGCCCATGGCCGTTTCGATGCTCGAGCTGTTCCGCACCCTGACGTCCTTCACGCCGCCCCGCACGGATCTCCGGGACGCGCCCTGGGACGACTTCGTGCCCTGGGCCATGGGGCAGGGGCTCGCGTCGTTGGCCGCCTACAACCTCGAGTACCGCCTCGGTTCGGCCGGCAGCCCCGAGTGGGTTCGTCACCGCCTGCTCTCGCTGTACCAGGGCATGGCCAACGACAACGTGATGAAGCTGGTCAACTTGAAGCGCTGCATCGACGACCTCGAGGGCCGGAAGATCGTGCTCGTCGGCGGCGTGTCGTTTGCCGAGAGCATCTACCCCCACGTCGCTTTCCGCCCGGTGATCGACGTGCGCCTCCTGGTGCCGCCCTCCGACGTGGAGCCGCTCACCACCTGGCTGCGCCGCTCCGAGTTCAAGGCCGAGGCCGGGCTGGTGGATCGCGCCGGCGCGGTGAAGGTGCTCTCCGATACGCGCACGCAGCTGTTTCTGCACGGCGGCTTCTTCGCCGACAAAGCGGAGAACGAAGCGCTGATGACGCGCACGCTGCCCATGAAACCCTTCGGTCCCTCTGCGCGGCGCCTCGACGCGGAAGATGCGTTGCTCGTGCACGTGCTCTTGATGGCCCGGGTGGGGTTCGAGGTGCCGATGCTCGAGTTCCTCGATCTGCGCGAGCTCTGCGTGGGCGCGCCTTCGATGGGCGGTGTGTATTCGCGGCAGCTCGACGCCTCGGTGATCGCCTCCCGCGCGAAGGCCTGGAAGATCGAACGTGCGCTCTGGGTCGCCTTGAGCGTGGTCGAGAAGCTCTGGCCTGACGCAGCCTCCGCGGCGGCCCGCTTGAAGCCCGACATCTCGTTCCCCGTGCGCGAGGTGCTGGAGCGCCTGGTGGTCAACCCGCTCTCTTCCGTGGGGCGGACCGAGGGCATCAAAGGTGAAGACGTCCTGCGCTCGCTCCTCACCGGAGAGTGAGCTAGACGCCGTCTCCCGCATGAGCGCCGTCGACGTTCGCAGGCCCCACATCCTCGTCGCCGCCGTTCGCGCCCTTCGCCCCAAGCAGTGGACGAAGAACGCGGCGCTGCTCGTTCCGCTGCTGTTCGCCAAGGGCATCTTCGAAAAGGGCCTCGCTGTGCGCGCGGTGCTGGCCGTGGGCATCTTCAGCCTGCTCGCCAGCGGCGTGTACGTGCTCAACGACTGGTTCGATCGCGAGAAAGACCGGCTGCACCCCAAGAAGCGCCTGCGCCCCATCGCCGCGGGTCACTTGTCGGGCCTCGCGGCCGTCGGTCTGGTCGCCGTGTGTTGGGGCATCGCGGGGGCGGGCGCGTGGTGGCTGAGCCCCTCGTTCGCCGCGGTGCTGATTTCCTACCTGGTGCTGCAGGCGCTCTACACCTCGGTGCTCAAGCAGATGGTGCTGCTCGACATCATGGCCATCGCGATGGGCTTCATCTTGCGCGTGGTGGCCGGCGCGGAAGCGATCGACGTGGTGGTGTCGAACTGGTTGTTCCTCTGCACGTTGCTGGGCGCGTTGTTCCTGGGCTTCGCCAAGCGGAGAGCCGAGCTGTCTTCGCTCGAAGACAACGCCACCGCGCACCGCGCGAGCCTGGCCGACTACACCGTGCCGTTGCTCGACCAGATGATGAGCATCTGCGCGGCGAGCATCATCCTGGCGTACGGGCTGTACACCGTCTCCAAGGAGACCGTGGATCACGTGGGCAGTGACCGGCTCAAGTTCACCGTGCCGCTCGTGGTGTACGGCGTGTTTCGCTACCTCTTCCTCGTGCACAAACGCGGGGCGGGTGGGGCGCCTGAAGAGGTGTTGCTCAGTGATGCGCCGCTGCTGGTCGACATCGCGTTGATTCTCGCGGTGGCGGGCTGGGCGCTGTACGGCCACGCTCCAGCCTGACCTCTGATCGGCCCTCACCCCGACCCTCTCCCCGCTTCGCAGGGAGAGGGGGAACAGCTACCTGTGATCGCGGCCCTTGCCCTGGCTGCCCAACACCGCGGTGAGCCCCTGCTGTTCGGCCGCGGCGGTGCGAATGAGCTGCGCCAGCTGGCCAATCTCGCGAATCCAGTCTGAAGCACGCGGGCCCAGACCCGAGAACGAGACTGCGAGAATCGGCGGCTGATCGATGCGGCCCAGCCAGTAGTCGAGGATCTCGTGGCGCTCGGGTGGATTGACCGGGTGCAGGCGTTTCACTTCCCGCTCCAACAAGCGGCTCAAGGCGCTGGGCAGCTTGGCCGCCCACTTGTTCACCGTGAGCATCGGGCGCCAGGCCCAGTCAGCGCGCGCAGTGCCGGTCTGCGGGCTGAACACGCCGTGGCCTTCGACGGTGAGCACCTGGTCGGGCGGAAAGCGGGGCAGCGGATCCCACGAGCCGCACAGCAGCGACGAGAGCCCGAACTGCTTCTTGGGCTGCCCCCAGAAGGCGCGCCGGTCGAGATCGGCCCGGTGTTCGTCGTCGTACGGATAGTCGGCGTCTTCC
>JANODF010000225.1:0-3578 GCA_031412555.1 Archangium sp. | reverse complement strand
GCACCATGACTGGCAGCTCCAAACGGCGGTGCCCGGCCAGCCGCCGTGTGCCCAGCGCCGCCCGCTGGGCGCTCAAGCCGCGCGAGACGAGCAGAATCCCTCGGGCTCATCGCGCGCCCGGTGCTCACCCCAGCCCAGACGAGCGCCTGGCGACGCTTCCTGCCGTGCTTCGCGCCCAATAGCAGGCGCCGTGCCCGGCTTCGTTCAACTCGACGTTTGGCGCGGCGATCTCCAGCCGAAGCACCGCCTTCGTCACGTCGTGTCGCCGCGCAAACGCCTATTGGTTAGCTCGCGTGGACGCTAACCTTCGATGTGTAAACAAAATCCATGAGGCTGAGATCCCCTCGGGGGGGCAGCGGCTTGGGGACAAAGTTTACAAAGCGCCGGATAGATCAAGGCTTCGTTCATCACGTGTACGGGGTGCGCCGTGCCGCGAGGCCAGCCCGTGAACGAAGCCGAAGCAACGTAAGAGAACGGCCGCCTTCCCAAGAGCCTACGGACACACCGCCGAGCGTGAAACCACGCCCGACAAGACGACGCCTGCATCGATGGCGCAACTGGAGACGCCGTTCAACCTGATCACCCCGAGCCCTGCGCCGCCACCACCGCTCCCCACGATGCCCACGCCCGCGATGCCCGGACCGGAACCCGTCAAGCCCGCCGCGCCCGCACCGCCATCGCCCGCAGCCGGCGGGCCGCCTTGACCACCGAGCGCCGGAGTCGCCGTCGTGAGCGCGCCTCCCTGACCATTGACGCCGATCGCCAGGCCATCTTCCCGGCCGCCACCGCCTGCGCCGCCGTTGCAGGTCAGCCGCGTGCTGGCGCCGAGGGAGAGCTGAGCCGCCTCGAGCAGGATCGCGCCGCCGCTGCCGCCACCGCCGCCTCCGTTGTGATCCATCAAGCCCATGTTGCCGCCTTCACCACCCGCGCCGCTGGTGGAGATGGTGCCCGTGACGAGCAACGCGCCCGACGCGCTGATCTGCACCGCACCACCGCCCGGCCCACCCGGCGCTTCATACCGGTTGCTGCTGTCGTGCCCGCGGCCACCGAGGCATCCACCGGTGAGCGGCTGCAGCAGCGGGTTGATCCCAGCGTCGCCCGGGGCCCCACCTCCAGTTCCTCCACCGCGCGAGCCGGGCGTGCCGAAGCCCGCCCCGCCACCGCCGCCAGAGAGCGTGGCGTTGCCACCATTCATCGAGCCGCAGCCACTCGCGTTGCCGCCGGGCCCGATGCGCGTGGTGCTCACCGAGCGCGCGTCGATGACCCCGTGAATCGCAGCAGGGCCGTACACCGCGAGGATGATCGGCCGGCTGCCGGTGAGCACCAGGGTCGAGCTGGCCGAGAGCTCGAAGCCCGCCATCGGCAACACCGTGGTGCTGATGCCGCCGTCTTGCACGAAGACGAACGGCGTCGGCTTGATCTGGTTGCACCAACCGCCGTCGACGAAGGTGTTGGTGGTGGTGTCGAACTCCACGGTGCAGCCGGTGATCACCGTCGCGGGCGCGATGCTCGCGTCGGGAATGTCGTTGGGGAAGAAGTTGCTGGTGACGTAGCCGAAGTCACGTGCGCGCACGCAGCCCGCATCCGCCGCGCAGGTTCCGCCGGGGCAGCTGGTGCCCGCGCCGTTGAAGGAAAAGAGACAGCCACCATCTCCGTCACACGCGGTGCCGCTGAAACACGCGGGCGGCGTACACGTGTAGCCGGTGCCCACGCAGATGCCGGCGTCGACGCAGCGATCGGTGTGCGTGCACGAGGTGGTGTCGTCACACGGCGTGGTGTTGGTGCCGTAGGTGAAGGTGCATCCTCCCAACCCGTTGCACTGCGCGTTCGAGGCGCACGCCGTCGACATGCAGGCGTAGGTGGTGCCCGCGCAGTTGCCCACCGCATCACAGACGTCGTTGTGCGTGCAGAGGGCTCCGTCATCACAGAGCACGCCCGCATCGAAGGGCTCGTACTGGCACAGCCCCGTGCTCGGAACGCACTGCCCCGTGGTGCTCTTGCAGGCCGAGGAAATGGGCGGGCAGGTGACCACGCTGCTCCCCGCGACGCAGAAGCCCTGGACGCAGGTGTCGATCAACGTGCAGGCGTTCAAATCACTGCAGACCAGCCCGCTGCAGTCGGGGTCGGCGCAGTCGGCCTTCCCGTCGTCGTCGTTGTCCATCTGATCGCCGCAGAGCAACTCGGGCCCCGGCTGCAGGCACGCCCGGCCTCCATCGCGGGTCTGTCCACAGGTGCCGCCTGCGCAGGGCCGCGCGTCACACCTCGAGTCAGCGCAGTCGATCACCGCGCACCCTGCATCGGTGCCGCCGTCGGGGCGCGCCATGCCTCGAAGCGTGAGCGTGGTCTTCTTGACGCCAGGCGCATCGAGGTCGACCAACTCGCCTGTGACCGCTTCGTCGAAACGCTCCAGGTCGACGGTGGCGCAGTCGGTCGCTGCATAACCGCGCGCGAACGGAGTGACCTGACCGTTGATCACCTCGGTGCGCGCCACGCCGAAGACGAGCGACGACTTCTCTGCGCGGGGGGCGGCGCGCGGTGCTCCGTGGAACACCATCGTTCCATCGACCTTCACGCCCGCGAGGACGCAGCGCGCGGTCGACGTGTCGTCGAAACCCACCGTGATGCTCAAACCCGAAGCGGTGGGGGCACACTCACAACCGCTCACTGCCAGAGCGACGACGGACAACGCTGCCAGGACGCGCATTCGCCCGGGATTGTGCCGCATTTCAGGGATAAGTCCGCGTCGTGAAGATGCCCTCCCGCAAGGCCCTCAAGGAAGAGCTGCTCGGTTTGCTCCAGCAGACGCTGAGCACCCTCGAGGCGGCGCACGCCGATGCGCGTGAAGGGGCGACCCATGAGCAGGCCAAGCCCGAGAATGACAAGGACACCCGTGCGCTCGAGCAGAGTTATCTGGCCCGGGGGCAGGCGATGCGCATCGAGACGTTGAAGGCCGGCATCGCCGCGTTGGGCACCATGAGCCTGTCGGAGGGTGTGGTCGGACGGGTGGGTGCGTTGATCAACGCTGAAGAGGAAGACGGTGAGGTCTGCTTCTTCCTCGCTCCGGAAGGGGGCGGAACGAAGTTGAAGGGCGGGGTGCAGGTCGTCACGCCCGCGTCTCCCCTGGGTCAGGCGCTGCTGGGCAAACGTGCCGGTGATGAAGTGGAGCTCAAGCTGGCCGGTAAGACGCGAGTGTTGTCAGTCCTCGAAGTCACCTGATCCGCCAGGAGCGCGTTGAAGTAGTGATTTCGATCAAGTCACCCTTCTTCAACGGCTACCGCCAGGGCGACGTTTTTCTACGGCTCCAGCTCCACCACATACATCGTGATGAACGCGCTCGCGCTGCTGCGGCCGCGCGTCACCCGCACGTTCGTGGGCGAATCCAGCTCGAACCGCGCCATCCCCGCACCGATGCCATCGTCGCCGGAGTTGTTCTGCGAGGTCTCCCCCGACGCCTGGCCACCGGCCAGCATGCCGCCCGCGAACACCAGCGTGCGCGTCATGTCGACCGCGGCAATCGCCACGTCGAAGGAGTTGTTCTGCAGCGTCAGCACGATGGTCTGAACCCGCGCGCGGGTACC
>JANODF010000224.1:0-1836 GCA_031412555.1 Archangium sp. | reverse complement strand
CCGAGGCGCTGACCGGCGTGTTGGTACGCAGCGAAGCATGAACGGCCGTCGCGCTGCTCCAACTCGCGGCTGTCGGCGGATTCAGCGTGCTCTGCAAGTACGTGATCTCACGATCGGGCTCGCCGTAGAGGAACCGAAGTCCCTCGATGTCGTCCCGGCGCAGGCGTCGCCGCCAGTCCTTGAGCGAATAGTACATCGCGCCGTAAGTGGCGTTGGGCACGCCGTTTTGGCAGTCAGTGTTGATCTCCGGCGCCTGGGTGTGGTTGAGCTTCAGCGCGTGCAGCAACTCATGCACGAGCACGCCGACGAAATCGTGGTTCGGCTCCCCGCCGAAGCTGTCGTGTTCCTTGGGGTTCACCCACCAATGAAAGTTTTTCAAGTCAGCAGTGTCTCCCGCGCCATCGCAAGACGCCGTCCCACCGCGCACGAACGTGATGAACGCTCTGGTGTGTGTCGCATTCGAATCGGCGGTGGCGAGATGCGTCTGCGCACTCGTGGCCGCGGTCTGCTCCGCGCAAGTCAAGTAGGCCCCGAGGACAATGCCGTCGCCCGGAAAATTGTTGTAGGAGAATGGGGCCCCCACGCTCGTGTAGCCGGCGAAGTAGAGCCGGGGAGCGTCGTGTGATGCCGAGTTGATGATATGGAGCGCGACCTCGACCCAGCGGCGTGCGTCGTCGAGGGTGGTCCCCACTTTCACACTGCGCAGATCGTATGAAGCTGCAGACGAGACAATCCACACCGGGACCGGTGCTCCTCCGCCGGTCAGAGAGAGATACGACTGCGTCGCGCCGTCCTTCGTGATGCAGTAGGCCTCTGCCGGGACCGCGCTGAGCGCGATGGCGACCGCAGGTACCGCTGCGAGAAAGAATGAGCGGAGCTTGGTGGAATCAAAGTTTGTAGTCGTCATGTCAGATCTTCCCCCCACGAACGCTGCCAAGAACCCGGAGCAACGCCGCCTCGTCGAAGGCGAGCACGTCCATGAGACCGCCTCGCTCGTCGAGCTTGATCGCGCTCGCACGGGTCACCCTGAGGCGCTTCGGGTCCTGCGGGTCCGCATCCCCCAGCAGAAGATAGGTGTCTCCCGCGACCCAATTCACGGCGTTACACTGACTGAGCACCGTCGTCTCAGTCCGCCCACCGAGTTGGTCGACGTGGAACTCTTCCGGAGGCTGCCCGTACAGCGTGCGCATCTTCTGGAAGGTCATCCGCTTGACCGGGAACTGCCGCCCGGTGGGTGCCTCGATGATCCGGGCAGTCTCGCTGATCGCACTCGCCACGACCACGGCGTCCGCGGTCAACAGCAACTGGACGAGCTCTTGCGCCCGGACAATCGCCATGTAGCCGTCGCCGCGCTGGAGCGCGCTGTCCGCGAGCAGCTTGGCCCCCTCGACGATCGCGTCCCGATGCTCGGGGCGAGCATTGATATGGAGGCGCTCACGATCCACGGTATCCGAGGCGGCCTCCATCTCGGGAGTGAGGTGAATACTGCCACGGCTAGCAGACAGATGCTCTGAAGCGAGTGGAAGCGCGTCCGCTTCGTTATCGTCGATTTGCTCGGTCGATTCGATTGTATCGCAGGCAAGAAGCGCAGCGAACGCCAATGTAAAGCCACGTAAATTCAACATTTACTTATCCTCACCTGAAAAGAGGACTTCCTCAAGAGAAATATCGCGGTCTTCGAGTGGTAAACCTCACGGCGTGTTGATGGACGATTGAGGCGTTCGCGGCCGGTGCGCCCACAAGATACCGCGCCGTCAACTGGCACCAGCAGCACTACGACGGCGGCGTCGAGAAGAACGACGCCCGCCGTCGGCGGTTCAAGCGTGTGGTGCGCAT
>JANODF010000223.1:0-9905 GCA_031412555.1 Archangium sp. | reverse complement strand
TTCACGTGCCCCTTGGGCTTGATGATCACGTCGACGATGGCGCGATCGAAGAAGTTGGTGCGCGTGAAGATCTCCTTGCTCACGCGGCTCTTGAAGAGCTCCCGCCCCTCTTCGATCTCATCCTTGAGGGTCTCGAACAGGTTGTCCTGCTCGATGCCTCGGACGATCTTCTGCTCGTTGTAGAGCGAGATGTCTGAAGCAATGGCCCGAGCCAAACGCATCGCCTTCGTTCGTTCTTCTTCAGTCATCGGTGCAATTTCGTAGTGCTGCGAGGTGGAGGGGTCAACCTTTCGACCGATGCGCTTCGACGAAGGTCAGGTAACTCCGCGAGACTCTAAGCCCATCCAGGCCCAGTTCCCTCGCCAGGTTCATCAAAATGCCCCGTAGGTACACCGCGGCGGGCAACGCGTCGTAGCGGTCGCCCTCCACGTTTTCGAGGTGTTTGACGCCGATTCGGGTGCGATCGGCGACCTGAACCAGCGACAGCCCCTTGGCCATGCGCACCTGCTTGAGGAGGTCACCGTTGATCTCCACCCCCTCGGGGATCTCGTAGGGGCGGGGCCGTTGCTCCAGGCGGAACTCCCGGTTCGGAGTCGCCCGGGCCGGGATGATCGCCACCTGCACGTCATCGCCCAGGATCGGCATGGGAGGCACTTCGGGGATGGGGGCGAGCTTCTCCGGCTCTGGAGCGGGAGGCGGCTCGGCCACCACGACCGGAGCGGGCTCTTCGACCACCGGAGCAGGCAGCGGCTCAAGCGCGACCGGTTTGGCGCCCCAGGAGGGCACACCGGGAGAGACGTCGAGCGCGAGCTGACTGGGCTCAGGCGCGGGAGCGGGCGGCTCGGCCAGGATGCGAGCAGGCACGGGCACCACCATCATCGGAGGCGGGACCACCGCGTACGTATACGCAGCCGGCTGACTGGGAGGCGGCGCCGTTTGCGTCACATACGAGAACGAAGCAAACCGCTGCTGAGCCCCCTCTCCCTTCGGGAGAGGGTTGGGGTGAGGGGCCTTGGGAACGAGCGTCAACGGAGCGGAAGCTCGAGGAACCGGAACCGGAGGCCGGGAAGCCGGAGGAACCGCCCCCTTCACCACCCGGGGAGGCAGCCCGATCTCCGCGTCGTACAACTCCCGCAGATCATCATCGCCCAGAATCTCGAGCGCCTCATCGAGCCGCTTGCGAAGCGCCGCCGAATGCGCGGGATCGACGAGGCCATACAGGGCCGCCTGGTCATCCGCATACAACCGCACGAGCCGCTCGTGAGAACCCCGCACCTCGGCGGAACTCGCGCCGACGGAGATCTCGAGCACCTCGTAGTGCGTCTGTGCCTGAAACGACTTCACCGTTCCAATGCAATCAGGTTTTCGGCCACGCGCAACACGCCACTGGCGGCTCCGCTGTCCGGGAACATGTCGAGCAACGACCGCCGGGCCCTGACGGCCTGCCACACGGCGTCATCGTGATTGACCGCTCCGAGGTACCCCAGCTCCAACCCGAAGAACTTCTTCCACGCGGCGGCCACGGTCGGGCCCACGTCGAAGTCAGCCCGGGTGCGGGCCTGGTTGACGATCACCAGGGGGCGAAAACCACCCAGGGCCTGCTCCAGCCGCGCCGCCTTCTCAGGCTCCTTCGCGCGCAGGTCGCCCACCACTTCCCACGGGGTGCGGCCCAGTTTGCCATCGCGAGGGGCGAGCGCCTGGCCCACCAACTGCGCGAAGTCATCCTCCGGAGCGATCGCCTGCAGCCGCCGAAAGAAGGCCGCCTTGATGAAGCGGTACGCGTTCTCGATCGACGTCGGCTCGGGGAGCATCACCACGATGCCGGTGTCGGCGACGAGAAAAAAATCGAGCACGTTGAACGCCGTGCCGGCGCCCAGATCGAGCAGCACGTAGTCCACGTCGAGCAGGCGCAGGTTGCGAATGAGCTTCGACTTCTGCGCGTGGCGCGGGTTGGCGGCATCGAGGCCGTCCATCGCACCCGACACCAGCGAGAGCCGCTCGAAGGGCGTGGGCACCAGCACGTCTTCGAGGTTGGTCACCTTGCGATCGATGAAGTCGGACAACGTCACCCGCGGCTGACCCACGCCGAGGCAGGTGTGCAGGTTCGCCCCGCCCAGGTCGAGATCGACCAGCACCACCTTCGCGCCCCGCCGCGCCAGGGCGATGCCCAGGTTCGCCGAGAGCAACGACTTGCCGATGCCACCCTTCCCGCCCCCCATTGCGATGACCCGGCGAGCGCGTGCCTTCCTGGCAGCCGGCGCTCGGGGCCGAGGCAGTTCGATGACTTCAGCTTCTCGTGGGTTGGACATGGATCACTCTTGTTCGAGCTCCACGTTCCAATACGACGCATCGGTCAGATTGAGAAACGGTAACCACGCGCGGTGGGCACCTTTGACGGGTGAGCCCCGCAGCAGGGGGGTCCAGCGGGGGCGAACGGGCTCACGCAGGAGCTTGATGCCGGCCTGCGGGGGCGTGCGGCCCCCCTTGCGCAGGTTGCACTCGATGCACGAGCACACCACGTTTTCCCAGCAGGTCTTGCCACCCTGCGAGCGGGGAATGACGTGGTCCAGGTTCAGGTCGGCCCGCTTGCGCTTGCGGCCGCAATACTGGCAGGTGTCTTCATCGCGCGCGTAGATGTTGAGGCGGGAGAACCGCACCCTCACCCGCGGCAACTTCTCGAAGGCGGTCAGCACCAGCACGCGCGGAATGCGGATGCGGCGGTTGATGGTGCGAATCGAGTCTTCCTCTTCGACCGCGGCGGAGAGCGCGAACCAGTCGGAGAAATCGTACAGCCGGTACTGCTCGTCGATGGCGCGGGCCACGCCCTGGTACAGCAACGAGAACGCACGCTTCACGTTGGTGACGTGCACCGGTTGATAGTGACGGTTCAGCACCAGCACGGCTGCGTTGACCATCGGTCAGTCTCCTCGGTTTCGCGGAACGGCGTTGGCGACGGCGCGCGCAACGGCTCCCAGTTCGGTGTCGCGCAGACACCGCACATCCAGCCACACCTCGTCGTCGACGATACGCGCGACGACGGGCGGGTCTCCGGCCCTCAACTTCTCGTGCACTTCGACTGCTTTGACGCCCGGCAACGCCACCGCCCACGACTTCGGAGCCGCCAGCGGCATCGAGCCACCTCCGACCCGACTGGTCGTCTCCACCACCCGATGCTCGAGCGCGCCCAGGAGCGAGCCCAGCTTGCGGGCACGTTCAAGTAACACCTCAGATTTCACCAGCAACGAAGCGCGCGCCGGTACGTCGTGATCTTCGCGGCCATCGCGGTACAGCTCGAGGGTGGCCTCGAGCGCGGCGACGGTCAGCTTGTCGATGCGCAAGGCCCGGTTGAGAGGATGTTTCTTGAGACGATCGAGCGTGGCCTTCTTGCCGACGAGAAGACCCGCTTGTGGACCGCCCAATAATTTGTCGCCGCTGAAGGCCACCACGTCGGCGCCCGCCGCGATGACCGAGGCCACGGTGGGCTCACTGGAGAGCCCTTCGGCGTGCATCGCCCGGAGCGCCCCGCTGCCCAGATCTTCGAAGAACGGCACACCCCGTTCGGTCGCCAGCTGAGCGAGCTCGCGGGTGGTGGTCTCTTCGGAAAAACCGACCACTGCAAAGTTCGAGCGGTGCACCTTCACCAGCAGGCCGGTGCGATCGGTCATCGCCGCGGAGAAATCTTCCAGCCGGGTGCGGTTGGTGGTGCCCACTTCGATCAGGGTGGCACCCGACTGCCGCATCACGTCGGGGATGCGAAACCCGCCGCCGATCTCCACCAACTCACCACGCGAGACGATCGCTTCTTTGCCTTGCGCCAACGCACTGAAGGTCAACAACACGGCGGCGGCGCAGTTGTTCACCACCATCGCGTCTTGCGCGCCGGTGAGCGCACACAACAACTCGACCACGGGCTCGTAGCGGCTGCCCCGCTCACCTTCGTCGAGATCGAGCTCCAGGTTGCAGTACCCGCTGGCGATCGCCGCGATGCGTTCGACCGCGGCGGCAGGCAAAGGAGCGCGGCCCAGGTTCGTGTGCAACACCACCCCGGTCGCGTTGAGCACCGCTTTCAGCTTCGGCTGGCCGACCCGGTTGAGCGCCCGGGCCACGTCACCATCGACGAGCCGAACGTCTTCGCCGGCCAGCACGCGGGTGCGCACCGAGGCCACCGCTTCACGCAACGCGGCCACGGCGACCGGGCGCGAATGGGGCGACAACAAGGCAGATAAAGAGGGCCGAGCCAGAAGCTCGTCGATCGACGGAAGTGCCCGGAGGCGCTCCATGCGAGTTTCATCGTCCATACCTGAACAGAACTGTAGCTCAGGCACGCTCAGGGGCGAAAACAGCAGCCTCCCCGGCCGCGGGTGAGCGGAGGGCACATCCCACCCGCGGCCTTCAAAGGAGGCATGGCGACGCCAGTTCAGCAGTTCCGATTCGGGGCACCGAGGTCCTGTGTTGCGTGGACCAGCACCAAGCGCAGGTATTGCTACCGACCACTTCTCTCCGTTTCTGACCTGCTCAACACGGCAGCCCCGATCAATCTTCCTCGAGGCTCCCGTGCCAGTACGTCATGTCCCTGAGCCAGTTGGCCCAGGTCGACGGCATGCCCTTCTGGAAGGCGAAGGTCAGCCGCAGGGTGTCGGGCAGCTTCGTGGGCTTCACCGGCACGACCGCAAGCTTCATCTTCGCCTGATCCGGCGTGCGCCCACCCTTGCGCTGATTGCAGGGCACGCACGCGATCACGATGTTTTCCCAGTGCGTGCCTCCACCCTGGGAGCGCGGGACCACGTGATCGTACGTCGCTTCGGAGCGGGTCACCTTCTTCACGCAGTACTGGCACTGCCCGTGGTCACGCGCGAACACGTTCTCACGGCTGAAGCGGATGACCGGCTTGCGGTGCTTGAGGTGACGCAGGAACCGCACGACCGACGGCATCTTCACTTCGAAGGTGACCGCGCGGATCGTCTTGTCCTCGTACTCCTCGACCACCTGCACCTTCCCGAGAAACAGGAGGGTGATGGCGCGTTGCCAGGGGATGCGGCAGACCGGCTGCCAGACAGCGTTCAACACGAGCGTTTCCATCACGACCTCCTTTCGGAGAGGTCAGACGGAGCACGCTGCTTTTCCTGAATTATTCTGTCGCGACCTAGCCGCTCTTGGGGGTCTTCACCGGGGGAACGACGGTCTTGCCCAGCTCGCCCGGTGCGTAGAGCAGCTTGTAGGTGTTGTAGCTGCGCAGCACGCGCTTCACGTAACCCCGCGTCTCCTGCAACGGCACCAGCTCGACCCATGCAGGAAGATCTTCATCGCCGTTTTCGCGGCGCCACCGGGCGACGGCAGATTCCCCCGCGTTGTAGCTGGCCAGCGCGAAGGGCTTCACGCCCTTGAGCCGGATCACCAGATCGGACAGGTAGCGCGCACCCAGCTGAATGTTGAGCTCGGGCTCGAGCAGCTGGGCTTGTTTGGGCTGCTTCAACTTGAGCTGCATCGCGACACCGGAAGCCGTGGCCGGCATCAATTGGCACAGCCCCAGCGCGCCGGCCCACGAGAGCGCCTTGGGGTCGAGCGCGCTCTCTTCACGCATCAGCGCCTGGAGCAGATCGGGATCGAGCTGATCGGCCGACTTCGAGTGGGTGACCACCAGATCGCGGAAGACCTTCGGGTAGGCGATCTCCCAGATGGCGCGGCGTTCAGCGGTGATCGGCCCCGACAGATCGCGGCGCAACCAGAGGCGCGCCAGGCCGTGAGCAGCGCGATCTTCTCCGGCCATGGAGAGGATCAGCACCATCAGCCGCAGCGAATCAGGAGGCAACGCAGTGCGATCGATCGTGAGGATCTCCATCGGCACCAGCTCGCCGAACCCCAGGCGGAGCAGCTCGACAGCGCTGGCGAATTGGGGATCGGTGCCCAGCGGGCCCGCGTGAATCGGGAACGGATCTCCCGCGGCGGGCGCGGCGGCGATGGCTGCGTTGAGCGCGGCGCCTCGTTCCGCGTCGACGGACGACACGCGTTCGCGGGACAGCAGGCCGTAGTAGGTGGCCGGATGATCGGTGGCCAGGCGCTCCAGCAGCGCGACGGCTTCGGGCACCTTGCCCTGCTGCTCCAGCACCCTCGCCCGCCAGTAGCCGGCGCGCTCGAGCTCGTAGGTGTCATCGGCGTGGGCCCAGCGGCCTTCGATCTCGGAGAGGTAGATCAGCGCCTCGTCGAGCTTGTTCTCGCCCCGTGCGACCCAGAAGAGCTTGAACAGCGCGTCGGCGGCGAAGTCACCGGAGGGATAGCGATCGACCACGTCGAGCAGCCGCTCCATCGCCTGCTCACGTTCGCCGCGGCGCAGGTGCACGTCGGCCGCGAAGAACAGCGCGTCATCGGCCAGCGCATGTTCGGGGAAAGTCTCGGCCAGCGACTCGTAGGTGCCAGCGGCAAAACCCTGCGCCGAGATCGTCTGGCTGAAGCCCAGCGTGAAGAGCGCCTTCGTGCGCAGCTCTGCGTCCTTGCACTTCTTCAGAGGCGCCAGCATCGCCACCGCCTTCACGTGCTGCCGCTGCTTGCGGTAGCCCTTGCCCAGTGCGAACTGCGCACGGCAGGCGATGGGCTCAGGCAGCTTCAGCTTCGCCACCAGCGGCTCGAGGATCGCGATGCCCTGCAGGTTGCGGTGCGCGTCGATCAACGCCTCGGCGCGGGTGATCATCGTCTCCTGGGGGAGCGTGGTGAGATCGCCCAGCCGCAGCTCGGCCTTGACCGCTTCTTTCGACATCGGGTGCGCCGACCACAGCTTGAGCAACGCCGCCTGCTCCGCCTTGGCGTCCTTCTTCGCCGACATCAGATCCGCGAGCACCAGCAACGACTCCGCGCCCACGTCACGACCCCACGGAGGCGAAGGCCGCGCGACGTAGTCAGCGATGATCTCCTGCGCTTTCGTCACGTCGCGCAGCCACCGATGCGCGCGCGCCATGCCGAGGCGGGCGTCGGGGGTGAGCCGCGAGGTCTTGCCGACTTGAGAGAACACGCGCAGCGCGGCGTTCCAGTCTTTGAGTTGCTCGTAGCCCCAACCTGCATGCACCAGGCAGCGATCACGCAGCGGCCCGTAGGTCGCGGCGAGGCTCTCGAACTCAGCGGCCGAAAACTTCCAGTCACCGATGCGGTGGGCGGCGAGCGCGCGAAGAAACCGCGTGGGGCCGCTGTCTTTGACTCCATCCATCAGCGCGATGGCGCGGCTGTAGCTGCCCGCCTGAAACGCAGCGCGGGCTTCGGCGAGTTTTCCTTCGGTGAAGTACGGCGCGAGATCGGCGCGTTCGATCTTCGGCCCGCGATCGATCGGCACCGATCTCACTTCGGGTGACGGAAAGACCGGGTTGGCCAGGCGCGCGAAGCCCGGATCAGACTCTGCTTCGACTTCGGCGGGGAAGTCCGTCTCCTGCCCGAACACGGGGAAAGCGAGAAGGACGGCTGCGAGAAACCAGTGACTGCGCACGCTCGCATCGTACACGGCTACACTCTGGGTCAACTTCATGGACATCCGCACGCAGAGCAGCCTCCTGGCTGCGATCGTTGGCCTCGCTTTGGGGATGGCGATGCTGCTGCGTACCCAGAGGCCGCGCGTACTCACCCTGTATGGGGTGTTCGCCATCTCGGTCGGCGGCTTTCATCTCGCGCGATTCCTCGAAGGGCTGTTTCCGTTCGTACCGGATGGGCCGTTGGTCGGCCGGATATTCCTGGGCATCACCCTCGGGGCCGGCGCGCTGCTCCCTTCGACCGCCCTGTCTTTCTTCCTCGAGTTCCTGAATTTCAGCCCACGTGCTGCCCGCTATGGCCGGCGGGCCTCGTTGTTCTCGGTACTTCTGGGCCTCACCGTGGGGGCCACCCCGCTGGCCGAGATGTTGTGGGCACGGGTGGCCGTGTCGGTCTGGGTGCTGCTGGCCCTCTCCTTCTCGGTTTCGCTCGTGCTCGCGCGCATGCGCACCAGTGACTCGCGCATCGATCGGCTGCGGTTGTTGTACCTGGCCGTTGGGGCAGCTGCGGTGGTGGTCTTCAGCTGCCTCGATTTTCTCGGGCGCTTCGACATCGCCTTCCCCACCCTGGGGCCGATCGTCTCCACGCTCTACCTGTTCTTCCTGTCTCAAACGCTGCTCCGGCTGCGCTTGATGGACCTGCACGAACTGCTGGGGAAGATCGCCAGCCAGGCCGTACTCGCGGCGATCCTCGCGGTGGTGTTCGTGGTGCTCACCGCGTGGGTGGAGCGCAACGCCAGCCTCTATTTGTTCAACACGGTGGTCGCTGCGTTCGTGATGCTCATCTTGTTGGAGCCGTTGACCGACTGGGTGGAAGAGCGCGTCGTGGCGATCTTTTTCCGCCAGCGTTTCGCGTTCCTCGAGTCGGCTCGGCAACTTCAACGGCGTACGGCCAACGTGATCGACGCGCCTGAGCTGGCGGCGCTGCTGCTCGATGGACTCAACGAGACGCGCCGGGTGACGCATTGCTCGATCTATCTGCTCGCCGAAGATCGCCCGGGTTTCCGTTTGCTCGACAGCCGCGGTCCGGTGCCGGCCCTGTTCATCGATCAAGGCACGGCGCGCGCGTTGGTCAGCCGCACTGAACGCGCTCAGCTGCTCGAGACCGTCGAGCGCCGCATCGCCGAGATTCGGGGCCAGCCGCTCGAAGCCCGCAAGTCACGCGACGAGCTGCGCCGCTTGAACGACGTGCGCGCGGCGATGCAGCAGATGAAGGCGGGCATCACCGTGCCGCTGATGGGCAACGACCGCGTGCTGGGCTTCTTGAACTTGTGGGACGAGCGTGTGCCCGAGGCGTTCGCGTCCGACGAGATCGCGCTGATCCTCGAGCTGGCCGATCGCGTGGCGACGGTGATCGAGAACTCCAAGCTCTACGACAAGATGCGCGAGCGAGATCGTCTGGCCGCGTTGGGTGAGATGGCCGCGGGTCTGGCGCACGAAATCCGCAACCCGCTCGGTGCGATCAAAGGTGCAGCGCAGTTCCTCGACCCGAAACACCTGCCCCACGAAGAAGGCGAGTTCGTCGAGGTCATCGTCGAAGAAGTGAACCGGCTCAACGGCGTGGTGACTGCGTTCCTCGACTACTCACGCCCGCTCAAGCAGACCTTCGGCCCGACGGATCTGCAGGAGGTCGTCACCCGAACGCTCAAGCTCATCGTCAACGACGTGCCCAAGACGGTGACCATCAAGGAAGAGCTGTCTGACTCATTGCCGCGCGTCGATGCCGATGCGGAGCAGCTCAAGCAGGTGCTCATCAACCTGGTGCAGAACGCGATGCAGGCGATGGGGGACAAGCCGGGCGAGATCGTCATTCGCACCAGCCGGCCTGAGCGGTTCGGTGACTTCCGCGCGCCGGAGCAGGTGGAGCTGCAGGTCTCCGACAATGGGCCGGGCATTCCGTCGGATCAGCAGCTGAACATCTTCGTGCCGTTCTTCACCACGAAGCAGAAGGGCACGGGTCTCGGCCTCGCCATCTGCCAGCGCATCGTGAAGAACCACGGGGGGACGATCTCGGTGCAGAGCAAGGTGGGCGAAGGAACGACGTTCACGATTCGGTTGCCTGCGCTCACGGAAGAACTCACGTCGACCGAGACGCCTCCGATGGATGGAACGCCGATGCCTTCGGTGCCTGCGCCCCCGGTGGTGCAGAAAGAGAACAAGCTCTCACGCCGAGATCGAAAGAAGCAGAAGGCTGGGTAAATCGTTCTCCCTCTCCCTGCGCCCGCGGGGAGAGGGTCGGGGTGAGGGGCCGTTCGGGCTGCGGAGTCGAGTCCCTCACCCGGCCAGCGGCCGACCACTCCCCCCCTCCCCGGGAGAGGTTTTCACACCGTCAGCAGCTTCCCCCCAAAGGTGAGGTCAAAACACAGCCCCCACCGCGGAAACCCGCGCCCCACAGGGGGG
>JANODF010000222.1:0-26307 GCA_031412555.1 Archangium sp. | reverse complement strand
CCAGCGTTCCGCTGGACCGGCTCCGCTCCGAGGGGAGAGGGGGCACGCAAAAGGTGTGTTAGGGACCCCAAAAGTGAGAACCAGAAAGTCTCAGAGCGGGCTGGAAAACGTGAAACAAGCTCCCTTCATGTCTGACACTGCCGCCCGCCGAATCGCGCTCTTCATCGACTTCGAGAACCTCGTCACCAACACGGGCATCACGCCCTCGAGCTTCGACCTCCAGCCTTCGCTCGACCGCCTCCTCGAAAAGGGAAAGGTGATCTTCCGCCGCGCGTACTGCGACTGGTCGCGCTTCAAGGAAGCGAAGACCCACCTGCACGAGTTCGGCGTCGAGCTGGTCGAAGTGCCGCCCTCCACCCGCGCCGGCAAGAACAGCGCAGACATGCGCCTGGTGATCGACGCGCTCGAGCTCTGCTACGCGCGCGAACACATCGACACCTTTGTGATCGCCTCGGGTGACTCCGACTTCGTGCCGCTCGCCAGCAAGCTGCGCGAGAACGACAAGTACGTCATCGGCATCGGCGTGAAGCAGTCGACCAGCCCCGTCTTCGTGAAGGCGTGCGACGAGTTCCTCTACCTGAAGACCGAAGGTGGCGGCCGCCGCGGCCGTGAAGATCACCGCGAAGAGGGCCGCAGCGAACGCCGCCCCGAGAGCAAGCCGAAGACCGAAGGCGCCGCCAGCACCGGCGGCAGCAAGAAGCGCGAGATCCCGCAGATCGCCCGCGAGGTGGTGGCCAGCCTGCTCAGCCGCGCCACGGGGCCGATCAACCCCTCCTTCATCAAGGAGACCATCGTTCGCAAAGAGCCCGACTTCGACGAACGCGAGTTCGGCTTCTCCACCTTCAGCCGCATGCTCGAGGCGATGGAGAAGGAAGGCCTGTGCCAGCGCATTCAGCAGGGCCGCCAGTGGTACGTGGTCTCGAAGGAAGGCGGCGGCACCGGGAAGTCGACCGTGCCCCGCGAGCCCGGAGACGCCGGCGATGAAGGCATCGAAGAACATGTCGAGGAGCTCGGCGAAGAGCTGATCCCCGACCCCGAAGAGTAAACGGCCGCACCCCACCCGAAGGAGCACACCATGGCGATCCGCACCACGAAGCGCGTCGAGACCCTGCTGTCCAACAAGAAGGTCAACACGGAGTCGAACGACTACCGCTCCTACGGGCGCACGTTGCCGGGCCACACGCCGCCGCTGTTCGGGCAGCAGTACAAGTTCGGCAAGGCCGAGGCGGTGAAGCTCAGCAAGTCGATCGTGGCGGACTACGCGCCGGCCACGGCCAAGCGCGTGCTCAAGGAGATCCACGCGCGCTCCAGCACCAACACCATGTCCAAGGGCACGGTCGCGTTGACGCGTGACGCCGCTTCCGAGCTCAACAAGCTCGCCACGCAGCTGGGCCTGGAGCTCAAGTTCGTCTCAGGCCAGGCGCGCCCGATTCACCCGGTGGGCTGAGTCGCCCCATGGCTGGGAAGAAGACGCTCGAGACCGACGCTGAAGTGAAGGCCGCGGTGGATTCACTGCTCGGCCAGTTCGGCGTCGTGGGCGAAGCAGAAGGTGACTTCGATGAGGGTGCGTTGCCGGTGGTGAAGAACGGCGAGCGTCATCAAGGGGCGCCGTCTGGCGAAGTGGATGCGCTCTGGGGCGGCAAGAAGAAGTGACCGTTCCTCCCGAGCGGAGTCGAGGGAGTACCTCTCGCCTCGTGCCGCAACTGGCCTCTCGACTGCGCTCGATGCGAACGGTGAGCAGTTGCAGTCCTTGCACCGTTCCTCCCGAAAGCAGTCGAGGGAGTACTTTCGTCTCTCTCTCCAGGTGGCTCCTCGACTGCTCCCGGGGCGAACGCCATGGCTGCTAAACGAGCCGGGGCCAACGCAGTCCCCGGCGGCACCTGGAAGAAGCTGCGCACCGCTCGCGCGGCCCGGCTCCGCTCCGCGATGTTCGAGCTGCCTGCAGGTTCACTTCCCAGGAACGACGCCGCGAGACGCTTCTGGTCCGAGCGCACCTGGAGCGAGTTCGCGGCCGTGCCCGCGGTCTCGCAGGTGGTGCTGGCGTTGGTGCGCGAAGGCGCTCCGCTCGACACGCTCGGCGCGTACACCTCGATCGCCGATGACGAGGTCCGTCACGCGCTGTTGAGCCGCGAGCTCGCGCAGAAGCTGGGCGGCTACGTCGACGAGATCCCCGAAGGGCTCGCCTATGCGCCGCGGGGCCTGGCCACGCCGTCCGATGTGCCGGTGCACGTGTGGGCGCTGGCGAACGGTTGTTTCTCCGAGACGGTGTCGCTGTCGTTGATCCGCGCGCGTCACGCAGAGACGAAACACCCCGTGGTGCGTGCAGTGTTGGCCGAGACGCTCAAAGACGAAGCGGTGCACGTGCGTGTGGCATGGGAGCTGGCAGAAGGGCTGCTCCCCACGCTCGATGCCGACACGAAGAACGATCTGCGCGGCTACGGCGCGGATCTCGCGGAGATGCTCCGGCGCACGTTCGGTACGCAGGGGCTTCCGCCGGCCCTGGCGCGCAGTGAGCGCCGGTTGCGCGATCGCACGGCCGAAGCGGGTCTGGGCGCACTGGATGCTCAGGCAGAGAACGCCGTGGTCGATCGCGCGCTGGAAGACATCGATGAACGACTGAAGTCGCTGCTCGACTGAGATGAACTGAGAAACTCCCTCTCCCTTCGGTAGAGGGTCGGGGTGTGGGCGATGACCGCCGAAGACTGGTACCGCAAAGGCCTGGCGGATCTGGATCGCTCTCTTGGCGCCGATCTCTGGAACTACGACGCGGATCTGGCTGACGCCCTCGAGTCTTTCGATCAGGCCATCGCCCTCGACCATCGGCACGCATTGGCCCAACGCGAACGCGGGATGCTCCTCGCGCGCCTCGGGCAGCACGAAGGCGCGATGGACTCGTTCATCGCGGCCGCCAATCTGCAGCCGGTCGACGTCGATCTTCAGCTCGCCGCAGCGCGTTCACTCCACGCGCTCAAACACTTCGAGCGGGCTTTGATTTCCTACGACGAAGTGCTGCGTCTTCGCGCTGAAGATCCCGATGCCGTCGTGGGGCGCGCCGAAGCACTCACAGCCCTCCGGCGCGACGATGCGGCGCTGGTTGCGTGGGATGAGGCGGCGAAGATTCTGGAGAAGAAGCGCAGCGAGACCGGTGATCTGAACTTCGATCGCCTCGCGCAGAAAGCCGTCGAGGCTCGTTCAATGGTGTTCAGCCGACTCGACCCTCACCCCAACCCTCTCCCGAAGGGAGAGGGAGACAAGAGGAAGTAGGTGTTCATCTCGCCTTTGCCTTTGATGGCCGTCAGGCCGCGCGCTTCGAACGTGAACTGGCCCGCGAGCAGCTCGTACGTCGCTTGCGACACGTGCACCCGGCCGGGCTGGCCATGGCTCTCCATGCGGCTGGCGGTGTTCACCGTGTCGCCCCACAGATCGAACACGAACTTCCGCTTGCCGATCACCCCGGCGACCACCGGCCCGCTGTGAATGCCGATGCGCAGGTTGAGCTTCTCGAACTCCGGCCCGATGAGCTCCTTGAGCATCTGCACCATGTCGAGCGACATCGCCGCGACCGCCTGCGCATGATCCGCCCGCGCTTCAGGCACGCCGCCGACCACCATGTACGCGTCACCGATGGTCTTGATCTTCTCGAGGCCGTACTTGTCGGCCAGCGCATCGAAGCCACTGAAGATCTGATCGAGCATCTGCACCAGCTCGGTGGCCGGCGTGCGCTCGGAGAGCTGGGTGAAGTTCACCAGGTCCGCGAACATCACGGTGGTGGAGTCGAAACGTTCGGCGATCGAACCTTCCTTGCGCTTGAGCTGCTCGGCGATTCGACGGGGCAGCACGTTGAGGAGCAGCGCTTCGCTGCGCGCCTGCTCAGCGGTCAGCTCGTCTTCGGCGCGCTCCGTCTGCATCACCGAGTAGTAGGCCAGCGCCTGCAGCACGACGTAGAGGCTGAGCTTGTCGGCGGTGTTGAAGGGCAGCGCGCCTGCGCGAAGGAGCGCGCGGGCCGGGGTGAAGAGATCGATGCTCAGCATGATCGCTCCGCACAGCACCGCCACCACCCCGGCGATCCACCGCTCGCGCCGAGGGGTGAGAAACCAGCCGGCGGTGCCCACCGCGATGAGAAAGAGGTGCTGCTCGGTGTCGGCCCCCATGAGGAAACCGTCGGCGCCGATCCACACCACCGAACCAAAGCAGAGCCACAGCCGCGCCAGCAGGTGCCAGCCCCGGCTCGCGAAGAAGGGCACCGCTGCGTAGACGAGGATCGCCCCCAGCGAGATGGCCTCCAGCGCCCGGTTGCCCAGGATGCGCGGGTCGGCGAACGCCAGGAAGGCGAGCCCCATCACCACGAGGCTGACCTGATTGGTCAAGCGGATGTGCTTGGTGTCCTGAGGGCTCTGGCCGTCGACTCCGGCGTTGATGACCCGGTTCAGGAGCGCGCGCATGTCGCCTTCTGGCAGAGCGCTTCTCAGCTGCCGAGAAAACAATCGGCGAAACCTGTTTGTGCTCAGCGCGACAACTCACACAGCAGCGCACCTGGAGCACACGGGAGTTCATCTTGAGGATCGGCCGCTGGATTTCGAGTCTGTTTCGCCGCCCGGTACCCCCTGCGCCGCGGACGCCCTCCACCCCCGCGCCGACCCCGACTCCGGCGCGCCCCGAGGACACCTTCGAGCCCGGCACGCCGATGCGCGTCTCGTTGGGCAAGGTGACCGGCTATTCGGCGCCTGAGCGCCAGAAGCTCGAGAAGGCGACCCAGCTGATGGGCGACGTGCTCAACAGCAAGGAGTTCCGCGACGCGGTGCTCAGCGCTGACTTCGCCGGCAAGCCGGGGTTTGCCAGCGAGACGCGCTCACCCCAAGACGTCTACGCCGCGATTCGTGCCGCGAAGGAAAATTACACCGACGACGCCGACGGCGAAGTCGACTTGAACGTGAAGCTGGAGAACATGTCGTGGTTCCAGCGCAACGTGGTCGGCTACACGACTGAGTCGAGTGACACGCTGACCACCAACCGGCGTTTCTTCGCTGGGTTCGAACCTCACGAGATGGCGGGGCACCTCGCACACGAGTGGCTGCACAAGCTGGGCTTCGAGCACGACTTCAAGTCGACCGCGCGCCGGCCTGACTCGGTGCCGTACGAGCTGGGCGATCTCGTCGAGCGTCTCGCGCGCGGGCCGCTCACGCCGCTGGCCTGACACCCTGCGGGCAGTTCGCTGCTCCATCGTTTTGACTCCATCCCCCTCATCATCCTGATGGACTGACCGGGTGGGGCGCCTCCTGGGTCGCGCCGCTCGAAACTTCCGCGGTCGTAATGCTGCTACTCAGAGCGACCCCATGTCGCTGCACCCTTTGGTACCAGACCCGCTCATCGGCCAGAACGTGGGCGGCTACCTCGTCGAAGAGGCTCTGGGTGAAGGCGCGGTGGGGCTGGTGTACCGAGCGCGACACCCCACGCTGAAGCGCCACTTCGCGATCAAGGTGCTCCGGCCGGAGATCGCCGTCGACGTCACCTCGTCACGCAATTTCGCGCGAGAGGCGCAGACGCTGGCGAGCCTCAAGCACCCTTCGATCATCAACATCATCGACTTCGGGCCGATGAGCGGGGGCCGCCAGTACATGGTGATGGAGTTTCTCCTCGGGAAGACGCTCGAGCGCGAGCTGCTCGAAGAGGGCCGCCTGGAGCCCGAGCGGGCGCTGCGGATCTCCGATGAGATCCTCGACGCGCTCTCGGCTGCGCACTCGGTCGGCGTGATTCACCGCGACCTCAAGCCCTCGAACGTCTTTCTCGAGAAGATCTCCGGTGGCCGCGAGGTGGTGAAGTTGCTCGACTTCGGGCTCGCCAAACAGCGGCCCGCGGTGCTCGGCCTTCAGTCGGGCCCGATCGAAGACACCAGCATCGCGGGAACGCCTGAGTACATCGCGCCCGAGCAGGCCTGCGGCCAGGCAGCCAGCCGCCAGAGCGATCTGTACTCCTTCGGCGTGGTCCTCTTCCGCATGCTCACGGGCTCGTTGCCGTTCAAGGCCGACCTCAACCTGCCCGACGACCAGCAGGTGCTCGCGCTGATGAAGCAGCACGTTCATCAGGCGCCGCCCACCCTGCAGGAAGCGGCGGCCGGGGTTCAGTTCCCCGAGGGGCTCAGTGAGATCGTGGCTGATCTTCTCAAGAAGCTGCCCGGTGATCGGCCCTCGAGCGCAGAGACGGCCAGGAAGCGGCTGAGCCGGGTTCAGCGCAGCCTGCAACAGGAGGCGACGCAGGCCCGGCCCAACCCGCTGCTCGCCGTGCCTCTCGTGAAGAAGAAGCACACGTCAGGCTGGCTCGTCGCGGCCACGCTGATGCTCGTGACCGGGCTCGGCGTGGCGTGGTGGTTGGGCCGTGCAGCGCCCGCGGTGACGACCGTGCTGCCTCCTCCGATCGCGGCGCCCGCGGTCGCCCCCGTCGTACTCGAGGTCGAGCCGCCTCCGCCCGTCGATGAGCCCGTCGATGAGCCGCTCGAAGAGCTCCTGGGGCTCAGCCGGATCGTGAAGGCGAAGAAGCGGGTGGCCGCACCGCTTGCGGCGAGCGTGCTGGCGCCTGCTTGCGCGCCCGATGACGACTGGAAGAAGCGCGCCCGGGCAGATCTCAACGAGCTGATGACGCGCGCCGCGAAGTCGAGCCCCGAGCTCACGTTGTGGGCTGCTGATCGAGAAGGTCCGCTGAGTGCGGCGATCGAAGGTGCGACCAGCGAGCCCGATTGCCGGGTCGTGGGTCTGCAGCTGGAGTCGCTCAAGGAAAAGGTGAGTCGAAGATGAGCCGTTCACTGCGGGTCGGGTTGATCCTCTGCGCGAGTGTCGCCTCCGCTCAGAACGCGCTGCCAGAGCTGGCGCCTTTTCCTCTGGAGATCATCCGGACCTCCGACGACTGCACCCGGGAAGATCGGGACGAGCTGAAGAAGCTGTTGCCGATGATGCTGCGCACCGCAGAGGTGACGGTGCCGGGGAGCGCCCGGCTGACGGCCGCCCTCGCCGAACTGAATCGGGAAGACTGCCATCGCGACGACGCGTGTCTGGCGCAGCTGGGCAAGTTGTCGGGCAGCCTCTACGCGTTCTACGGGCAGGTGGACTTCGATCTCGACGGCAACGTGGTGGCGAGCGGAAGGGTGGTGCGTGACGACGGCAGGGCCGTTCGTGGCCCCCGGACGGTGAAGATTCCCGGGGCGAATGCTCGCTTCAAAGTCACCGCGCAGGTCGCGCTCAAACAACTGCTCGCGGAGCTCGATGTCGCCGGGCTTTCTCCGGTCAGGCCTTTGGAGCCCGTGGTCGAAGCGCGGGCCGAGCCCTTGACGGTGTCGTCGACGCGCAGGCCCTGGAGTGGTGTCGGCGTGGCCGGCATCGTCGCGGGTGCCGCGAGCGTGGGCGTCGGTATCGGCTTCTTCGCGACGGCGGGCGAGGTGCGCACCGACGTGAGCCAGGGCGTGCAGCGCGTGTTCAACGAGGATGCCGACAAGGTCGCTGGGGTTCAACGCGCGCAGGCCGCGGGCGTCGCGCTCCTCGCAGCAGGAGCGGGCCTGGCATTGCTGGGGGCGGGGCTGATTCTGTGGGGGCCGGTCGAGACGGTGACGACCGTGGTGCCCACCAACGGCGGTGCGGCCGTGATGATGACGGGACGGTTGCCTTGAAGCACATCGTGGTGATGTCGGTGCTGTTGCTCGCGGGCTGTTTCAGGCCGACGCCGTGCACGGATGACTCCGAGTGTGGTGGGGCCGGTGGCAGGTGCGATCTGAGCCTGGCGTTCTGCGTGACGACGGCTGAGGTGTCCGACGCCGCGGTCGATGCAGGTGCGGTCGTCGATGCAGGCCCGGGTGACGCGGGGATCGATGCGGGGCACGACGCCGGCACGGACGCAGGGGAAGATGGAGGATTGGATGCGGGGCTCGATGCGGGGCTCGATGCGGGGCCGGCGCCGACGGTGATCTCGACCACGCCGATCCCGCTGATGAAGAACGTGCCGATCGAAGTGCGGCCCACAGCGACCTTCAGCGACGCGATGGACGCCTCGACGATCTCCGCGGTCTCGTTCACCCTGATGCAGGGGTCACAGCGCATCGACGGTGGTGTCTCGTTCAATGAAGTGACCAACCGCGCGACCTTCGCTCCGGCGGTGCCGCTGCAGACCAACCTCGTCTACACCGCGACCATCACGACGGATGCGAGGAGCGCTGGAGGCGTCGCGTTGGAAGCCAGCCACAGCTGGACCTTCACCACCGCGCTGCTCGCGCTGCGAAGCGCGCAGACGTATTCGGTGCTGGGCGCTGCGGTCTCCAATACCGGCCCGACGACTTTGAGTGGAGACCTGGGCGTCAGCACGGCCGCTCCCATCACGGGTGGGGCGACGATCACTGTCGGGGGCATGACCCACGCGGGTGACGCGGCCGCGACGCAGGCACGCTCCGATGCGTTGGTCGCCTACAACGCCGCCGTCGCCTTCACTCCGAGCATGAGCCTCGCCACCCTCGATGGGCGCACGCTCACCGCGGGGCTCTACACCTCCAACGGGGCGGCCCTTTCGTTGAGCACGACGCTGACGCTGGATGGGGAGAATGATCCCGACGCCGTCTTCATCATCCAGATCGATGCCGCGCTCGATACCGGAGCCACGACCAGCAACGTGAGCCTGGTCAGAGGGGCCCGCGCAGAGAATGTCTTCTGGCAGGTCAGTGGGGCCGTGACGCTCGGCGCGACCTCGACCTTCCGGGGCACGCTCCTCGCGTTGGGCGCGATCACCATCGGCGCCGGCACGCAGCTCAACGGGCGCGCCCTGAGCATCGACGGTGATGTCACGCTGGCCACCAACGTCATCACCGACTAGTTCCACCACCAACCGTTCGCTATTTCGATCAACCCTGCTCTCCTAAGGAACGGTGAAGGGGTTCCTTCGGAGGAATCGCCGGCGAAGCCGGTCGCTGCTCGGGAGGACCGGGTACCGATCCAAGGGTGGGACTTCAGTAGAGCGTGGTGCCGACGGAGCCGGGCTCTTTCACCGCCCGCACGAGGTCGCCTTTGCCGAGCTTGCCCAGGATGTGGATCGCGCCCACGCCTTGTTCGATCACGGCCATCGCCTCTTCCAGCTTGGGGATCATGCCGCCGGTGACGGTGCCGTCTTTGATCGCCGCCCGCGCTTCAGCGCAGCTCAGCCGCTGAATGCGTGAGTTCGGATCATTGATGTCCTTCAGCACGCCCGCAGTCGAGGTCACCAAAAACAGCCGCTCTGCCTTCAACGCCGCTGCGAGCTGATTGCCCACCAGATCCGCGTTGATGTTGAACACGCCGCCTTCAGCATCTGCACCCAGACAGGCGATCACCGGCACGTAACCCGCGACCCACAGCGTCTCGAGCAGCGCCAGGTTGAAGCCCGTCACATCGCCCACGAGGCCCAGGTCGACCGGATCAGGCCCTGCGTTGGGGTACGGCTTGGGCGGGCGACGCACCGCCTTCACCACCAGCCCCGACGCGCCGTGCAGACCCACCGGCTTCACTCCGGCCGCGACCAGCGTGGCGCAGAGATCGACGTTGAGCTTCCCGGCCAGCACCATCTTCATCACGTCGAGCGTCGCCGCATCCGTCACGCGGCGGCCGGCGATCTGCTGCGTGGGCAAACCCAGCTTCTTCTGAAGCTCCGTCGCCTGCGGCCCGCCACCGTGCACGATGGCGATGCGCGCACCACCATCGATCAACACTCTCAAGTCCGCCGCGAGCACCGCGGCTTCACCCGAGCCGACCACCTCGCCACCGATCTTCACGACGATGGGACGCACGCTCACGGCCAGTTCCCCGTGTCTTCCAGGCTCGCGCGCTCGTCACAGCCGAGCACGATGTTCATGTTCTGAATCGCCTGACCGGCACCGCCCTTGATCAAGTTGTCGATCGCCGCGAAGCAGGTGACCGTGCGCTTGCCGTTCTGCACCGCGCTGCCGGCCGTGAAGCCGACCTCGATGAAGTTCGAGCCTGCGACCGCGACCACTTCCGGCAGGCGCTGCTTCGGCCGGCGAGCGAACGGCTCCCGCGCGAAGGTCTCGTCGAACATGCTGGTGAGGCGCGCGGTGTCGATCTCCGCGGGCAGCTCGAGAAAGCAGGTGGTGAAGATGCCGCGCGTGAGCGGCGCCGAGATGGGCACGAAGCGCAGCTCGAGACCCTTCGCTCCGGCGTCTTCCAGCGTCTGCACCACTTCAGGCACGTGCTGGTGTTCGAGCGGCTTGTAGGTCTTCAGGTTCCCCGCGCGTGACGGGTGGTGCGTGCCAGCGCCTGGCGCGATGCCTGAGCCCGATGAACCGGTGATTCCGGTCACGTGCACGATGGCGCCGTCGAGCAGGCCCGCGCGCGCGAGGGGGAGCAGGGCCAGCTCCATGCTGGTGGCGAAACAACCGGGCGAGGCGACGTACTTCGCCTTCTTGATCTGCTCGCGGTTGAGCTCAGGCAGGCCGTACACGAACGTGCCCAACAGCTCGGGGTGCGGGTGCTTCGCGCCGTAGAACTTCTCGTACAGCGCCGCATCACGCAGACGGAAGTCGCCCGACATGTCGACGATCTTCACGCCCGCGGCGATCAGCTCCGGCACCTTCGAGGCCGTCACCTTGTGCGGCAACGCCAGCAGCGCCACGTCGCAACCCTTCACGGCTTCCGTGGGCGTGAGGTTCTCGAACTTGAGCTCCGTCGCGCCTTCGAAGTGCGGGTGCACCGCGCTGAGCGGCTCACCCACGTGATCGATCGACGCCACCCGGACCAGCTCGACGTCGGGGTGCATCAACAACCGGCGCGCCAGCTCTGCACCGCCGTACCCACTGCCTCCGATGATCGCTGCCTTGAATCGTTTCGCCATGGCCAGGCGGGTATGCCACGCCCGGGGGAAGAGGAAAATGTCGAGCTTTCCCGGGCTCGCCATGGAACCGGGGGCGTTGACCCCTTCAGGTCAATCCTGTCTGCTCGACCGCCAATTCGGTCGGCGGTGGGGATCCTCGTGCGCGTTCGCTTCGCTGTGTTGTTGCTGCAATTGGCGGCCTGTGTGCCCGGCCCGACTGAAGCGCCTCCCACGGTTCCGGGGCCGCCCACCGAAGTGACGGCGACGCGGGCCGGCCGCGAGGTCAAGGTGAGCTGGCTGGCCCCCGACGACGGCGGCAGCCCTCTGCTCGTGTACACGGTCACCTCGAGTCCCCCAGGGGCCGTGATCGTCACGCCCTCCACCAGCGCCCTCATCGGCGGCCTCGTCAATGGCAGCTACACGTTCTCTGTGACCGCCAGCAACAAGGTGGGCTCCGGCGCGGCCTCGCTGCCCTCGAACGCGGTCACGCTGGCCTCGGTGCCTGACGCACCTGCGTCGGTGATCGCGATGGCCGGCAACGCGAAAGCGACCGTCAGCTGGACCCAACCTGCCAACGATGGAGGCAGCGCGCTCACTGGCTACCTGGTCCGTTTCGCGACGGGCGAGGTGGCGGCGATGACGCGAGGGGCGACGCAAGTGCTGGTCAGCGGACTGGTCAACGGCACGAGCCACGCCTTCACGGTGACAGCCATCAACGACGAAGGCAGCAGCGCTCCGTCGGGCTTCTCGAACACGGTGATGCCGCTGGCCGTGCCCGCTGAACCCACCGCCGTGATCGCGACGGCCGGAAGTTCGAGCGCCGCGGTTCGCTGGTCGCCGCCCGTCGACGAGGGCGGGAGTTCCATCTCGCTCTACACGGTGACCGCCGAGCCCGGCGGCTCGAGCGCGACCACCACCGGGGCCACCACGGCCACCGTGAACGGCCTCATCAACGGCACCGCCTACGTCTTCACCGTCACAGCTCACAACGCAGTGGGCCGCGGGCTGGTGTCCGAGCCCTCGAGTGCGGTCACTCCTGCCACCGTGCCCGGTGCACCTCTCGATGTGATCGCCACCAGTGGCAATCAGGTGGCTCTCGTCTCGTGGACGGCTCCGAGCGATGACGGTGGAGCCGCGATCACCGAGTACACGGTGACCTCGATTCCCGGCGGCCTGACCGTCACCTCGCGATCGTTGAGCGCGACCGTGATGGGGCTGACCAACGGCCTGGCGTACACCTTCGCAGTGAGAGCGAGGAACTGGGCGGGCACGGGCGCACGTTCGCTGCCTTCGGCTTCGATCACGCCGCTCGGAGTTCCTTCTGCTCCAGTCGACGTAGAGGCGATCCGCGGCAATGCGAGCGCCACGGTCAGCTGGTCTGCTCCGGCGGACACTGGAGGAACGCCGATCACGTCGTGGCTCGTGACGCCGAGCCCAGGTGCTGGGTCGGTGACGGTGCCCAGCGGCGCGAGCCACACGACGACGATCACCGGCCTGACCAAAGGCACCGCGTACACCTTCACCGTCAACGCTGTGAACGTGATCGGCGCGGGGGGGGCGTCGGATCCTTCGAACTCGGTCATCCCCTCGACCGTGCCGGGCGCACCTTCGGCCGTCGTCGCCACGGCCGACGATCAACAAGCTGTGGTTCGCTGGCAGGCGGCCGACGGCAATGGAGCACCGGTCACGCGGTACACCGTGACCTCGAGCCCTGGAGGTTTCACCGCTTCGACCAGCGGCACGACCGAAGCCACTTTCACGGGCCTGACCAACGGAACGGCGTACACCTTCACCGTCGTCGCGCAGAACCTGGTGGGGGCAGGACCGGCTTCGGCGCCCTCCAACGTGGCGATTCCGTCGGCGATCCCCGGAGCGCCCATCAACGTCATCGCGGTCGCGGGGAACCAGCAAGCGACGCTCACCTGGGTGGCAGCTCCGAACAACGGCAGCCCCGTGACGCAGTACCTGGTGAGCTCGAATCCCAACGCGGGCGTGTTCAGCGCGACCGGTACTTCGTTGACCTTCACGGGTCTCACCAACGGCACGGCCTACACGTTCACGGTCACGGCGGTGAACACGAAGGGCTCGAGCCCCGCCTCGGCGCCTTCCAACAGCGTGACGCCCGCGACGGTACCGACGGCACCGACGGGCGTGGTTGCCATCGGCGCGACGGGAAGCGCGACGCTCAGTTGGTCTGCACCGGCGAGTGATGGCTCGAGTGCGATCACCGGCTATTTGATCAGCTCGGTTCCCAGCGGTGTGACCTTCACTGTCGGCGCGGTGACGCAGGCCACCGTCAGCGGGCTCATCTGGAGCTCGAGCTACGCCTTCACCGTGACCGCCATCAACGCCATCGGCCGGGGCCCTGCCTCGGTGCCGTCGAACGTGGTCGCGCTCTTCTCGGCGGTGTGTGGCGGTACCATGGTGATGGCAGGCCAGCTGCCGCTGTTGGCGACCAACGGCAACTCGACCTCCGTGAGGTTGGCGGATCTCGACGGCGACGGTGCGCTCGACCTGCTGGTGGCCGACACCAGCGTCGACGTGCTGACCGTGCACCAGGGCAACGGCAATGGCTCCTTCCAGGCCGCGCGCACCTTCCCGATCGCTTCAGGGAACGGGGCCGGCGTTCGCTTCATCGCAGTGACAGACCTCAACGGTGATGCACGGCTCGACGTGGCCGTGACCAACGTGACCTCGGCCTCCGTCAGCGTGCTGCTGGGCAACGCGACCTCGTTGTTGTCACCACGCATCGACTCGTCCCTCACCGCCGGCATCTCGCTGGCGGCGGGAGACTTCGACGGCGACGGGCAGATCGATCTGGCCGCCGGGGTCTCGAACGGCAGCGTGGTCACGATGCGCGGCTCAGGCACCGGTGCGTTCGCGCAGGGTGTTCCGATCGGTGTGTCGGGCCGGTGGGTCACCACCGGAGACTTCGATGGCGACGGACGGCTCGATCTCGCGATCGCCACGGGCTCGTCGGTGCGGGTGTTGCTCGGCTCTGGAAGCGGAGCGTTTCAGGCGGCCACCACCGTGGCGGTGGCCAATGCCGGGTTTCTCTCGAGCCTCGATCTGAATCGTGATGGCAGTCTGGATCTCGCGGTGATCACCAACGCGTCGATCACCGTGCTCCTGGGTCAGGGCAACGGCACCTTCGGCAGCCCCACCTTCTACCCGACAGCGACGGGCGGCGGCTCGATCCTTGGTTCTTTCGTGGCACGTGATCTCAACGCAGACGGCCACCTCGATCTCGTGACGGCGAACGCGACGACTGCCAGCGTTCTGCTCGGGACGGGCACGGGCACCCTGGGCGCCGCTTCGACGTTCACCACCGGCACTGAAACCCGCGCTGGCGACCTGGGCGATCTGACGGGCGATGGGCGCCTCGACTTCGTCGTGGTCAACGCCGCGGTGGTGAGGTTGTTCGCGGGGCGGGGTGATGGTTCCTTCACGTCGAGCGTGCCGGCCGCCAGTCTCTCGACGGGCCTTGCGCCCATCTATCTTTCTTCGGGCGACTTCAATGCAGATGGCCGGCTCGATCTGGTCGCTGCAAACTTCGGCAGCAGAACGGTGACCCTCTCGCTCGGCAATGGAGATGGGACCTTCTCTCCCCGCACCTCGTTCCCCACGCCCGACGACGTGATGGCGGTGCTGAGCACCGACCTCGACGCCGATGGCAAGCTCGACCTGCTCTCGACGAACCGGGGAGACAACAGCGTCAGCTTCTTTCGCGGGACGGGGGTGGGGGGCTTTCAGGCACCCATCAGAGTCGTGACCGGAAGTGGTCCCAGCCACGCCGCCATCGCCGACTTCAACGGAGATGGCCTGCCGGACGTCGCGACCGCGAACTACTACGGCAGCTCAGTGAGCATTCTGCGGGGCAATGGGACTGGCGGTCTGCAACCCGCGCTCACGATGCAGGTCTTCGGCGGGCCGCATGCGCTGGTGGCCAGAGACTTCGACCTCGATGGGAAACAAGACCTCGCGATGGCGCTCTTCAACGGCAATCAAGTCGGGCTGCTTCTCGGCAACGGAGACGGCACCTTCCGGACGCAGGCGAACTTTCCGGCCGGCGCCAGTCCGCGTTCACTCGTCGCCGGTGACTTCGACTCCGACGGGAAGCTGGACATCGCGGTCGCGAATCACGGCAGCACGGCCGTGAGCGTGTTGCGAGGCAACGGGGACGGAACGTTTCAAGCGCAGACGCTCCTTCCACTGCGATCAGCGCAGGGGTCGATCTTCTCGATCGATGTCGACGGCGACGGGACGCTCGACCTGCTCGCCACGAACACCGATGGCCGCTTGACCCTTCTTCGTGGCCGAGGCGACGCCACCTTTCTCCCGCCGGTCTCCTGGGCGGTGGGCGCAGACCCGTTCGGGGGCATCGCCAGCGACTTCAACGGCGATGGTGCAGCGGACTTCGCGGTGGCGAACTACGGCAGCAACGACGTGACCGTTCTACTGAGGACCGGCTGCCTTCCGTAGTCAGCCCGCGAGCGCCTTGAGTGCGTAGGCGGTGGCGAGCCCCAGGTACGTGCCGAGCGCGATGCCTGCCAGTCCGAGCGTCAGGCCCGGCCCCACCAGCGCGCGGTTCTTCAAGGCGGCAGCCACGGCTCCGATGAAGGGCGGGCCGAAGATGGTGGCGGTCGAGCTGATGATCGCGGTGTCCACGTCGATGCGGAAGAGCGCGCACAACGCGAAGTGAATCGCCGCGGCCAGCACCATCACGATGCCCACGAAGGAGAACAGCGTGAGGCTGGTGCCGGTCACCTTGCTCACGTCGGCCAGGCTGCCCATGCCGGCGCAGAAGATCAGCAGCACGTACTCACCCAGCTCGAACGAGCCGTCCCAGCTGCGCACCTTCTTCGAGAGCGACGCACCCAGGCCCAGCGTGGTGATCGCCAGCATCAGCAGGCCCACGTGCAGCTTGCCCATCACCAGGAAGGTCAGGCCGACCGACGCTCCGACGATCAGCAGCGTGAGCCCGAAGGACTTGCCCATCGGCGCCACGTGACCACGCGTCCACTTCGAGAGTGACTCGCCGGGGTGCTCGAAGGCTTCGTGGTGCGCTTCGCCCTTGAAGGCGGGAAGCACCCTGGAGAGCAGGCGCTGCGCCACGGAGAGCAGGAAGAAGAGGTACGCGCCGCCGGTGATCAGGTCGGCGGTGTTGAGGATGACGAAGGTCTCCTGCTTCACGTCGAGCGCGTAGCCGACCGCTGACATGTTCGCGGTGCCGCCCACGTACACGCCCACCAGCATGCCGGCGATCTTCCACCACTCGTCCGTCGCGTCGCGGAAGTACCAGCCGACCATGCTCGCGGAGGCGACCGCGGCGATGCAGGCGAAGAGAAAAGACAGCAGCAGGCTCTTCGCGAGCGAGAGCCACTTTCCGATCTCCGTCGAATACAGGAGCAGCGGGATGGCGATGAGCACGGCGCCACCTGCGAGGCTCTGACCGAAGTTTTCGTCGAGCTTCACCCCGGGGATGTTCGCCAGCACGATGCCCGCGGCGTACGAGAGCACCACGGGCCCGAGCACCCTGGCGGGCTTGAACCGGTCCGCCGCCCAGATCGCGATCGCCGGCGTCACGAGACAGAAGATCAAGTGAAGGATGTTCATGAGCGGGCCACCAACACGGCGCCTGCGACCAACAACATCACTGCCACCACGATCCGGAAACGCACTTCGTCGAGGCGGTGATGCACCCACTCACCGGCGGCGATCCCGACACCCAGCGGGAGCAGCATCAACGCACTCGTCTGAAGCGTCGTCACCGTCACCTGTCCATCCATCACCAGCCGCGGCAGCACGAGCGCATTCAACACCAACCAGAGCATCGAGAGGGTTCCGCGAAAGACCGCCTTGTCGGGAAGTTCTCTCGCCGAGACGAAGACGGCGAGCGGGCCGCCGGTGGCGAAGATGCCGTGGATGACTCCGGCGGTGAACAGGGCGGCCACTCGTGCGGGGGCGGGGAGGGGCGCTGCCACCTCCGATGGTTTCAGCGCGGTCTTGAGCTGCCAGGCGGCGACTGCGATCACGAAGGCTCCGAAGAGGGGTTTGAGCCAGGTCGCTTCGTTTGCTTTCGCGGCGACCAGCGTTCCTCCGAGAAGACCGAGCGCCATCAGCGGGATCATTCGCGTGCCCAGGAAGCGCCACTCGATGAAACGCCGGCCTCGGATCACGAGGTAGGTCGACAGCACCATGTTCACCGGGATGAGCCAGCCCAGCAGCTCGTTCACGCTGAACCAGAGGGCTCCGAAGGTGAGCGCGACCACCATGCTTCCGAAGCCGGTTGCTGCTTCGACCAGGAATGAAGCGAAGACGATGAGGGCGAGGATCACGTGAGGCCCTCACCCTGACCCTCTCCCAGGGGGAGAGGGGACCTCGGATCGAGCTTCACGCTCGGTTGAACAGACCGTCGAGGAACTCGACCAGGAAGTCGTCGACCTGCTGGCGGTCAGGAATCGTGCCGACCATGCCGTACATCGCCGCGCTGCCATCGGGCGCCGGCTCACCGGCCGTCAGGCTCTTCGCGCACTCGGTCAGATCTTTCAGGAACTGCTCGAGCACCGCTGCGTGCGCCGGGGTCACCATCACGTGCAACGCCGCCGGATTCATCTGCCGATCCAGCTTCCACCCGCGCGCGTCCATCGCGTCGCCGAGCTCGTACACGTTGATCGAATCACTCCCGAACGCGAACACGCCGCCGACCGGCTCTGCCAGCACCGCGAGCCCCGGAATCTTCCGAATGCCGTCCTGCATCTTCGTCGTGCTGTCGAGAATGCTCTTCGCCCGCGTGAGGTAGCCCTCTTCTCCCAGGTGATGCATGACCGCCCACGCCGCGGCGATCGCTCCACCGGGCCGCGTGCCGCAGAACGAAGGCGACGCGTAGAGCCCGCCATTCCACCCCGCGTAGGTGAAGAACTGATGACGGCGCAGGCCACCGCTCCGGTACAGCACCACCGAGGCGCCTTTCGCCGCGTAGCCGTACTTGTGCAGGTCGGCCGACATCGAAGTGACGCCATCGACCGCGAAGTCGAACGGCGCGATCGCCCGGCCGAGCTTGCGCGCGAACGGCAAGAAGAACCCGCCCAGGCACGCATCGACGTGGCACAGCATGCCGCGCGACTTCGCCAAACCCGCGATGGCGGTGATGTCGTCGATCACCCCGTGCGGATACGAAGGCGCGCTGCCCACCAGCAACACGGTCTCGGGGCGAATCAACTTCTCCATCGCCGCCACGTCGACCCGGAAATCGGGCAGCAGGGGCGCGTGCGAGTAGTCGACGTCGAAGTAGTGCACCGCCTTGTCGAACGCAGGGTGCGCCGACGCCGGCACGATGATGTGCGGCCGCTTGATGCCTTTGATCTTCTTGCCCCACTCACGCGCCGTCTTGATCGCCATCATGATGCTCTCGGTGCCGCCCGAGGTCATGGTGCCGGCGACGTCTTCGTTTCCGCCCAGCAGATCGGCGGCCATCGACACCACCTCGCACTCCATCTGGCGCAGCGACGGGAATGCCACGGGCGACAGGCCGTTCTCCGCGATGAACTCGCCGTAGGCGTCTTTGAGCAGCGCAGAGACCTCGTCACCTGCGAAGTACACCAGGCTGAAGGTGCGCCCGTCCTTCCACTTCGCGTCGTCGGTGTGCAGGGCCTTGAGCTGCTGCATGACGGCTTCACGTGGGGTTCCGGTCTTCGGGAGGGTCTTGGCCATGGATCAGGGCCTTAGCCGGGCATTTCGATGCCGCGGTCTCTGTTTTGCGGATGCATGTCGAACAATCCAATGCATAGGGTTGGGTGCACTGCGTCGTAGCCGCACCTCGAAAGGAAGTACCCGTTGATGCTCGCCCGATCGTTTGCCCTCTGCCTCGCCCTGGTGCCCGCGCTCGTCAGCGCCCAGCCGTTGACCGACGTGGTGAAGGTGCCCCGCCCCGAGGGTGGCGAGTTCATGGGGCTGTATTTGAAGGGCCAGAAGATCGGCTACATGTTCAGCAGCATCACGCTCTCGCCGAAGAAGGACACGGTGACCGCGCTGACCGAGCTGCACTTCAAGGCCAAGGTCGGCGCCGCCGTGAGCGATGGCATGATGAAGGAGACCCGCGTCTACGAATCGAAGCCGGGCGGCAAGCTGCTCACCTTCGTGATGGAGCAGTCAGGCGACGGCGGCACCCAGAGCCTCGAAGGCAGTGCGTTGCCTGAAGGCGTGAGGGTCGTGCGCAAGAAGCCGGGCCAGCCCAACGAGATCAAGATGCTGCCGCCGTCGAAGGAAGTGGTGGAAGACGCGGATCAGGCGCGCGTGGCCCTCAAGCGCAACGCGAAGATCGTCGGCACCATCACCGATTCGACGGACCTCGAGCAGTACACCGTGACCACCACCGTCGGCGGCACCGAAGCCCGCGTCGTCGGCGGCGTGAAGGCGCAGCTGCGAAGGGTCACCACCATCTCCGAGAAGGAGAAGGTGCCGACCGAGGCCTGGGTCGATCAGAAGGGCCGCATGGTCGAGGTGCAGTACGGCCCGATGATGACCGGCATGCTCGAGCCGGAAGAAGTGGCCAAACGCGTCGACCTCGTCGAGGTGTTTTCGCTCACCCGCGTGAAGCTGCCCAGGCCCGCGCCCCCTGAAGCGAAGACGGTACCCGGCAAGTTCACCATGGTGCTCACCGGCGTCACCGAGCGCTTCTGGAACAACACCTACCGGCAGCAGTGGAAGCAGGAGGGGGACAAGGTCGTGGTCACCGTCTCCGCCGCGCCGCCGAAGATCCTCAAGGCCCGCCCGCTCGCTGATCCCAACGGCGGCAAGAACCTCAAGTCCACCATCGCGGTCGAGTCAGACAACCCCGACATCATCGCGCAGGCCAGGGCGATCGCCGGCACCGAGAAAGATGCGTGGACGGTGGCCAAGAAGATCAACCAGTGGGTCTACACCAACCTGGAGAAGGACTACGGCGCCTCCTCTGACAGTGCGGGCGACGTGCTCAAGCTGCGCAAGGGCGACTGCACCGAACACTCGCTGCTCGCCGTCTCGATGCTCCGTTCACTGGGCATTCCGGCCAAGCGCATCGACGGGCTCGTCTACCTGATGAACGACGACAAGGTGCCCGCGCTGTACTGGCACGAGTGGGTCGAGGCGTACGTCGGCGAGTGGACGCAGCTCGATCCCACCTTCGGGCAAGACGTGGCCAACCCCGCGCGGCTCGCCGTCGGTGAAGAGAGCAGCGCGGAGATCACCCCGCTCATCGGCTCGATGCTGGTCGTCGAGGTCCGCTGACTTCTTTCGGTCACTACGAGCTGCGCGAGCGCCTGGGATCAGGCGGCATGGGCGAGGTGTTCCTCGCGCGCAAGGGCTCGCAGACCGTGGTCATCAAGCGGATCCTCCCGAGGCTCGCGGCCGACAAGGCGTTCCTCGACCGGTTTCTGCACGAAGCGCGGGTGGTGGCCCGCCTGAACGATCCCACCATCGTGCGCATCGTCGAGCTGGGTGATGTCGACGGGCAGTGGTTCCTCGCCATGGAGTTCGTCGACGGCGTCGACCTGCAGGCGCTGCTCGCGAAGGGTGCACTCCCGCTGGGGGCGGCGCTGCGAATCGCGCTCGAGGCGGCGACTGCGTTGAGCGTGGCGCACGGTGCGAAAGACGCGTCGGGCCGACTGACCCCCGTGGTGCATCGCGACGTGAGCCCTCACAACCTGCTGGTGAGCTCCGCGGGCGCCGTGAAGTTGATCGACTTCGGCGTGGCTTCGTTGACGGGGCAGGGTGAGACCGGTGGCAAGCTGGCCTACGCCGCGCCCGAGCAGCTGCTCGAGGACGTCACGGACGCGAAGAGCGATCAGTATTCGCTGGGCGTGGTGCTCTGGGAGTGCCTCGCGCATCGCCAGGCCTTCGATGCCGATGAAGACGTCGAGGTGATCCGGTTGGTCACCGAAGTGGGTCTGCCTCCTCTGCCTGAAAAGCCGTTCCGCGAAGTCGTCGCGAAGATGACCGCGATGAATCCGGTGGATCGGTTCGAGAGCGTGGCGGCCGCGCGCGCTGCGTTGTTGGCGGAAGTGCGCGAACGCAAGCTCGATGTCTCGGCGGGGTCACTCGCGGGATTGGTGCCGGCCCGCGGCCAGGTGGCTGCTTCGTCCAACACGGCGCTCGAGCCGAAGAACGCGGTGGCGTTGGACGCGACGGAACAGCGAGCACTCGACGTGCTGCGTGATGGCATGACTCTCGACGAGGCCGAGCTGGCGATCGATGCCGCGTCGCTGCCCGGTTCTCTGTTCGCGCTCGATCTGTTGCAGGCGCTCGTCGAAAAGGGCGCGCTGCGATCTTCAGACGGTCACTTCGTCAAGACGCGCTGATCACGACAGCATCAGCTCGTTGATGCGCCGAACGAACAGGGCGGGGTCATCGAGCTGACCGCCTTCGGCGAGCAGCGCCTGGTCGAACAACACCAACGACCAATCGTCGAACCGCGCCGTCTCGTTCTGCAGCCGCAACACCACCGGGTGCTTCGGGTTGATCTCGAGGATCGGCTTCACGTCGGGCGCCTTCTGACCGGCCGCCTTGAGGATGCGCGCCATGTTGCCCGAGACGTCATGCTCGTCGGCGACGAGACAGGCGGGGCTCTGGGTGAGCCGGTGGGTGATGCGCACCTGCTTGACCCGATCGCCCAGCGACCTGGCGATCTTCTCGGTGAGCTCCTTGAGGTGAGAAGCCTCTTCTTCCTGCTGCTTCTTCTCGGCTTCGTCCTCCAGCTTGCCCAGGTCGAGGTCGCCCTTCGCGACTGACACCAGCTCCTTGCCTTCGAACTCGGTGAGCTGCGCGACGACCCACTCGTCGACGCGATCCGACAAGAGCAGCACCTCGAGGCCCTTCTTGCGGAACACCTCGAGGTGGGGGCTGTTCTTCGCCGCGTTGAAGGTCTCGGCGGTGACGAAGAAGATCTGCTGTTGCTCGGGCTTCATGCGCGCCACGTAGTCGGCGAGCGAGACGTTCTCGTCGGGCTGATCGCTGTGCGTCGAGGCGAAGCGCAGCAGCTTCGAGAGCTTGTCCTTGCTCGAGAAGTCGATGACGCCTTCCTTGAGCACCAGCCCGAACTCGGTCCAGAACTTCGAGTACTTCTCCTTCTCGGTCTCTGCGAGCGATGCCAGCAGCGCAAGCACGCGCGTGGTGCAGCCCTTGCGGAGCGTCTCGATGTCCTTGTTCTGCTGCAGCAGCTCGCGCGACACGTTGAGCGGGAGATCGGCGCTGTCGACCACGCCGCGCACGAACCGCAGCCACGGGGGCAACAACTGCTCGGCGTCGTCCATGATGAAGACGCGGCGCACGTAGAGCTTCACGCCGTGGCGCGCGTTGCGGTCGTGCAGGTCGAGCGGCGCGTGCGACGGCACGTAGAGGAGCTGCGTGTAGTCCTTCGTGCCTTCGACCTTCGCGTGCACCCAGGCCAGCGGCTCTTCCTGATCGTGCGAGAGGTACTTGTAGAACGCCTTGTAGTCATCGTCAGTCAGGTCGCTCTTGGGTCGCGCCCACAGCGCCGAGGCCTGGTTGATGGTGCGCTCGCCCATCATGATCGGCTGCACCACGTGGTCGGCGTATTTGTGGATGATCGACTCGAGCTTCCAGTCCGAGAGCAGGTCGTCCTGACCCTCCCGCAGGTGCAGGGTGATCTCGGTGCCCCGCTCGGGGCGCTCGAGGGCGGCGACGGAGAACTGGCCCTCGCCATCCGAGCTCCACTCGACGCCCTGGTCCGCCTTCTCGCCGGCGCGGCGGGTGCGCACGGTGACGCGGTCGGCGACGATGAAGGCCGAGTAGAAACCGACGCCGAACTGCCCGATGAGGTTGGCGTCTTTCTGCTGATCACCGGTGAGCTTCGAGAAGAAGTCCCTGGTGCCCGAGCGCGCGATGGTGCCGAGGTTCGAGACGGCCTCCTCGCGGTTCATGCCGATGCCGTTGTCGGCGATGGTGAGCGTGCGGGCCTCGCGATCGAACGCGATGCGGATCTGCAGGTCACCGCCACCTTCGAGCAGCGCCGAATCGCCCAACGACTCGAAGCGCAGCTTGTCGCACGCATCGGAGGCGTTGGAGATCAGCTCCCGCAGGAAGATCTCCCGGTTGCTGTAGAGCGAGTGAATCATGAGGTGAAGCAGCTGCTTCACCTCGGCCTGGAAACTCAGGGTCTGCTGGTTCGTGTCGGTCGTCATGGAGCGCGTCGCGCTTTCCATCACTCCCCGCGCACTTGCAAGGTCGCAGGTCGGAGTGAGGAATTTTCCGGTGCAGATGGCCGGCCTCGCCCCCGCGCGGTGGATCCGTATGCTTCGTACGAGTGTCTCAAAAGCCCACGGTCCTGCGCGTCGCGCTCCCCCCTTCCTTCGCGAAGCTGGATCCCGAGCGCAAGAAACGGCTCGAGCAGTTCCTTCACTTCGCGACGTCGTTGCCGGTCGAGGTGACCGCCGCGCCCAGCTACGACGCGCTCGCCGGCAGCCTGCTGTCAGGCGAAACGAGCCTCGCCTGGGTGCCCCCGTTCAGCTGCGCGCGGCTGGAGAACGCGGGCATTCCGGTGATGGTGCGCGCCGTGCGGAAAGGCGCTGCGACCTACCGTGCCGCCCTGGTCTGCCAGGCGCGGGCGAGCGTCAACGTCGGTCAGCTGCGGGGCCTTCGCGCCGCGTGGGTCGATCGCGAGTCGACCGGCGGCTACCTGCTCGTCGCCGGTTTCCTGAAGGGGCGGGGCGTCGAGCTCGATCGCACCTTCGGCTCGCAGCAGTTTCTGGGCTCGTATCAGGCGGCCCTGGGCGCGGTGATCGCCGGGCAGGCTGACGTGTCGAGCGTGTACGCGCCCCCGTCTGAAGTGGGCAGCACGTTGCGCCTCGAAGATCTGGTGCCGGATCATCAGGGTCAGCTCAAGGCGATCGCCTTCACCGATGAGGCTCCCAACGATGGCGTCGCCCTGGCGCCCTTCACGCCGCCGTCGCTCGTTCGGGCGATCGAGCAGGCGTTCGTGGGGGCTGAAGAGCTGCCCATGGGGACCGACGTGCTCGAGCTGTTTCAGGCCGAACGTTTCGAGGTCGCTCCGAAGAACGGGTATCGCGCGTTGTATCTGGCGATGCGTACGTTGAGATAGTCACAAACCCCTCACCCCGACCCTCTCCCCGAGGGGGAGAGGGAGTTCCATCAGAGGATCGGCTTCGACTTCGCGGGAATGCCCACCGCCACCGAGTCAGGCGGCACGTCGCTGAGCACCACCGCGTTGGCTCCGATTCGCGACCGCGCGCCCACCCGCACCGGGCCCAGAATGCGCGCCCCCGCACCGATCCACACGTCGTCTTCGATCACCGGGTAGCCGTTGTCGCTCGCCGTGCCGATGGTGTTGCTGCCGTAGAAACGCACCCGATTGCCGATGACCGCGTCGCCGCCGATCACCACGCCGACCGGATGCACGAAGTACACGCCTTCCCCCAGCGTGACCTCCTTGCCGATCTCGATGCCCGCCATCGCCTGCTGCGCCGAGCGCAACACCGTGTTGATCACCGGCAGGTGAAACTTGCGCGCCACCTCGCGCACCCGGTTCATCACCAGGATGCGATAGCCGTCGGTGGTGAGCACGGTCTTGAGCATTCCACGCGCGTCTTCACCGAACTTCGCGGCGCGGCGCAGCTCCAGAGCATCGGCGATGAGCGTCTTCCACATCAGGCTCATGCACTAACACAGCTCCGCTTCACCGGATTCAGGGAGGTGAAACGGTGACGGAAATCGCCGGGGCGATGCGAGTGACTTTCAGCGGCGACGGCCGTAACAGGCACAGGTCATGCGCATCGCCACTCTCCTGATCCTCGGCGTCACGCTGCTTGGTTGCCGCAACAGCGCTGCCGCGCCTCCGAACGCCACCTTCGCTCCGGGAACCCGGACCACCAAGACGCCCAACGTGATGGCGTGGATCTACAGCGGCGATCTCCAGAACGGCTGGCAGGACCACGGCTGGGCGAACCGTCAACCGCGCAAGAGCGGCGAGCCCGAGAAGCACTTCATGTCGAACTACGGCGGGTGGATCCTCACGCGCTCCGGGTTCACGGGCACCTTCGGCGGCCTGGTCTTCCGCATCAAGGGCACGCCGCCGGTCTCTGATTTTCTCGAGGTGCGCGTCGACTCGGAGCAGGCCGACGTCTTCCCGCGCGTGAAGGTGACCCCCGAACACCGCACCGATTTCCCCGACGGGTGGAGCGAGGTCTACATCCCCATGACCGAGCTGAACCCGATGTTGCGCCCGTTCGATCACGTGGTGATGCGCGCGTACAAGCCCATCGCCGAGCCGGGCCTGGTGATGATCGACAAGGTGGGTCTCACGCCCGCAGACGCTGAGCAGGTCAGGAAGGCCGAAGCCGCGCTCAACCAGCCGGGGTTGCCCGCCGCGTTCTCCGTCGACTGCAGCGCCCAGGGCCAGGAGATCAGCCCGCTCATCTATGGCATCGCGCTCAACGCGCGCCTCGACGAGAAAGACACGCACCAGTGGAAGCTCAACGCCACCTCCCGGCGCTGGGGCGGCAACCCGATGAGCCGCTACAACTGGGAGCTCGGCAACGCCTGGAACACCGCGGCCGACTACTACTTCCGCAACGTCGATTACGTGGGCACCCCCGGCTACAGCTGGAAGAGCTTCCTCGACCTCAATCGGGATCGCCGCGTCGGCTCGGCCATCACCTTGCCCACCATCGGCTGGGTGGCCAAAGACACCCGCTCCTCGTCGTTCCCCAAATCCGACTACCCCGCTCAAGAGGAGTTCGACCCCGACGGTCACAACGCGGGCAACGGCAAGGGCAAAGACGGCAAGCCGATCGCTCCTGGCAACCCTTCGCGCACCAGCATCGCAGCGCCCCCTGACTTCGTCGCGCGCTGGGTCACCGCCATTCGGGGGCACGAGGCCAAACGCGGCAAGAGCGTCGACGTGTACTTCCTCGATAATGAACCCGCGTTGTGGAACGACACCCACCGCGACGTTCACCCCGATCCCGTCGGCTACGAAGAGCTGCTCGAGCGCACCGTGAATTACGGCTCGGCCGTGCGCAAGGTGGCCCCCGACGCGGTCATCGCAGGCCCCGCGGAGTGGGGCTGGCCCGGGTATTTCTACTCGGCCATCGACGCGAAGGCGGGCTTCAGCCTCAAGCCCGATCGCCGCAAGCATGACGACGTTCCGCTGCTCGACTGGTGGCTCGCCCGGTTGGCGGCGCACGAGAAGAAGACCGGCACCCGCGTGCTCGACGTGCTCGACCTGCATTACTACCCGCAGGCCCGGGGCATCGGGGTGGGCACCGACGGCAAGACCGACGCCGAGACCAGCGCCCTGCGCATTCGTTCGACCCGCGGCTTGTGGGATCCCAAATACACCGACGAGTCGTGGATCAAGGAGCCGGTGCGGCTGATCCCGCGCATGCGCGAGCTGGTGAAGGAGAACTACCCCGGCCTCAAGCTCGCCATCGGTGAGTACAACTTCGGCGCAGAGCGACACCT
>JANODF010000221.1:0-3858 GCA_031412555.1 Archangium sp. | reverse complement strand
TTTGGGAGAGGGTCAGGGTGAGGGCGATCGGAGTAGCCTCCGTCGCCGCATGGGCATCGAAGACGAAAAGACAAGACCCGCCACCAGAGCCGTCAAACGCAAGCCCTCATCCGGCGTCGCCCACCTCACCACGCGCAAGGTCAAAGCAGTCAAGCGCAAGCCGGCCGATCCCTACGCCGGCTTCCTCGAGCTCAAACAAGCCCTCGTGCTCAAACGAGCCGAGCTCACCAACCGCAGCGGCGGCAAAGACAACGGCTGGCTGTTCCGCGAAACGAACGCGACCGAAGGCCTGGTCTCCTTCGTGATGAGCGACGAACCGCTGCTCGCCACCCTCTCGCGCCTGGTGGTCGAGCAAGGCTACGACCTCGACGTCATGTGCGCCGGAAAGTGCGTCGCCCTGCTGCGGGTGCAGCGGGTGATCTCCCGGGTCTCAGCGAAGGCGCACCTGCTGGCGCTCGATGGAACGCTGCTCGCCGAGCTCGCCGTGCACACCAGGTCACCACGCGTCGAGTGCATCGATGAAGACGGCCGCACCCTGCTGCGAATGGAAGAGGCCCACCCCACCCAGTACGACTTCCTCGCGGGAAAACGCCTGGTCGGCTCGCTGCTGCGCATCACCCAACCGGGGATTTTGCTCGACTCCTACCAGCTCGATCTCTCGTTCTTCGAAGGGGCCACCGGCCTCGAACGGCTCATCGCCACGGCGGCGGTTGTGACGGAGCAAGTGTGGAAGCTCGCGATGCCCAACGACAACCGTCGCCGTCACGGCGGGATCGATCTCGTCGACCTCTTCGACTGATCACCCGCCGTCGGGAGTGCAGACATCGAGATCGAGCCAACACCCTGAGCTGCACACAGACCGGAAGTCGCCGCGGCAGGTGATGCGCCCTTCTTCTCCAGGGCATCGCCGCGCGAGGCCACAAGGAGGGACGCCGCTGTCGTACGGAGCCGAGCAGGGCCCATCCAGGAACGGGTTCCAACACCCCGCGTCCGAGCAGTCGAATCCCGTGCCGGACCCAGGGCCACCCGGGCAAATGGTGGCGCCCGCGCGTTCGGCCGTGCAAGCACCTCGAGGCCGGGTACCGCCCAGCGGCGCACCGCAGAGCAGCCCCCCGTCGGCGCCGCCATCGATGCCGCAGGTCCCGATCTGGACGAAACATCCCTGCTGACACTGCTGCAGCCGGTTGGAGCCGTCGCACTGCAAGTCACCCTGCTGCGTGCAAGCAGAACCAGGGCAGACCCCGGCATCGGTGCCTGCGTCCACCCCTCCTGCATCGGCGCTGAAGGCCGGCGTGCAGGGACCATCGGCGAACAGCCGCCAGCACGCGTCGTCCGTGCACTGGTAGCCGTAACCAATCTGCCCTCCGGGACAGACCATCGAGCCCACGAGCTGCTGCGTGCAGACAAAGTCCGGGACAGGTCCGACTCCGGGATCGCTGCCCGGACACACGTCGCTCGAGCGTTGACAACCCGCGACAAGCATCAGGAGCACGGCCAGCTGAACTCTCATGGGTGTTCGACACCCTCCTCGCTTGCGGTGGGACAAATATAAGTTGCGTGCAACCGATATCGCCTTTACTCCTGCGAGGTGACGTCACCCTCACCCAACGCGCTCGCCCTCGACGAGCAGGTCTGCTTCCCGCTGTACGCGGCGAGCAATCTGATTCAGCGCATCTACCGGCCCCTGCTCGAGCCCCTCGGTCTGACCTACGCGCAGTATCTGGTGATGCTGGTGCTGTGGGAGCGCGATGGCATCACGGTGCGCGACCTCGAGGTGAGGGTGATGCTCGACAGCGGCACCCTCTCCCCTCTGCTGCGGAGGCTCGAGAAGTCGGGCCTCATCGCGAAGAAGCCCTTCGCTGACGACGGCCGCGTGACTGTGCTGGCGCTCACCGCGAAGGGGCGTCGGCTGCGCGAGCGTGCCGAGAGCGTGCCCGAGGCGCTGCTGTGCAGAATGCTCGCGGGCCGAAAGCTCGATGATGCTGCGCTCTCTCAGGTCGCCGTCTTGCGAGCGCAGCTCAAGGCGCTCGTCTCCAGTCTCGATCACGCCGTCAAGAGGTCCGCATGAAGCTCCATGAGATCGAAGTCACCACCATCGCCGGAGTGAAGACGCCGCTGTCTGCGTACGAGGGCAAGACGCTCCTCATCGTCAACACCGCCACCGGGTGCGGGCTCGCGCCCCAGTTCGAAGGGCTCGAGGCGCTGCACCGACGCTTCAAGGATCGCGGCTTCGAGGTGCTCGGGTTCCCGTGCAATCAGTTCGCGGGCCAGGAACCGCTGAGCGCCGAGGGAATTCAGGAGACGTGCCGGCTCAAGTACGACGTCACCTTCCCGCTCTTCGCGAAGCTCGACGTGAATGGCCCGACCGCGCACCCGCTCTACCAGCACCTCAAGAGCACCGCGCCCGGGTTGGCGGGCATCGAGGCCATCAAGTGGAACTTCACCAAGTTCCTCGTGAATGGGCGGGGTGAAGTCGTTGCCCGGTTCGCTCCGACGGAGAAGCCTGAGGCGCTCGCCGAGACCATCGAGGCGACCATCGACGGCAAGGCGACGCCGCTGGTGAGCTCGCCTCCAGCGGTGGGCCTCGGTGCGACCCTCGCGCGCTTCGTGCTGGGGTTCGCGCTCCTCTTTGCGGGCACCGCCCACTTGAGCTTCCAGCGCAGCGAATTCCTCGCGCAGGTTCCGCGCTGGCTGCCGCTCGACGCCGACTTCGTGGTGCTCGCTTCGGGCGTGGTCGAGCTCGCGCTCGGAGCAGCGCTGATCGTGCTCGGTCGGCGGCGCGTGCTGGTGGGGCTGGTGGTGGCCACGTTCTTCGTCCTCATCTTTCCCGGCAACGTGTCGCAGTACATGAACGGCATCGACGCGTTCGGGCTCGACAGCGATCGGGCGCGGTTCATTCGGTTGTTCTTTCAACCGCTCCTGGTGGCCTGGGCGCTGTGGTCGACGGGGGCGTGGAAGGCGTGGAGGGCGCGGCGCATCCATGCCGCGACGAAGACGCGGTGATGTGAAATACGGCGCGCATGGCCACCAAGAAGACGAAGAACGAATTTGCCCGCGCTGACGAGCTGGTGCTGAACCTCGGCAAGGCGATCCTCGAAGACGCCAACATCAAGAGCCGCGAGTGGGCATCGCTCGCGCTGGTCGTACAGCTCGATGGCGGTCGCAACATGTTCGGCTACGTGTTCGGTCACGACGGCAGCGCCGAAGCCGAAGTTCCCGAGGAGTCGAACGTCATCGAGCTCGCTGGGCAGCTCCGCGACGAGATGGCGAAGACCGACGAGCCGTGGAAGGCGATGCTCTTTCAGGCGTCGGGCGACCTGCTGCGCCTGTCGTTCGACCACCACGGCAGCGAGTGGGCGATGAACGCCGACAACATCGAAGAGGTCATCGAGAAGCTGCGCCTCGACGCCGACGCCGATGACGACGACCTGGAAGACGTGACGGCGCCGGTCGCCGCGCCGAAGAAGAAGGTCGCGCCGAAGAAGGCCGCCCCAGCGGCGGTGGCGGTGTCGCCAGATAAGTGGCCGATCGCGACACTGGCGGTCGAAGGCGCTAAGCACTATACGGCGGCACAGATCCTCGGGGTCGCGGGGCTGCGCGTCGGCATGCCGGCGGGGAAGGCGGAGTTCGACGCGGCGCGCGTCCGGTTGATTGCGACGGGGCTGTTCGAGACGGTCGGATACAAGTTCGCGCCGGCGGCGGGGTCGAACGCGTTTGCCGCATCGTTTCAGATTGTGGAGGCGGAGCCGTTCTATCCGGTGCGGTTCGAGCGGCTGCCAGGCGTGGATGCCGAGTTGCGGAAGGTGTTGCGGGCGCGCGATCCGCTGTTTGGCGATGAGGTGGCGTCGACGGCGACGG
>JANODF010000220.1:0-5090 GCA_031412555.1 Archangium sp. | reverse complement strand
CGTCGGTCATCGAAGACTTCGTCGACATTCAGGTCGACGTCGAGTTCAAGGGCGAGTTCGGCGGCTCGCGCACGCCGTTCACCACCGGCACGCTGACGTACCCGATTCGCGCCTACCGCTCGAACCCGGTCGCCTGCGCCCCGGGCGACACCTATGTTCCGTTCGCCGTCTCCGCGGCCTTCGACGTCGACGTGTGCCGCTACGCGGGGCAGAGCTCGACCCAGCTGGACAGGCCGGCGCTGCCCCAGTGCTGCGATTCCATCACTCCCTCCCCCTCGGGGTGCTGAGCGATGGGTTTCCGTGAGCACCTCGAAGCGGTAGTCAGCTCGGTCAGCGGCTCGGTGGCCTGCAGCCTGGTCGGCTTCGATGGCATCGCCGTCGACACCCACCAGCCCGAAGCCCGCGCAGCCGACGCGGCGGCCATCGAGCTGAGCGCGGCGCTGACCGAATACGGCAACCTGCTCAGCCAGCTCAAGAGCACGGCCTTGACCCTGAAGACCGGGGTGATCGGCGAGATGTCGATCAACACCGAAAAGATCATCACCATCATGCGGATGGTCAATCAGGAGTACTACGTGGTGCTGGCCCTGATGCCCGATGGCAACTACGGCAAGGGCCGCTATGCCTTGCGCATGGCCGCTCCGAAGCTCGCCAAAGAACTGCTCTAAAGCCCAGGCGGGAGCCGTTTCATGACGCGCTGTGCCTCGACCAGGCACGGCGCGTTCTTCGTTTGGGCGCTCGTGTTGTTCTTGCGAGGTGCGTGGGGGCAGGGGTATGGACGTCGGCGTTCATTTTTTCCTAACGAGGAAACACCATGGCTGGCGTCATCGACACGTCTGAGTTCCGCAAGGGCATGAAGATCGAGATCGACGGAGAACCCTTCGAGATCCTCGACTTTCAGCACGTGAAGCCGGGCAAGGGCTCTGCGTTCACCCGCACCACCATTCGCAGCGTCTTGAGCGGCCGCAACCTGCAGCCCACCTTCAAGAGCGGCGACAAGGTCGGCCGCCCCGACATCGAAGAGAAAGACATGACCTTTCTCTACGCGCAGGGCGACGAATACCACTTCATGGATCAGCGCTCGTTCGAGCAGACCTACCTGAACGCGAAGACCCTCGGCGAGTCGAAGAACTTCCTCAAAGAGAACATCAACGCCTCGGTGCTCTTCTACAACGGCAAGGCGATCGGCGTGACGCTGCCCAACTCGGTCGACCTGAAGGTCGTCAAGTGTGATCCGGGCGTGCGCGGCGACACCGTGTCGGGCGCCCAGAAGCCGGCGATTCTCGAGACGGGCTACCAGATCAACGTGCCGCTCTTCGTCAACGAAGGCGACGTGCTGAAGATCGACACGCGGTCGGGCGAGTACCTCACCCGCACCTCGACGACCTGAAGCGTTTTTCACCACTCCCTCTCCAGGAAAACAAAAAGACCATGGCGACGAAGGTCAAGCCGAAGGACCCCCTTCAGGTGGGCGGCACGACGTCACTCGATGTCGAAGCACTGCGACAGATCGTGGAGATTCTCGAGGCCAGCGAGATCTCCCGCCTCGACTGGACCAACGGCGACGAGAAGTTGACTATTCGCCGGGGCCCCCCGGCCACCCAGGTGGTGCAGCACATGAGCGCGCCGATGCCGGTGAGCTCCGGGGTGACGGTGATGCCCTCGCACGCGCCCGTCTCGCATGGTCCGCCGCCGTCGCAGCCCCGGCCGTCGGCGCCCACGCGCGTTTCGGACAGCCCGGCCGTCGAGAAGAAGGGGCACATCATCACCTCGCCCTTCGTCGGCACCTTCTACCGGTCGCCTGCGCCTGATCAGCCGGCCTACGCCGAGGTGGGCACCGCCGTGAAGAAGGGCCAGGTGCTCTGCATCATCGAGGCGATGAAGTTGATGAACGAGATCGAGTCGGAGGTGGCCGGCAAGGTCGCCGAAGTGCTCGCGCAGAACGGTCAGCCCGTCGAGTTCGGTCAGCCGCTCTACCGCATCGAGCCGGCTTGACCTCGTCGTCTGCCTTCGCCCATCACCGGGAGCCAACGTGTTCAAGAAGGTCCTGATCGCGAACCGCGGGGAGATCGCGCTGCGAGTGATCCGCGCGTGCAAAGAGCTGGGCATCGCCACCGTGGCGGTGCACTCGACGGCTGACGCCAACGCGCTGCACGTTCGTTTCGCCGACGAGTCGGTGTGCATCGGCCCTCCGCCTTCGAAGGAGAGCTACCTGAACGTGCCGGCGCTGTTGTCGGCCGCCGAGATCACCCGGGCCGACGCGATTCACCCCGGCTACGGTTTTCTCTCGGAGAACGCCGAGTTCGCCGACGTCTGCCGCAAGTGCCAGATCACCTTCATCGGGCCCAAGCCCGAGCACATCAGGCTGATGGGCAACAAGGTGCGCGCGCGTGACGCCGCCAAGGCCGCGGGTCTGCCGCTGCTGCCGGGATCGCCGGGCGTGCTCAAGAGCTCCGAAGAGGCCGAGCAGCTGGCCAAAGAGATCGGCTACCCGGTCATTCTCAAAGCCGCCGCGGGTGGTGGTGGCCGCGGCATGAAGATCGTGCGCGAGCCCCGCGCGATCGCCCAGGCGTTCGCCACTGCTTCGGCCGAAGCGGTCAACGCGTTCGGCAACGGCGACATGTACCTCGAGCGCTACGTGGAGAAGCCGCGCCACATCGAGATTCAGATCGTCGGCGACGTCTTCGGCAACGTGGTGCACCTGTTCGAGCGCGAATGTTCGGTGCAGCGCCGCCACCAGAAGCTGATCGAAGAGAGCCCCTCGATGGCCGTCAGCCCGGCGCTCCGTGAGGAGATGGGCCGGGTCTCCGTCGACGCCATGAAGGCCATCGGCTACTCGAACCTGGGCACCATCGAGTATTTGATGGATGAAAAGGGTCGTTTCTACTTCATGGAAATTAACACCCGGGTGCAGGTGGAGCACCCGGTGACGGAGCAGGTGACGGGCATCGACCTCGTTCGCACCCAGCTCTTGTTGGCGGCGGGTGAAAAACTCTGGTTCAAGCAGGAAGACGTGCAGCTCAAGGGCTCGGCCATCGAGTGCCGCGTCAATGCCGAAGACCCGGTCACGTTCGCTCCCTGGCCGGGGAAGATCACCGCCTACAACCCGCCCGGCGGGCTGGGAGTGCGAGTCGATTCAGCTGCTTACGAGAACTACACCATCCCCTCGCACTACGATTCGCTGGTGGCCAAGCTGATCGTCACCGCCGACACCCGCGACCTGGCCATCAAGCGCATGCAGCGGGCGCTGGGGGAGTACGTGATTCAGGGCATCCGCACGAACATTCCCTTCCACCGCGCGGCGCTCCAGGAAGAGAGCTTCATCCGGGGCGAATACGACACCCGCTTCGTGGAACGCATGCACGCATCGGAGACCGGAACGCAACGGCTGCGAAAAGCCGTCGAAGAGACTCCCTGAACGGCACGCACGCTTCTTGGACCATGTGGTTTCGTCTGGTAGCGTCAGCGCTCGTGTTGCGGGTTTCCCCTCGTCAAAACTTCAGTCGTTCCTGATCCTTGGATAAGAACAAGATCATCGAAGCTGCTGCCAAGCTCGTCGCCAAGGGGGCGTACGATAAGGCAATCAAGGAGTACCAGAAGGTCCTCGACGCGGACCCGAAGGACGTCCGGATTCTCCAGAAGATGGGAGAGCTGTTTCAGAAGAAGAACGACAACTCGCAAGCGGCCCAATATTTCACGCGCGTCGCCGAGAGCTACACCAACGACGGCTTCTTTCTCAAAGCTGTCGCCCTCTACAAGCAGGTCCTGAAACTCGATCCCTCCTTGATGGAGGTGAACATCAAGCTCGCCGAGCTGCATCAGCAGCTGCAGTTGATGGGCGAGGCGATGGCGTACTTTCAGATCGTCGCCACGCATTGGGACAAGCAGGGCGACACGCGGCGCAGCCTCGAGGTGCTGCGCAAGATGGTCGACCTCGACCCCGACAACGTCGCCTCGCGCGTGAAGTTGGCCGATCTCTACGTGCGCGAGGGCCTCAACGCCGAAGCGGCCGGAGAGTTCACCAAGGCCGCCGAGCACCTCAAGCGCAACAGCCGCACCGACGATTACCTGCGCGTGGCCGAGCGGCTCTCGTCGCTGCAACCCGACAACCTGCGCCTGGCCAAGGAGCTGGCCGAAGCGTACCTGCAGAAGAACGATCAGAAACGCGCGCTGGCCAAGCTGCAGATCTGCTTCAAGGCCGACAACCGCGACATCGACACGTTGCGCCTGCTGGCCGTGGCGTTCCAGGGGCTGGGCCAGATGTCGAAGACCATCTCGGTCTTCAAAGAGCTCGCGCGCGCCTACGAAGACAAGAACATGCAGGGCGAGGCCGAGCAGGTCTGGGCCCAGGTCGGCCAGCTCGACCCCGCAGATCCCGACGTGCAGGCGCGCAACGCTGCGTTTGCACCCGCGGCGCCCGTCTACGAAGCGCCGCCGCCTTCTGCACGTTCGGCCCCGGCCGGCGCGACCGCTGCGATGCCCGCGTATGCACCCGCGGCCACCGCGGTGCAGCAGACCCATCAGCCCGCGCACACCTCGCTCGCTCCGGCGGCGAAGCCCCGGGCCCCGGGCGCAGACAACCTCGGCAAGCTGCTCACGGAGACCGACGTCTACGTGAAGTACGGGCTGCACGACAAAGCGCTGGAGCACCTGCGCAAGGTCTTCGCGATCGACCCGGAGAACATCGACGCGCACGAGAAGGCCTACGCGATCTACGTCGCGTCGAACAATCACGCGCAGTCCTTCGAGCAGCTGCTCAACGTGCTGCGCCTGCACACGCGCTCGGGTGATGCGCAGCGCGCGCAGCCGTACCTGGCCAGCATTCTCCAGCAGCAGCCCGGTCACCCCGAAGTGCCGGTGTTCCTCTCGGCGCTGCGCATGGCCAACGGCGGTGCGACGGCCGCCAACTCGCAGCTTCAGGAAGAGTCCGACGCTGAAGACGCCATTCTGGTCGACTCGAGCGACGATGAGGTCATCGTCGCCGACGAGCCCGAAGATGTGATCTCGGGTGAGATGGCCAGCGAAGAGCTCGTCGATTCGTCCGAGGTGCTCAGCGACGAGGTGCTCCTGAGCGCCTCCGATGCCGAGGC
>JANODF010000219.1:0-2259 GCA_031412555.1 Archangium sp. | reverse complement strand
CGATCGACCTCGACCGCTATTCGGAGCGCGCTCTTCTCGCCTCGGGCGATCCCGGGCTCGACACCCAGCTCAGCCCTGCGGAGTGGGACCAGCTCTCGTTCGTCACCCGCGACCTGATTCAAGTCGAGGTCCTTCGCCGAGCCCGCCCCTGGTACGCCGCGCAGCTCTTCTTGCTCGCGGCCGTACCCTCGCGGCTCCCGACCGGCGCCAAGGCGATGGATCTCGCGTTGATCGACGAGGCCAGGGCGCGAGGCGCCGAGGTCCGTTTCCTCGAAGACTGGTCGGAACAAGTCCTGGCTCTGTCGCTGACGACTGACGTGGACCAGCTCAAGGCGTCACTCGCGCTCGGCGCCGCAGAGCTCGAGCGAAGCCAACGCGCGCTCGAGACAGAATGGGAGCAGGGCAACGCCAGCGCCCTCGAGACCCGCCTGAGCACGCTGACCGCCGACCAGCAGAGGTTCCTGCTCGACGAACGCAACGAGCGCTGGGCCGGGGTGGTTGAACGCGCGATCCTCGCTGGAGATCAGAAGGTCTTCGTCGCGGTGGGGTCTGCGCACCTGCTGCGCGGGTCGAAGGGGCTGCCGGCGTTGTTGCGCGAGCGCCGGCTGCTCGTGTCTCGCAGGCCATAGGAGGCGCCTTGATGAAGCGCAGCGACCTCGAAGGGCTGGCCGAGCTGGGGGCGCCCTGGTGGGAAAACAAGGCGCGGGGCCTCGTGTACTCGCAGAGCAACACCGAGTTGCGCTTCACCTGTTTCTTCCCTGAGCTCCTCAGCCAGAAGAGCGTTCTTGCCGCCGAACTGGTGGTGGCCGACAGGCAGGGCGCGTGGGTGGGCTCGTGCTCGGTCAGCCCAGCTTTCGCCCACCTCTTCAAAGGCGTGGTCGCCCACTTCCACTTCGGCGACGGCGTCTATTTCGACGACGTCGGGGGCCACTCCTGGGAGGAAAAGGTGACGATCGCCCCGCGCGTGTGGGTGAGAGACAACATCACGGCGATAGAGAATTTGTTCGAGGCCCTCGTCAGCGATCAGGTGCACCTGCGAGAGGAGCACCTGCCCGGGCTCGATCTGCGCAGCGGCGTCATCGACGCGCTGGTGAAGTCATACAAGTTCAAGCCGGGTGATTACCCAGACGCGGTGCTCGCTGCCGCGGAGTTCTGCCGACGGTTTGCGTACAAGCCTGAGTTCAACGAGCTCTTGCACCCCGAGCGCTCGGTGCGAATGCGGTTCGAAGACCTGCGCCGTGACCCTCAGGGTTGAGTCGTCGAGACGCGCTCGCGCAGGAACCGATCGATCGCCTCGAGCTTATGAACGTCGCATGCGAATCACGCAGGCCATCAGCCGGCAGCAGGAGTTGGTCGCCGATGAATGGGGCGTTCGCATCGCTGGCAAGACCGCGCTGGTGCGTGTATTCGCAGAGCAACACCCAGCGTTCGCCCACTTCCACTTCGGCGACGGCGTCTATTTCGACGACGTGGGAGGAAATGGTGACGATCGCCCCGCGCGCGAGAGGTCGTCGACGGCTTGGCGAAGGGGACGTTCGACATCGACGACACCGAGGAGTTCGCCAAGGCCGCGCGATGGGACCTGGCGCGCCGTGGACGACGAGCTGAGTCGAAACCTCACCGGCGCTGCTCTTGGACCTTGAGGTTTGAGGCCGTCGGGTTTGCGGCGGACTCATCACAGAGCACGCTCGGGTCGCGTGAGTGCCACTATGCGTTTTTGCAGGTCAGCTTCTCGTGCACTGCTCGCAAGGAGACGTGCCCAGGGCGGATGCGCCGACCTGCAAAAACGCATAGTGGCCTTCGCCCGTCCCAACCCGCTGCCAGCGCGAAGCTTCAGCGTTGGTACAGGCGGGCGACCTCTCGCAGCAAGTCGGCGTCGCTGAGGCCTCCGAGCGATCTGTGGTAGCGGGCGCCCCCTCGGAATCGCGGGCCTCCCTCAATCTCATCGGGCACCCCCCTGCGGCGGCGTGGCGGCTCCGTGTCAGACCGGTTTGGTAGGTCAGCGGTCATGGCAAACCGGGTGGGGGGGGTGAGGCGTGAAGAGCGGGTAAGGTTGGATGCGATGACTGCGCGAGGGCGACACCACACCATCGAAGAATGGCTCGCCCAGCCAGCCGAGCGACGGCTCGAGCTCATTGACGGCGAGCTCATCGAGAAGGCGCTCCCGGGCGTGCCTCACGCGATGTCGCAAGGTGGTTTGTTGGTCAGCATCCGCGCGCCATTCCACCGCAAGCCTGGTGGCGCGGGACCGGGTGCGGG
>JANODF010000218.1:0-1871 GCA_031412555.1 Archangium sp. | reverse complement strand
GTCCCGCGGCCAGATCGCGAGCGCGTGCCGGCCAGCGGTCCGGTGGTGGGGTGGATCGGCAGCCCGACGACCTATCACTACCTCGAGAAGATGGGGCCGCTGCTCAAGGATGCCGCGGCGCGCCATGCCTTCACGCTGAAGGTCAGCGGCGCCGGCAAACCGGTCCGCTTCGACGGGGTGACCGTGGAAGACGTCCCGTGGTCACTCGAGCGGGAGGTCGAGCTCTTTAACACGTGCGACGTCGGCGTCTATCCACTCCAGGACAACGACTGGGAGCGCGGCAAGTGCGGCTTCAAGGCCATCCAGTACATGGCGTGTGGCGTCCCGTTCGTAGTGGCCCCCGTAGGGGTGGTCGTCGACATCGTCAGAGACGGTATTGACGGCTTGTGGGCTCGCACCGAGAGCGAATGGGCTGAACGCCTGACCGCCTTGCTGAAGGGACCGGAGCTGAGGTCGCGGCTGGTGACGGAAGGAAGGCGGCGGGCCGTGGCGCACTACTCGGTTGGCGCGCTCGCCCCGGCGTGGATTCAAGCGCTTGAGTCGCCCCGCGAAGTTGGTTCAGGCACCGGGCCGCTGACTGGTATGGGGTGAATCAGGCAGGCAGGTCGCGGCACAAAGGAGTCTTGATGAACTCGTGGGAATACCTCAAGGGCAAGGTCGTGCTCGTCACTGGCGCTGCCGGGACGATCGGGAGTGCGCTCTGCGAGCAGCTGACGCCCTTGGTGAAGTCGCTGCGTTGCCTCGACCATTCGGAGAATGACCTCTTCTTCCTCCACCAGCAGCTCCCCCGCTGCTCACCTTTCATCGGTGACGTGCGCGACCTCGATCGGCTCCGCTTCGCGATGAACGGGGTGGACGTGGTCTTTCACACGGCGGCGCTCAAACACGTGGGCCTCGGGGAGTACAACCCCTTTGAGGTGGTGCAGACCAACCTCCAGGGCTTAAACAACGTGATCCGCTCCGCGGTAGCGAACGTCGAACGCGTCGTTTTCACGTCGTCGGACAAGGCGGTGAACCCGACCAACGTGATGGGCGCCTCGAAGATGATGGGAGAACGTCTCATCGCCGCGGCCAACGAGATCCGCGGCACCCACCGCACTCGCTTTGCGTCGGTGCGCTTCGGAAACGTCATTGGTTCGAGGGGCTCAGTGGTCCCCATTTTTGCTCGCCAGATTCTGCGCGGAGAGGCGTTGTCTCTCACCGACGAAGGTATGACCCGTTACGTGATGACGATCCCCGAGGCGGCCCGCCTCGTGCTGGAAGCCGGGTCGTTGATGCGGGGCGGCGAGGTCTTCGTCACCAAGATGCGCGCTCTCAAAGTCGTCGACCTCGCTCATGCGATGGCCTCGAGGCTCAGCACGCGCCCGCCCCGGATCGACATCATCGGAGCCCGTCAGGGTGAGAAGCTGTTCGAGGAACTGCTGTCGATCGACGAGATGAGCCGCGCGGTTGAGCTCGAGCGTTTGCTCGTCGTGCTCTCTCTGAACGCTGAGCAGTACGACGGCGGCACGCGCGAGGTCTTCGCGTCTGGCAAGAGCGTCACCCGTGAGTGGCATTCCGGAAAGGACACCTCGATGAGTCGCGAGGAGATCGTGAAGTACCTGGACGAGGAAGGCGTTCTGGCCCAGTACCTGGAGAAGGGGGCGCTCACATGAAGTGCCTGGTCACTGGAGGTGCTGGCTTCATCGGCCGCTGGGTCGTCGAGCGGCTGCTGCGAGAGGGTCACGAGGTCCTCGCACTCGATGACCTCTCCAACGGTCGCCGAGAGAACTTGCGTGAGTTCGAAGGCCGCGCGGGGTGGCTCGGCCTGGTCGACGGCGACCTGACGCGCGCAGAGGTGCTGCAGCCCCTGTTCAAGGCCCACCAGTGGG
>JANODF010000217.1:0-5553 GCA_031412555.1 Archangium sp. | reverse complement strand
GCTCTCCTCGCTGCGGTCCGCGTCGAAAGTGGCGATCTCGACGAATCCCAAACTGGAGACCCTCGACGGCCTGAGCGGACTCACCACGATCGACGAGCTCGTGATTACCGGCAACGGCTCGCTTCGAAGCCTGGCGGGGCTCTCGAATCTCAGCCACATCCGTGGAGGCCTGTACATCTCGGGCGGCAACAGCTCGTTGCCAACCTCAGAGGTCGCCACGTTTCTGCAGCGAGTCCAGGTCGATGGGGAGATTTCGATTCATTGAATTCCGATTCGGGGCGTCGGCACAGGAGCGCATCGAAGCCGAGGAACTGTTGGCGCGCCTCCATGAGAGTGGGCAGGCGCCCCTCGACTACCTGTTCGAGCGCGTCGTTAAGAAGCTCAAGATCGTGGGCTCCAGACTTGGGAGCTTGGGAGCAAGATGTCAGGGGTGGGAAGTTGACGTGGAGGGTGAGGAGCACTTCGACGCCCGCCTGAGCGCGCTCGATCAGCGCCTTGAGGAAGCGCAGGCCCAGCTCGTCGTCCTTCAAGATGTACGTCTCGAAGCAGATGGTGTTCTTCGCCGCGGTGATCGCCGCCAGCATCGCGGGGAACGCCTGGAAGCCGTCCTTCAAGAGCGCAACGCGGTTGGGTCCGACTTTGGACTCCGCGTAGGGCGTGGGGATGGGGGCGAGGGCGACGTTCATGCGCTCGAGACTCCAGACCACGACCGGCCCTTCGCCGCCAACGCTTCAGGGGTGCCTTGATCGACCACCCGGCCTGCTTCCATCACCACGATGCGATCCGCGTGGCGAATGGTGGCGAGCCGGTGCGCGATGACCAGCGTGGTGCGGCCCTTCATCAACTCCGCGAGGCCGGCCTGCACTTCCGCCTCCGTCTCGGAGTCGAGCGCGCTCGTCGGTTCATCGAGCAACAACAACGACGGCTCTTTCAAGAACGCCCGCGCGATGGCCAGGCGTTGCCGTTGCCCACCGGACAACCGGCCCCCTCGTTCACCGACGTCCTCTTCCAGCCCCGCAGCGAAACCGCGAACGAACGGCGCTGCGTGGGCCCGCTCGAGCGCCGCCCACAGCTGCGAATCGGTCGCATCCGCCCGGCCCACCCGCAGGTTGTCGCGAATCGATCCCGACAGCAGCACCGGATCCTGCGGCACCCACGCCAGCTGCGAGCGCACGCTCCGCCTGGACAAGGAAGAGAGCGGAGCGCCGTTCCACTGCACCTCGCCGCCCGACGCAGTGCCATGCCCCAGCAGGAGCGAAAAGACGCTCGACTTGCCCGCACCGGAAGGCCCGACCAGCGCCACGTGCGTGCCGGGCTCCACCGAGAAGCTCACGCCCTTGAGGGCCTCGCGCCCGTCTGGATAGGTGAGCTTCACGTCGTTCAACCGCAGGCCCTGCGTGAGCGGCTGCGCTTCACCACCCGCATCGTGATCGGCCTCGGAGTCGAGCACCTCGAACAACCGCACCGCCGCGCCCGCACCGAGTGAAATCTGCGAAGCGGTGTTCGAGAGCGACTTGACCGGCTGGTACAGCAGCACCGCCGCCGCGAGGAACGAGACGAAGTTTCCCGCCAGAGACGGATCGAGCTGCACCGCGCGCGTGCCCACCACCATGACGACGGCGAGCCCGACGATGCCCAGGAACTCCGTGGTGGGGCTGAACGCGCCACGAATGAACAACGAGCGCTTCATCGCCGCCAGGTAGCGATTCTGCTCGGCATCGAAGCGCTCCAGCGCCCGGCCTTCAGCCCGGTACGTCTGCACCACCGGCAGGTTCTGCAGCTGCTCGCTCACCAGCATCGAGAGCTGGCCCAACGAGGCCTGCGACTTCGTGGCCTGCTTCTTCGCCCCGCGTGCAAACCGGGAGACCGGAATGATGGTGCCCGGCAGCACGATGAAGATGATGAGGAACAGTCTCCAATCGGTGACCAGGCACACCACCAACAGACCCAGCACCTGCAGCGAATCTTTGGTGATGCTGGCCAGCGCTTGCCCGGCGGAGAACTCCAGCTGCGAGACGTCGCTGGTGAAGTGTGAGAGCAGCTCGCCCGAGTGCCGCTCCTCGAACCACTTGGGAGGCAGCACCAGCAGCCGCCCGTAGAGCTCCTCTCTGAGCCGCGAGAGCACCCCCTGGGAGACCCGGCTCATCAACCCCGCATGCAGCCAGGAGGCGACCGCCTTCAGCACCGCCGCCGCCACGATCGCCAGAGGCAGCTTGAAGGTCAGGTCATCCCGCTCCAGCTGGAAAGGACCCCAGGTGATGGACCCCCCGCCGATGAGGGAGCGCATCAGCGGGCCGACCAACGACGCCCAGAGGGCCCCCGCACTCGCGGCGAACAGGGAGAAGAAGATCGCCCCGATCAACGGCCCCCGGTACGGCCCCACACGGGCGACCAGGCGCCACCACACCCGTTTGTCCGGTCTCAGGCGGGGGGAAGGTGAGGCGGCAGGCACGGGGTCGATTGCTTTCGAGTCAGGCTGCGTTAGAGAGGTTCCGCCCCATGGCTTCCAAGCGTGACTACTACGAAGTGCTCGCCGTCGAGCGCAACGCCGATGCGGACGCTTTGAAGAAGGCCTTCCGCAAACAGGCAATGCAGTACCACCCCGACCGCAATCCCGGTGACAAAGACGCCGAGGACAAGTTCAAGGAGTCCTCCGAGGCGTACGAGGTGCTGTCCGACCCCGATCGCCGGGCGAGGTACGACCGTTTCGGTCACCAGGGCGTCGAAGGTTTCGGCGGCAGCGGTGGCTTCAACAACGTCAACATCAACGACATCTTCGGAGAGATCTTCGGAGACATCTTCGGTGGCCGTGGTGGTGGCCGGGGCCGGGCGCGCAATCGCGGCGCTGACCTCCGCTACAACCTCGAGCTGACGTTCGAAGAGGCGGCCTTCGGTTCTGAAGTGACCGTGAAGATCCCCCGCCCCAAGCGCTGCGAAGCGTGTGAAGGCACGGGCAGCAAGAGCAAGCAGCAGCGCCAGTGCCCCACCTGTGGCGGCGCCGGTGAAGTGCGCTTCACCCAGGGCTTCTTCGCGGTCGCGCGCACCTGCAGCCAGTGCAGTGGTTCCGGCCAGGTGGTCGCCGACCCCTGCAAGGAGTGCAAAGGCGCCGGCAAGACCGAGTCGGTCTCTGAGCTGTCGGTCAAGATTCCTCCGGGCGTCGACACCGGCACCCGGGTGCGATTGGCCGGCGAAGGTGAACCCGGCGAACAGGGCGGACCTTCCGGCGATCTCTACGTCGTGGTGCACGTGAAGGAACACGCGCTGTTCCACCGCGAAGAATACGAAGTGTTCTGCGAGGTGCCGATCAGCTTCGTGCAGGCGACCCTGGGTGCGCAGCTCGAGGTGCCCACGCTCGACGGCATGGTGAAGATGAAGGTGCCCGAGGGTACGCAGAGCGGGAAGATCTTCCGCCTCAAGGGCAAGGGCATCCCGCACCTCCAATCGACCGATCGCGGCGATCAGCACGTGCGCGTGGTGGTGGAGACGCCGCAGAACCTGAACAGCAAGCAGCGCGAGTTGCTGGAGAAGTTCGCCGAAGCTTCGGGGGAGAACGTGAACCCCCAGAGCAAGAGCTTCTTCAAGAAGGTTGCGGACCTGCTGAACAAGTAAGACGTCTTCCATGGCCTGGAAAGACGGTTTCCGGAGATTCCTCGAGGCTGACCCGCAGCGGCTGCACTTCGCAGCGCACAGCCATCACTACTGGCCTGACGTGACGCTCGAGGCCCAGCAGCAGGCGTGGCTCGACGCGGCGCGTTTCGCTGACGACAAGTGGGACACGGTGTTCTCCGAGGTGTGGTCGGAGGCGCAGCGTCACATCGCCACCGAGCTCTCGTTGCCTGAGCCGGGCAGCATCGTCTTCGCGCCCAACACGCATGAGTTCGTGCTGCGGCTGCTCTCGTGTCTGCCTGAGAAGGCGCGCGTGGTGACCACCGATTCTGAGTTCCACTCGTTCGAGCGGCAGACGCGCCGGCTGGAGGAAGAAGGGCTGCTCCAAGTCACGCGGGTTGCTTCAGAGCCGTTCGCCACGTTCAACGAACGTTTCAGCGCTGCATCGCAGCAGGCGGACCTCGTCTTCTTCAGCCACGTGTTCTTCAACTCGGGCGCTGAAGTGCAGCAGCTCGACGCGCTGGTCGATTCGTTGCCCCGTCGCGCGTTGGTGGTGATCGACGGGTACCACGGCTTTGGCGCCGTCCCCACCCGCCTGCAGCACGTGGGCGAGCGCGCGTTCTATCTGGCGGGTGGCTACAAGTACGCGATGAGCGGAGAGGGCGTGTGTTTCCTTCACGTGCCCCCGACCGCGGCTGATTTGAGGCCGCGCAACACCGGCTGGTTCGCGGCCTTCGATGCGCTCGGTGAAAAGGTGGAGGGGCAGGTGCCGTACTCGAAGGGCGCGATGCGCTTCATGGGCGCGACGTTCGACCCGTCGGGGCTCTATCGCTTCAACGCGGCGATGAAGTGGCGGCAGTCGGTGGGGCTCAGCACCGCTCACAACCGCGCGCATGCGCACTCGTTGCAGCATCACTTCGTGGCGGCGCTGCCTGCGGGTCCGCTGAGGGGCGAGCAGTTGGTGGTGCCGCTCTCCAACAACGCGCGCGGCCAGTTCCTCACCTTCCGCACGCCCGACGCGAGCGCGCTGTCGGCGACACTCAAGCTGCACCGGGTGATCACCGACGCGCGAGACGATCGCCTGCGTTTCGGCTTTGGTCCGTATCAAGACGAGGCCGACGTGGCGCAGCTGCACGCACGGATGAAGCGGGCGTTTCAGTAAGCCACCGTTCGGGATGAACGGTGGCACGGGTGTTGATGTTGCCCGATGCAGGAGTCCCAACCCGCGGCCGCGATGACTCATTTCACGCGTCTTTTCGGCCGCACTGCGTGCGTTTTCCCGCACGGAAAGCCTGCTATGTGCCTCGGCATGCGTCACCTGTTGCTGATCAGCTGTCTGGGTTTCCTCTGCGCCTGTCCGAAGAACACGGGCACCGGCACGGGGACGGGCCCGAAGGTCGAAGTGAAGAAGGACAAGACCGCCGACGAAGCGCTCGCCAAGGCCATCACGGTCGCCGACTCGAAGTCGCGCAAGGAGGGCATCGAAGCGCTGCTCCTCGTTCGCAAGACCTACCCGGAGACCACCGCGGGGCAAGACGCGCTCTACCGCGTCGGCGTGCTGGCCTTCGAAGAGGGCGACTACGCGCTCGCTCGCAAGTCGCTGGGCGAGTTGCTGTTCGAGAACCCGCTGCACCCCAATGCGAACCAGGCGCGCCTCAAGTCGGGCCTCGCCGCCGTGGAGCAGAGGGCCTACCGCGACGCGTACCAGACGCTCTCGACGCTGGTCGATCGCCTCGAGGGTGATGACAAGAAGCTCGCTGAAGCGGCGCTGCTTCGTGCCGCTGCGGGAAGTCAGCAGTTCGGTGAGGCGCTGAAGGCCGCGCTCAAGACCGTCGACGCCGCGAACACGCCGGAAGAGAAGAAGGCCGCGCTGGCGAACCTCGAAGACGTGGTGGAGACCAAGACCACCTTCCTCTCCATCGCCGAAGCGTGGAACGACCTGCCGCG
>JANODF010000216.1:0-8833 GCA_031412555.1 Archangium sp. | reverse complement strand
CGGGGTGGCGGTGAGCAGCAGCAGGCCCCACGAGTTGCGCGCCAGTGCCTGCGCCGCTTCGTAGGCCTTCTCGCCCTTGAGGTGGTGCGCCTCGTCGATGATCACCAGGTCCCAGTGCGCCGAGGGATCGCCCGCTTCTTTGCGGTACTGCTCGGAGCGCTGCAGCAGCTCGAGGCTGGTCACGATGAAGTTGAAGCGCGACCACGGCGAGACGGTGGGCTGCTCGTCGAGCGACTGCTCGTAGCGATCCGTGTCCATCAAGGTGAACAGGTGGTTGAACTTGTGGAAGAGATCGACCAGCCACTGCACGGTGAGGTGTCTCGGCGCAACGACCAGCACCCGGCGGCCCAGGCCTGCGAGGCGCAGCGCCGAGAAGATCATGCCCGCTTCGATGGTCTTGCCCAGGCCGACTTCATCGGCGAGCACGAAGCGCGGCCGGTGCGACGACAACACGCGCTGCACCACGCCCACCTGGTGCGGCTTGACCATCACGCGTGAGGCGAGCAACGCACCCAGCGCATCGTTGCGGCGCTCGTCATCGAGCTGCAGCGCAGAGCGGCGGAGCAGGAAGTTCTTCGCGTCAGCCGCGCGGCCTTCTTTCAGCATCGTCAGGAGATCGGGCTTGGGCGGCAGCGCCTTGAACTCGGTCTCCGGGTACTCGGATTCTTTGCCGTCTTCGAACTTGATCGCGTAGCGGCGCAGCCCGCGGCCCCCTTCTTCTTCACGAAGGATGACGCCGGTCTTGCCCTTGAAGGTCTTGACCAGTTGGCCGGGCTCGAGCGGCCAGGGCTGCAACACGCCGCCGCGGGTGGAGACCGTGAGCGGTTCGCCATTCTCGCGGCCGGGGAACATCACCACCGCGCGCGCGCCACCTTCCTCGACTGACACGAGGTGCCCGACGCCCCATTCCGGCTGGGGCAGGTACTTCACCTTCATTCCGAGGATGAACGAACTCATGAACGTCGGCGGCGTATAGCGGGCAGCGCACCCGAGCGCATTGATTCGTTGCGGGCGGAGGTCCTTTCAAACCCACGAAAGGCCTGCCCTTTTCAGCACGGAGGGGCAGAAACTGCCCCATCGACGTGCCGACGGGCTCACATGTCGAAGCCGAGCCCGACCTTGACCCACGGGTAGCCGACTTCAGCGCGGAAGGAGACCTTGTCGCTGAACTTGTACATCAGGCCCAGGTTGCCGATGGGCGAGGCGGTCACGGCTCCGCGGCAATAAATGCTGCCCACGTTGCACACGTACGGCACGAAGTTGATCTCGAGGACCACGCCGACCTTCGCGTACGCAGAGAAGTTCTTGGTGAAGTGGAACTGCCACATCACCTCCACCGGGATGCCGAGGATTGGATAAAAACGCGTGCCCACCGCGCCGCTCAGATCCAGGCCGAACTCGATGCTGAACGAGTCGTTGACCGCGGGAATGAAGCCGTCGTGAAGGATCGGGATGAGGTAGCGGCCGCTCACGCCGAAGGGGAAGCCGTAATAGAAATAGCCGTACGGCAGCCCCAGGAAGATCGAAAGCATCTGCGAGCGGCGCTGCGGCGATCGGTCGAGCAACGCACCCGAGCGGCGCCAGGTGCTCTCGGTGGGCGTGTCGGAGCCCCCAGCAGGCGCGTCGTCGGCCAGCACGGGCGTCGCAAGCAGAGCAGCAGCCATCAAGATGATTTTCGCGGAACGTCGCATGAAGCCTCCATTGGAAATCTGCGATGGCACAATACGGAACAGCCTCTGAAGGAGCGGAAAAAATGTCGAAACGTCACGTCTTCGTAGCGGGTGCCACGGGTGCGGTGGGCCAGGCGCTGCTCGAGCTGGCCACGAAACGCCAGGTCGACGTGCTCGCTCATGCGCGGCCGAAAAGTGCGGGCCGGTTGGGCTCCCGCCCCGTCGCGGCCATCGAACTTTCCGATCCCAAACTTGGCGACACGCTGCGGGGCTGCACCACCGTGGTGCAGTTGATCGGCACCATGCGAAAGCGGTTCGCCGCGGGCGACACCTACGAGTCGAGCGACATCGGCACCACCCGGCAGCTGGTCGACGCAGCGAAAGCGAGCGGCACGGTCGATCACCTCGTGCTGCTCTCCAGCGTGGGGGCCGGCAGCCCGCGCGGTGCGTACCTGAAGGCCAAGGCCGAAGCCGAGCGCATCGTCACCGCGAGTGGAATTCCGTACACGATCTTCCGGCCGTCGGCGTTCGCCGATCGGGAAGGTGCGTTTCTCCCCGGCATGGGCACGATCACGAAGTTGCTGGGCCTCAAGAAGTATCAGCCGATCAAACTGGCCGAGCTCGCCTCGGCGATCCTGTTCGCGGCCACCGAACGTGCACCCCTGGGCGTGGCGCTCGAAGGCGCGCCGCTGTGGGACCTCGTCGAGAAGGCACCACGATCGTGAAACGAGTGCTCATCAGCGCCTGCTTGCTGGGTGAGCGGGTGCGCTTCGATGGCCGTGAGAAGGGCTCGCAGAACGAAGTGTTGGCGCGCTGGTTGACCGAAGGCCGCGTGGTGAAGGTATGCCCTGAAGTCGCGGGTGGCTTGTCAGTGCCCCGGCCGCCGGCCGAACAGCAACCCGATGGCCGCGTGCTCACCGACACCGGGCTCGACGTGACCGTGGCCTTCACGCGCGGGGCGGCCGAAGCGCTGCGCCTCGTGCGAGAACATCACATTGAAGTCGCGGTGCTCAAAGAAGGCAGCCCGTCGTGCGGGAGCGGCTTCATCTACGACGGCTCGTTCAGCAAGACGAAGCTGCCGGGCAAGGTGGGAGAGACCACCCGCGTGTTGCAGGAAAACGGTGTGCGCGTGTTCAGCGAACTGCAGTGGGCCGAAGCCGACGCGGTCATCTCGGCAGGTGATTGACCACGCGGCCGATCACCCCGCCCTTTTCCAGGGCCAGTGAGATGAACGTCGCTTCGGCGTGAGTGCCTTCGAAGGCGAGGGCCGGCAACTTCGCCATGCGCTTCTTCGCTTCGGCTTCAGGCACGCCGAGCCCCTTCACCAGCAGCGTGAGCACCTGGGGCACCTTCTTGGGATCATCCACCCAGACCTCGGCGCGCCCCGACTGCGTGATGATCGACTTACGCAGCCCCTGGGCAGGCAGCCCCGCCCCGCCCGTCTCGAAGCCGTGACCGCAGGCGCAGCTGAAGCGCTCGAACCACTTGAGCTGACCGTCGGCGAGCTCCTGGCCGACCTCCAGGAAGCCGGCTTTCTGGCAGGTCGCACAATTGGAAGGGATGCGTGCAGTGGAGACCACGCCTCACCTCACCATAAATGAGAACGGAAACGGAGCATCCGCGCTCCCTCTCTCTGGAGAGCCTGCGTCCTGAGGGCTCCGCTCGCGGGGATTGCGGCATACCCGTTGCTCTGGATGCCCTCGGAGGTGGGCGATGGATGGTGACTGGCTGACGAATCTGGAGGGCAGCGGCCCGAGCGCCGCTGAAGAAGCGCGCCGACGGCTTTTGCGATTGGGCGCACGGGCGCTGAGCAACGCCGAGCTCATCGGCGTGCTGCTGGGAGGCGAAGAACTCACCCGCGCGGCGAGCCTGGTCGAACAGGGTCTGAAGGCCCTGCTCACCGAGTCGCCCGAGGCGTTGATCGAGTTCCGCCAGCTCTCGGCGGAAGAAGCGTCTCGCGTGCTGGCCGCCGGTGAGCTCGCGCGGCGCCTGCATGCCTCGGTGGAAGAGCGGCCCCGGCTGCAGACGCCGCAAGGCATCTACGAGTGGGCGCGCAAGCAGTTGGTCGGAGCCCGGCGAGAAGAGTTCCACGTGTTGTGCCTCAACAGCCGCAACGTGCTGCTCCGGCATGCCTGCGTGGCCGTGGGGAGCATCGATCAGTGTCACGTCGACCCCAGAGAGGTGCTGGCCCCGGCGATCACCTCGCGGGCGACGGGCATCGTGCTCATCCACAACCACCCGTCCGGCGATCCCGAGCCCTCGGTGCAGGACGTGGCGTTGACCCGCCAGCTGCGAGAAGGCGCGCGGTTGTTGTGCCTGCGGCTGCTCGATCACATCGTGGTGGGCGAGACGGGGTTCGTCTCGATGCTCGCCCGCGGCCTCATCAAGGGCGACGAGCCGGGGTTCTCCGCTCGCCTGCAATCACCATGAGTATTGACGCCCGAGCGGAGGAGAGACCATATGCGCGCAGTGTCAGCAGACCTGCCGTACTTCAGTGAGATGTTGGCAGGGCTCAAGAAGCACTTCGGGCTCGACTCGTTTCGTCACGGCCAGGCTGAGGTGATCTCCAACGTCATCTCCGGGCGCAACGCGGTGGTGGTGATGCCCACGGGCGCGGGCAAGTCGCTCTGCTACCAGCTGCCAGCGATGCTGCTCGACGGCGTCACGGTGGTGGTCTCGCCGTTGATCGCGCTGATGCAGGATCAGGTCGACTCGCTCCAGGCGCGCGGCATCGCGGCGACGTACATCAACTCGACGCTCAGCGACTCCGAGCGGGCCAACCGCCAGCAGCGCATGCGGCAGGGTGAATACAAGCTCGTCTACGTCGCGCCCGAACGATTCCGCAGCGAGGGGTTCATCAACGCGCTGCAAGAGGCCCGGCTGGCGCTCTACGCCATCGACGAAGCGCACTGCATCTCGCAGTGGGGTCACGACTTCCGGCCCGACTACGCGATGCTCGGCCAGGTGCGAAAACGCCTGCGGCCGCCGCGTACGGTCGCGCTGACCGCTACAGCGACGCCCGAAGTGCGCGACGACATCGTGCGCGTGCTGCTGATGAAAGATCCGCAGGTGTCGGTGGCGGGTTTCGATCGGCCGAACCTCTTTCTCGAGGTGGCCACGGTCACCGGCGACGCCGACAAACGCGCGCTGTGTGTGTCACTCGCTGAAGAAGGCAGCGGGGTCGTCTACTGCAACACGCGCAAGCAGGCAGAGGTCATCCACGAGCACCTGGTGAAGGAAGACGTGCCCGCGGTGCTCTACCACGCAGGCATGGAGGACGACGCGCGGCGCAAGGCGCAGGAAGCCTTCATGGCGAAGCCGAACTCCGTGGCGGTGGCCACCAACGCGTTCGGCATGGGCATCGACAAGCCCGACATCCGCTTCGTGGCGCACGCCGGCATCCCGAAGGCGGTCGAGGCCTACTACCAGGAGATCGGCCGCGCGGGCCGCGACGGGAATCCGAGCCGCGCGGTGTTGCTGTTCAACCACGCCGACGTGTTCACCCAGGAGCGCTTGATTCAGGGCAACCACCCGCCCGAGACGCTCTTCGTCGATCTGTGGAACGTGCTGCGCAACATGGACACGTTCGATCGCGGCGTGCATCTGCTCGCAAGCCAGGTCGGCGGATCCGAGTTCGAGGTCTCGGCGGCGTTGAAGGTGCTCGAGCGGCAAGGCGCCGTGTCTCGCGCGGGCCGCGGTGAAGGCCGCTACGGGATCACCGTGCAGCCGTCGGGCATGTTGCACCAGCCGCGCAGCGCTGAAGCGAAGGCGCTGCTCAACGCGCTCAACTCAGGCGCGTCGCCGGGCGTGAAGCAGACGATGGAGCTGTACCTGCTCTCCCGCAAGTGTGGCCTCGATGAGGAGCGGGTGCGGCATGCGCTCACGCTGCTCGAGCGCAGCGCGATCGTGACGGTGCAGCGGCCGTTCTCGGGCCGGGCCATCAGCGTGCTCAAGCACGACTCGTGGAGTCAGCTGGGCGTCGACTTGAGCCGGTTGCGTGAACAGGAGCGCAACGCGCTGCTGCTGCTCAAGCGCATGACCGACTACGCGTACACCAAGCGGTGCCGGCGGGCGTTCGTGCTGCGGTACTTCGGTGAAGAGGTGCCGTTCAGCCAGTCCTGTGGCTCGTGTGACGTGTGCGTGGGGCCGAAGTTGATCGCCCGGCCTGCGAAGGCGGCCAGCGCGGTGAGCAACGTGCGGGCGCTGCCCGAGAAGTACTCGACGCTCGCGGCGGAGGAGCTGAAACGCTGGCGGCGGGAGCTGTCTCAGGATCTCGGGGTGCCGCCTTTCATCATCTTCAATGACGCGACGTTGTTCGCGTTGGCGGCGGCGTTGCCCACCACGAAGGACGAGTTCCTGGCCGTGAAGGGAACGGGCGAGTCGCGCTGGGAACGGTTTGGTCCGCGCATCTCGCAGATCTGTTTGATGGCGCGCGCGTCGGGTGATGAGCCGCAGGTCGCCGCGTTCGTGCCGCGCAGAAGAGCAAGAAGGTAGCTCCCTCGCCCTGCGAAGCGGGGAGAGAGTCGGGGTGAGGGGCCAATTCGAGCACGCCCCTCACCCGGCCCGCTTCGCTGGCCGACCTTTCCCCGCGGTCGCAGGGAGAGGTAACTCTTTTGCATTCACCAAGGGCCATGCCCTCCCCCACCGCCGAACGCGGCGACGCAGACACGTCCACGCGGTCTTTCGCCCTCGTCGCTGTGTCCGTCTTGGCGCTGATCCTGTGGACCGCCCGCTCCACCCTCGTCGGCCCCCGCTTCATCTTCCTCTGGTGGAACCTCTTCCTCGCCTGGGTGCCGTGGCTGCTCTCGCTCACCCTGAGATTCACCCGCCGAGGCCTCTTGTTCTGGCCGCTGCTGCTGAGCTGGCTCGCCTTCTTCCCCAACGCGCCGTACCTGCTGACCGACCTCATCCACCTCAAAGCGCGCGCAGGCGTGCCTCTGTGGTTCGACGTGCTCTTCCTGGCGAGCTTCGCCTGGGCCGGCTGTCTGCTGGGCTGGGACTCCCTCTCGCGCGTGCACGCCGAGCTGAGAACCCGCTGCGGCCCGCACCTCGCCGCCGCGCTGGTGAGCGCCGCGGTGTTGTTGTGCGGAGTGGGGGTCTTCCTCGGCCGTTTCGAGCGCCTCAACAGCTGGGAGCTGGTCACCGATCCACTGCAGGTCGTGCTGACTGCGAGTGAAGCGTTGCTCCAGCCCCGAGCCGGAGTCTTCTCATTGGCCTTCGCGAGCTTCGTGGGAGCGGGCTATCTCTGCACCCGCTCCACGCCGCGAATCAGCGCTTCTTGAACTCGACGCGGCGGTTGGTCGCCCACGCCTCTTCGCCGCTGCCGTTCGACGCCGGCTTGTTCTCGCCGTAGCCGACGGTGTCCAGCGCGCCGCCGGAGACGCCGAGGTCGACCAGGTACTTGCGCACCGAGGCCGCACGCTTCTGCGAGAGCACCATGTTGAACTCGTCGGTGCCGCGTTCGTCGGCGTGACCTTCGAGGGTGAAGCGCAGGCTGCCCTTCTTGATGCAGTCCGCGTACGAGGCGAGCGACGACTGCACGGTGCTGTTCAAGTTGTACTCGTTGAAGTCGAAACGAACCGGCTCGAACGTGCACGCCGTGCTCACGTTGCTGCTGACGCACTTGCCGTTGGTGCAGCCCTGACCTGAGGGGCAGTCATCGGCGGCGCTGCACTCGGGCTTGCTCTCGGTGGCGACCGCGCACTTGCCCTGCTTGCACTTTTTGCCTTCGCCACAGCCCGTGTCGTTGGTGCACTCCGGCTTGGGCACGCACTTGTTGGCGTCGCACACGAAGCCTTCTTTGCAGTTCGCGTCGGTCGCGCACTCCTGGCACTGGCCCTGAACGCAGACCTCGCCCTTGTCCTTGCAGTGATCGTCGCTCTCGCACTTCGGGTACGTGGGGGGACAACCAGCCAGGGCAAGCAACGCCGCTGACATTCCGAGGATTCTAAGGGTCTTGACCATGATTCCGGCCTCCGTGGCGGTGTGCGTCAACCGGTCCCCCTTACCTGCCATTCCATGGTGCCTCAAGGCGAAAGCCTTGATCCTCAAGACGAATCCGCTCGTGCGGGCATTGGCACACGTCTTCCAATGCACCCCAGCACCCGCGTCTGATGCGCGGCAGAATAGCCACACCACCCTGCAGCACGCCTGGAGCACCCCATGCCGGCCACTGTCCTCGTCGTCGATGATGAACGGAACATTCTGCTGACGTTGAGCCAGGCGCTGCAGCTCGAGGGCTACCACGTGGAGCTCGCCTCCGGCGCGAAGGTGGCCCTCGACGTGCTCGCCGCGCGGCCGGTCGACGCGGTGTTGATGGACGTGAAGATGCCCGACATGGACGGGCTGACCGCCTTGTCGAAGATGCGGGAGCTCAAGAAGGAGCTGCCGGTGATCATGATGTCCGGCCACGGCACCATCGACACCGCGGTCAAAGCGACGCAGCTGGGCGCGCGCGACTTCCTGGAGAAGCCCATCTCGCGTGACCGCATGTTGCTCGCGCTCAAGAACGCGCTGGAGCACCAGAAGGTGGTGGAGGAGCTGCAGACGCTGCGTGCCGAGGTCGGCCGCTTCGACATGGTGGGCCAGGGCGCCGCCATGCAGCGCATCTACGCGCTCATTCAACGGGCCGCGCCGTCAGAAGGCCGCGTGCTCATCACCGGCGAGAACGGCAGCGGCAAGGAGCTCATCGCGCGCGCCATTCATCAGCACAGCAAGCGGAAGACGGGCCCGTTCGTGAAGCTCAACTGCGCGGCCGTGCCGCACGAGCTCATCGAGTCGGAGCTGTTCGGGCACGAGAAGGGTTCGTTCACCGGCGCGGTGAGCGCCCGGCGCGGCAAGTTCGAGCTGGCCGATGGCGGCACCCTGTTTCTCGATGAAGTCGGCGACATGCCTGCGCAGATGCAGGCCAAGCTGCTGCGCGTGCTGCAAGAGGGCGAGCTCGAGCGCGTCGGTGGCACCGAGACCATCAAGGTCGACGTGCGCGTGATCGCGGCGACCAACAAGGATCTCGAAGCCGAGACGCAAGCCGGCCGGTTCCGCGAAGATCTCTACTTCCGCTTGAACGTGGTGCAGCTGCACTCGCCCCCGCTGCGTGAACGCCGGGAGGATCTGGGCCCGCTCATCGACGCCTTCCTCGAGGAGTCGTGCCGGAAGAACGGCCG
>JANODF010000215.1:0-8314 GCA_031412555.1 Archangium sp. | reverse complement strand
AGATGATCGGCGGCGTGCTGCTGGTCGAGTGAGGGCGCGAAGACTTTTCGGGAACCAGGTGCCGTAGGCTGGCGATCCAGCTTGGTCGACCTCCAGCCCAAGGACTCCCAGATGGTCTCTCGTATCGGCACTGCCCCGCAGGTCAAGCCGTCAGTCACCCGCTTCGAGCTCCCCAAGCCGCAGCCGCCGTCGTCCGTGCGCAAGGCCTTCGGCAACGAGTTCAGCTCGGGCAGAGGGAGCGCGCTGAAGGCCCGGGCGCTCAGCACGACCGGCGCCACCACGCTGCGCAACGAGGTGCTGGGCGATGGCCAGGCCAACTGTCTGGAGCGCGCCACCGCGCTCGCGCAGCCGGGCGACTCGGTGATGCTGCTGCGTGACGGCGATCGTGTTGGTCACGCGGTGGTGGTCAAGCCCAACGGGCAGATCGTCGATCCCAATTTTCCCGACCTGCCGGCGAAGTCGCTCGCCTCGTACCTGGCGGCGAACCCGCGCTATCAGCCTGGCCCGAAGATCCCCGATGGCCTGCTGGAGAAGGTGCTCAGCATTCCACCCGGGCCGCAGCGTGATCTCTTCATCCAGGCCGCGGGCCTTCTGAAGGCGGCCGAGCTCAAGGTGAACGACGACCCCATCCCCGTCGGGCCCCGAATTGGCACCGAGGCCGCTGGAGCGCTGCCCGACCCGTCGAGCTGGCCGGTGGTGACCACCGTCAACATGGCCGACCACACGGCGAGTGCGCGCTGTCGGGCCTCACCCAGCAAGTCGGGCGACGTCTCGGGCACCTTCGACCATGACGAGGCGCTGACCGTTCTTGGGCAGGACCCTCCGGCCCCTGCCGCGGCCCAGTGGTACCAGGTCGAGGGCACCAGCAGCGAGGGCGAGCCGCTGACTGGGTGGGTTGGAGCTGACGTCGCGCGGGAACCCGCGCTCCAAGTCGACCCGCGGCTCGACGAGCGCATGCAGCAGCTCGGCTACGTCGAGCCCGATGGAACCGTCGACGCGAACGACCTGCGCAACTTTCAGCTGATGAACGGCCTGGCGCCCTCAGGTGAGCCCGACGAGGCGACGCTCGAGCTGATGTGGAGCGAAGACGCGCGCATCTCCACCTTCGTCACGCAGTTCAAGACGGAGACCTACAACGCAGAGAAGGACACCGCTGGTGGTGACAACAGCTGCGGGCCGGCCTCGGTGGCGATGAACCTGGCCGCGCTGGGTCTGACTGCGGTGGACAACGCCGACCCCCAGACGGCGATCGAGGTCGCGCGCACCGACAGCGACAGCACCGCGCCCAACACCACCAACGCCGATCAACTGAAGGCGGCCGCCGTAGCCGGTGGCGCGACCACCACCGACGTGGAAGACATGGATGGCCTCGACGCGGCGCTCGACCGCGGTGAGCCGGTGGTGCTCTACGGCGTGCCGAACCAGGCGGGTACCTGGGCGCGCGCCTCTGACACCTACGCAACCGGTCGTTTCGGGGCCATCGATGAGGGGTCTGCTCACTGGATCAGCGTCGTCGGGCGCACCGCTGAGGGCGACTACATCATTCAGGATCCCTTGAGCCGCGAGGGCGTCATCACCGTCACCCAGGCGCAGCTCGAGGTCTACGCCGTGTGGGATCGCCCCAACGGCGACCCCAGCAGCTTCTCCATGAGCGTCGCGCCGCCGCCAGTGGAACCCACCAGCGGCCCGCAGTGATCGCGCATTCGGATGTCGGACCCTCAAGGTAGGGTGCCGTTTGTGGAAGCGATGACCTCCATTCTCGGGCGTTTGTGCTTCGTGGACATCGAGACCACGGGCCTCGAGCCGTCGAGTGAGGAGATCATCGAGATCGGCGCGGTGTTCGTCGAACGCGGCGTGGTGACGGAGCGGCGCAAGTGGCTGATCAAGCCGAGCCGGCCGATCCCCGCGTTGATCACTGCGCTCACCGGGCTGACCGATGACGAGGTGTCTGCTTCGCCATCACTCGACGCCATCGACGCTGAGCTGCGAGCCGCGCTCGGTGGGTGGACCCTGGTCGCGCACAACGCGGGCTTCGAGCGCTCCTTTCTCGGTGAGCGGATCGCGCAGAACGCCATGCTCGACTCGTGTGAGGTCGCGCAGCTGCTTTTTCCTGAGCGGGCCAGTCACTCGCTCGACTCCTTGGTGCGCTGGTTGGAGATCGGCCGCGCCGCCCGGCACCGTGCTCTGGACGACGCGGAAGACACCTTCCTCGTGCTCGCCGCGCTTTGTGATCGCGTGCTTCAGGATCCCCATCGCGATCGACTGAAGCAGCTGATCTTTCATCTCGGAGGAACCGCGAGCAGTGATCGCAGCGCGATGTCTTCGTTGTTCGAGGCGTTGCTCGCCGCGCCGCCGGTCGCGCCCCGTCCCGAGAAGCGCGCACCTCCGTGGGTGGTGATGGAAGAAGGCGCTCGGCTCTCGGCGCATCTGGGCCGCTGGCTTCAGTCGCCCACTTTCGTCGCGGCCGAGTTGGAGCGTGAAGACCTGCTCCAGATCGCCTTCGAGGCGGGCCGGAAGACGGCCGTCGAACAGAACGAGCCGGTGGCGATCGCCGTTTCAGGCACCACGTTTCGTGAGCTGCCCGACCTCCCCGCCTTGCCGCGCCGGGCGGTGTGTTCGACCGCGCTTGCCGGGGCACTCGCAGAAGCGGGCACTGACGACAGCAGCCGCTTCGCGCGCGCTTATCTTTCCTCGTGGCTGACCCGAACGCGCACCGGCGATCTCGAGGGCATCAGCGGGTTCGTGCGTTCGCGCTGCCCCGAGGTGATGCCGCTGTTGGAGGCCGCCACCACGTGCCAGTGCCAGGACCCGCGCTGCTTCGCCCGCCGCAGCCTGGGCGACGAGCCGTGCATGGTGATCAGCCACGAACACGCGCTCGACTGGCTCGAGCGGGGCGCTCCGGTGTCGTTGCTCTTCCTCGAGGCCGACCGGCTGCCCGACGTGGAACGCCGACGCACCCAACGCAGCCTGGAGCTTTGGGAGCTGGAGCGTTTCGGCGGGCTGGAGACCAACATCGCCGAGCTGACCACCGCGCTGGCTGCCTTCCCGCCCGGGGTGGTGATGATGCGCGCCCGGGTCACGCCGCAGTGGCACGCCGTTCGAGAGGCGATGACCAACCTCTCCCACGCCTTGCGCGCGGCGCCTTTCGGCGACGAGCGGTCGCGCTTGCTCGGGCGGATCGTCGAGGTGCTCGAACCGCCGCCTCCCGGCTGCGAGGTGCTGGCCAGCGCGCGCGGTCTGGTGCGAGTACCCATTCAGCCCGGTGAGCGCGTGCGAAGACGGCTGGGGCGCGGGCATTGTCTGGTCTCTTCATTCCGCGGCGGCCTCGCGTGGACGAAGTCATCACCCGTCGCCGTGCCGACCGATCGCCCGAGCTCCTTGTTGGAGTGGAGGGCCGAGCCCACCTCTCTGGACCGCCTCGCCCAATTGCTCGCCCAGGCCGGGCCCGTGGTGCTGGTCGCCCCGCAGCCCCTCGCGCCGATCGCCGAAGCGTGTCAGCGGCAGGGGCTCACCATCTCCCTCGACGCAGGCCGGGCTTCCGCAGTGCAGCTGTGCGAGTGGAGACGTGATCGCCCGATGCCCGCAGGCCCGACCTGCGTCTTCTACGGCGTGCGTGAGTGGCGGCGCGCGGTGCTTTCCAGCAACGCTCAGCGGGTGATGCTGCTCTCACCGAACGGGCTCTCCGTCGAGCCGATCACCCGAGCGCTCCAGGGCCTCGACCCCAGACCGCTCATTTGTTGAGGCGGTCTTCCAGCGTCGACTGCAGCTTCTTGAGCGTCTCCGGATCGCCCGCCTTCACCGCCGCGAGATCCGCTTCGGTGCGCGCACGCAGCTGGGTGACCATGTCTGCGAAGACCTCGAACACGTCCTGCAGCTCGTCGCTGGGGCGCAGACCGTAGGTGGGCGGCCGCACCTGGCCGTTGGCCACTTCACGCGCCATGCGCTTGATGCGGAAGAGCGGGCCCACGATGCGGTGGGTGATCACGATCGCCGTGAGCGCGATGAGCGCGATGAACGCCACCAGCACACCGGTGAGCGCATAGAGCGTCCACTGCTGCTGGCGCTGCACCTCCATGCTCTGTTCCTGCGCCGCGGCACGCTCTGCTTCGAAGGCCGCGTCGATGGCCTTGCTCCGCTCGCCCAGCTTCGCGGCGAAGTCGGGGTCGTCCATGTTGCGGGTCAGCTCGTTGTTGAGGGTGCAGTTACCGAGCTCGCGGCTGGTGTCAGCCGCCTTCTTGCGTGAATCGACCGACGCGGAGATCTGGGAGAACAACGACGTGGTGGTGCGAACGAGGAAGGCACCGAGGAGTCCGGTGATGACCAGGGTGAGCACGACGAAGTAGCTGGCGAACTTCAGCTGGAAGCGCGCATCGAGGAGGAAGTTCCGCAACTTGCGGTCTTTGGCTCCTGTGGGCTGCCTGGGCTTGGCTTCAGACATGGTGTCTTTCCCCTACGGCTTCAGTTCTTCCACTCCAGGTCCTTGGCCGCGTCGTCCAGCACGCGGGGGACCATCGCTTTGATCAGGCTTTCTTGCTTGCCGCCGGCAGCCTTGACGTTCCAGCTGCCTTTCAAGGCCTGCTCTGGATACGACATGATCAACATTTCGACCTTCAGACCCTTATCGGTGGAACCCGGGAGGAGCTGCATTCGAAGCTGGAAGCCCTTGAGCTTCCTCGCACGAATCAGGTTCGTTGCCGATTTCTTGTCTTCATTCTGAGGGGCGATGTTGGCCCCCATCGAGGACAGCTTCTCCCGCATCAGCTGGTCAGCGAGCGCCAGGATGTTCGTCGGGAGGTCACCGACCTTGTCCTGAATGGGCTCGACTTGAAGATACAGACCGCCCGAAACCAGCGCGCCCAATGCCACGGCCTTCGCCATCGCCGCCCGAACACCGGGGTCCGACTCGTTCATCGCCGCCTGAATGCAGGCGATCGCCGCCGACGAGCGGATCTCGCCGAGCGCCGAAGCGGCGGCAGAACGCACGACCGATTCAGAATCTTTGAGCACGCTGCAGACCGGCGCGACGGCGGAGTCACTCCCGGTCTGCCCCAGCAGCAGCACCGTCTGCGCGCGAACACGAGGGTCCTTCGCGCCGGCAAGTTGCTTGATGAGGTAGGTGACGCGTGCGTCTTCCTCGGCGAAAGCCGGAGTCGAGACCAAACACACCAACAGAATGAAGCCCGACCGCACGCGCCCGCACTCTACAGGGAGGTGCGACGTTGAAATCGAGGACTTCGTGGAATAACCCACTGCGCATGCCATCCCACATGACCGCTCCGCAGATCCGGGAGGCGTTCCTCAGCTTCTTCGAAAAGCAGGACCACCGCCGCGTTGCTTCGTCGAGCCTCGTGCCCGCCAACGACCCCACCCTGCTTTTCACCAACGCAGGCATGGTGCAGTTCAAGGACGTCTTCACCGGCCGCGAGAAGCGCGACTACGTGCGTGCGACCAGTACGCAGAAGTGTGTGCGCGCAGGTGGCAAACACAACGACCTCGACAACGTGGGCTTCACCGCCCGGCACCACACGTTCTTCGAGATGCTCGGCAACTTCAGCTTCGGCGACTACTTCAAGGCCGACGCCGTGAAGTGGGCGTGGGACTTCGTGACCACGGTCATCAACATCCCCGTCGAGCGGCTCTCGGTCACCGTGTTCAAGGGTGAAGACGGGATCCCCGCGGATGATGAAGCGGCCGAGCTCTGGGTGAAGGCCGGGGTGCCGAAACACCGCGTTCACCGCCTGGGCAAGGCCGACAACTTCTGGTCGATGGGCGACACGGGTGCGTGTGGACCCTGCTCGGAGATCTACGTCTACCTGCCCGAGGGCCCGGTCGACGAGTCGCACAAGCCCGGCGAGTCAGACGCGTGGCTGGAGATCTGGAACCTCGTGTTCATGCAGTTCGAGCGCAAGGCCGACGGCACGCTGCTCTCGTTGCCCAAACCGTCGATCGACACGGGCGCCGGTCTCGAGCGCGTCACCGCGTACGTGCAGGGCAAGAAGTCGAACTACGACACCGATCTCTTCACGCCCATCTTCGCCACCATCGAGCAGATCTCGGGCAAGACCTACGGCGCCCGGTGGGACAACGTGCTCGACGGCGCCATGCGGGTGATCGCCGATCACGCGCGCGCCACTGCGTTCCTGGTGGCCGACGGCGTGCAGCCTTCGAATGAAGGCCGCGGTTACGTGCTCCGCCGCATCATGCGCCGCGCGATTCGCCACGGCGATCAGCACCTCGGCCTCGACCAGGTCTTCTTCGGCAAGGTCGTCGAGACGGTGATCGAGACGATGAGCGCCGCGTACCCCGAGTTGAAGGACAAACGCGGCTTCATCCTCGAGGTGGCCAAGCACGAAGAGGAGTCCTTCCGTCGCACCCTCAAGCGCGGCCTGGGCCTCATCGCGCAGGAGTTCGAGCGCGCTCGCAAGACGGGCGAAAAGAAGCTGAGCGGCGAGATGGTGTGGGATCTCCACCAGACCTACGGCTTCCCGTGGGATCTGAGCGAGGTCATCGCGCGTGAAGAAGGTTTCGCGATCGACAAGCCCGCCTACGACGCGCTCCTCAAGACGGAAAAAGAGCGCGCGGCCGCCGGCGGCCTGGGCTCGGAGAAGGGCATCGCCGACATCTACATGAAGCTGGTCGGCTCGTTGCCCGAGCCGAAGTTCCTCGGCTACGAGAGCGAAGCGGCCGACGGCAAGGTGATCGCCCTGGTGAAGAGCGGCCAGCAGGTGCAGTCGGCGAAGGCGGGCGAAGACGTCGAAGTGGTGCTCGATCAGACCCCGTTCTACGGCGAGTCAGGCGGCCAGGTCGGCGACGCCGGTGCGATGCAGGCGAGCGCCGCGAAGCTGCAGGTGACCGACACCCAGAAGCCCGTGGGCGGCTTGATCGTGCACAAGACGAAGGTGCTCTCGGGCTCGGTGTCGGTGGGCGACACGCTCTCCGTCACCGTCGATTCCGAGCGGCGTCGACAGATCCGCGCCAACCACTCCGCGACGCACCTGCTGCACAAGGCGCTCAAGGTGGTGCTCGGTGAGACGGTCAACCAGAAGGGCTCGGTGGTGTACCCCGACTCGTTGCGCTTCGACTTCTCGCACTTCAGCCCCATGTCGACCGAAGAGCTCGAGCGCGTGGAAGACCTGGTCAACGGCTGGGTGCGCGACAACCGCGATTCCGACACGCGCGTGATGGGCATCGCGGCGGCCAAAGCTGCGGGCGCCGTGGCGCTCTTCGGCGAGAAGTACGGGGAGAACGTGCGTGTGGTCTCGGTGCACCCCGAGTCGACCGAACTCTGCGGCGGTACGCACGTGAAGCGCTCCGGCGACATCGGCCTGTTCAAGGTCGAGAAGGAGTCGTCGGTGGCCAGCGGCGTGCGCCGCATCGTGGCGCTCACCGGTGCCGCAGCCATCGCGCACACCCGCGCGCAGGAGAAGCTGCTCGCCCAGGCGGCCGAGTTGTTCAAGTCGGCGCCTGGCGATCTGCCCAAGCGCATCGAGTCGAACCAGAAGCGGCTCAAGGAGCTCGAGCGCAAGCTGGAAGAGGCTCAGCTCAAGGCGAGTTCGGGCAGCGCGAAGGAGAGCGAGACCGTCGCCGAGATCAACGGCATCAAGGTGCTCACGCAGCGCATCGACCCCGCAGACGCGAACGTCTTCAAGCAGCTGTGGGACAACCACAAGAACAAGACCGGCATGGTGGTCGGCTTCGCGGGCGAGACCGCCGACGGCAAGGCGCTGCTGCTGGTGGGTGTCACAGCCGACGTCATCGCCAAGGGCATCAAGGCCGGCGACGCGGTGCGCGTGATGGCCGCGGAAGTGGGCGGCAAAGGCGGCGGTAAACCCGAGCTGGCCCAGGCCGGCGGCACGGACCCGTCGAAGATTCCCCAGGCGTTCGAGAAACTGATCGCTTTGGTGAAGGGCGCGTGAAGGCCCGGGCGCTCGTCATCGGACTGCTGCTCGCGTGCGGCTGCCCCAAAAAAGACGAGCCGCCCGAGTTCGACCCCAATGATCGCCTCCTTCAGAAGATGAAGGAGGAGCAGGAGCGCCTGGCGAAGGCGCCGCCCCGGCGGCTCGAGGAGCCTGATCCGCTGGCGGAGATCGTCGCCCGGCCCTCCAAACCCGAGAACCTCGGCATCCCCACGGGGGTGGCTGCGGATCTCGGCCCGGTGTCCCTCACCCTGGTCGAGGTGCAGCAATCGCAGACGGTTGGGAGCGGCAAGGTCTAGCTAGCCACCACAGAACGATTCCTCAAGGTGACCCTGGAGGCTAACACGAAGTAGCCAATCGACCTCGACCTGATCGGCGCCACCCTGGCCCTCGGGGAG
>JANODF010000214.1:0-7421 GCA_031412555.1 Archangium sp. | reverse complement strand
CGTCACGTTCGTTGACCCCCCCGGGAGCGCCAACTACCCTCAGGGGCACTCATGTCGAATTCAGTCTTGATCGTCGAGAAGGACCTCGCGCTGATGAAAGAGCTCCGCGAGGGCTTGGTGGGCCGGGGCTTCGAGGTCGATGAAACCACCGACGGCAAAGGCGCGCCTGAGCTGATTCGAAAGAAGAAGCCCGGAGTCGTGGTGCTCGCGGTCGATCTCGACGCGGGCCAGAACGGCTACATCATCTGCAAGAAACTCAAGAGCGACGACGACTTGAAGGGCGTGCCGATCATCATCATCGGCGACCCCAAGGGTTTCGGTCAGCACCAGAAGCTCAAGACCCGCGCAGAAGAATACCTGGGCAAGCCGCTCACCGCTGACACGCTGGTGGAAGGCGTAGGCAAGCTGATCGGCTTCCCCTCCGCCCCGCCCGTGGTCGAAGAAGAAGGGTTCGACCCCGGCTCGTTGCTGAGCGACGACGAAGCCGAGGTGTCGATCGAGACGCCCATCGAAGACGCCGGCAACGCCGAGGCCGACCTGGCGATGGTCGACTCGATGTTCGACGAAGAGAAGCCCATGGAGGCGCCTCCGGTCGAAGAAGAGATCAGCCTCAGCACGCCCGACTACGAAGAAGACGCGGACTACCCGGTGGAGAAGACCGTGGTGGGCTTCATGCCGCCCCCTGGCCCTCCCCCGCCGCTGCCGCAACGTTCAGCCCCGACGTTCCAGTCTTCGCCTTCGACGATGGATTCGGCCGAAGCGCGCGAGATGCGCTCCAAGGTGACGGAGCTGACCGGCGCGCTCGACGAATCGCGTGCCCGCACCGAAGAGCTCGAGACGAAGATTCGCGAGCTGGAGAGCGAGGTCGAGAACAAGAACACCGAGTTGGAGACCGCCCGCGCCGCGCCCGGCAAGAGCGACAACAAAGAGGTGTTCGCGCTGCGTGATGCGGCGAACAAGAAGGACAAGGAGATCCTCCGCCTCAAGAACGAGCTCAACGCCAAGGAGCAGGAGGTTCTCGACCTGCAGGAGAAGGGCAACAGCATCGAGCAGCAGCTCTCCGAGTCGAGTGGTGAGCTGGCGAAGAAAGAGGCCCAGCTCAAGACGCTCCAGTCGAAGACCGACCAGCTGACGGCAGAGCGTAAGAAAGTCGACCAGCAGCTGCTCTCGTCGAAAGAAGAGGCGCGTTCGTCGTCGGCCAAGTTGTCCACGCTCCAGGCCGACTACGACTCGTTGCAGCAGCGCGTGGCCGAGCTCGATGGCCAGGCCGATGGCCTTCGCGCCAGCCAGCAGGAATCTGAATCGGCGCGTCAGACGGCCGAGTCGGAGCTCTCCGAGGCCCGTGGTGAAGCCGAAGCGCTCAAGTCGCAGCTGGAAGAGCGTTCGCGAGAAGCCGACGAAGCGAGATCTCAGAGCGAACAGGCCCAGATGGATCTCGATTCGGCGCGGACGCAGCTCACCGCGCAGGCCACCAGCTTCGCCGACGAGATCTCCACGTTGCGTCAGCGCCTGGCCGATGCAGAGGCCCAGAGCAGCCGCGCTGAAGAGAAGGCCAACCGTGCCCAGTCGCGGCTCAAGGCCAACCAGGAACAGCTCGATCGCGTGCGCGGAACACTGCAGCAGGCGATGGACACCCTGGGCGAGACGCCTTCCGAGAGCGAAGACCTCGACATCGACGAGATCGCCGAAGCCTGACCGGGTGCTCCCTCTCCCCTCGGGAGAGGGTTGGGGTGAGGGCCAGGCAGCAGGCCCACGTTCACCCCTCACCCTGACCCTCTCCCGAAGGGAGAGGGAAAGAGGTCAGTCGCCACCCTTCTTGGGGGCGTTCTTCTTCTCGATCTGCTTCTTGGCCAACATTTGCACGCTGCCCGGCACGTTCTTGTCCTTCGCCAGGCTCTTCACGTCGTGCTCATGGAGCGTGGCGATCAACCGCATCGACACGCCCTGCGGCACCTTGGGGTTCTTCACCAGCGCCAGCTTGATCGAGTACTTCCTGAGCCATTCACGGTTCGAATAGATGACCCGCAGCACGTCATCGATGCAGATCTTGCTCTGCGCCTGGGTGAGCACCTCACCATCGGTGATGCGGGGGCTGCGAATCACGGCCACCGACACCAGCTTGTTCGAGTCGCGCATCAGAATGCCGCGCGCCTCCTTGTTGCCCTTGGTGGCGAGCTTGATCTTCTCCGACACGTTCATCGACATGATGCGCTTGGAGAGGCTGAGCTTCTTGGCCTCTTCCATCGGGGTGATGCCCTCCTCGGCCCCGGGCGCATCGGGCATGGAGAACTCCGACATGATGTCGTCGGCGGTCGGGCCCTCTTTGGGCGGCGGCTCCGTCGCGGCCTGAGGACCGAAGAGGCGCACCCGCGCTTCGGTCATCTGCGGCACGTCCTCCAGGTTCATGCCGCTGCGCACCGCGAAGTCGCAGACGCCGTCGATCAGCGCGCCGACCGCGTTGGGGTTCTTCGCCAGCGCGCGAATGATGCCGTCGTGCCGCAGCAATCGAAGCTGGTTCTGCCCGATGGTCTCGGCCGTGCGCTTGCTGCACCCTTCGGCCACCGCCGCGACCGCGTCGTCGGGCGTGTTGCCGTTGAGAATCAGCATTTCGGCGTACGTGTCGTTCTGCCCGTACAGCCGGAGGAAGTAGCCCAGCACCGGCGGGTGCACCTCTTCGTCGCGGAAACCCGAAGCGGCCGTGCGGTCCTGCAGCGTCGAGGCGGTCTTCTGCACCTGGTCGCGCACGCCCTGGTCGGGATCGTACGAGAGCATGAACAACACGCTGAGCATGTCGGAGGGGCTCAAGGGCACCAGCGCCTTGGCCGCCATCATCCGCAAGGGCACCGGCGCCTTGGGATCGACGTGCTTGATCATGTTCGGCGGGAGGAACTCCGGCGTGATGGGGCAGACCGACGGGTCGACGACGGTTCCGTCACTCATGACTGGTTCCTCTCGTGAATGAGGCGCAGGCCTTCGAGGGTGAGAAACTCGTCGACCTCTTCGATGGCCTTCGACTCGCTGGCGATCAACGGGGCGAGCCCGCCGGTGGCGAACACCCGGGTGGCAGGCCCGAGATCCTTCTTCATGCGATCGCAGATGCCGTCGACCAACGCCACGTAGCCGAACACCAGGCCCGACTGCATCGAGTGCACGGTGTTCTTGCCGATCACGTGGGGCGGCCGGGCGAACTCCACCCGGGGCAGCTTCGAGGCGTTGCGGGTCAGCGCATCCATCGCGATGGTGATGCCCGGGGTGATCGCCCCGCCGGCGTATTCACCCTTGGCCGTCACCGCGTCGAAGGTCGTCGCGGTGCCGAAGTCGACCACGATCAACGCGCCCTTGTGACGCTCCCAGGCCGCCACCGCGTTGACGATGCGATCCGCTCCGACCTCGCGGGGGTTGTCGTAGAGGATCGGCATGCCCGTCTTCACGCCCGGGCCCACGAAGAGCGGCTTGCAGTGAAAGTACCGCTCGCTCATCTTCTCCAGGTTGAACTGGAGCGTGGGCACCACGCTGGAGACCGCCACCGCGTCGACCTTCTTCGGATCGAGGTTCGCGTGCGCGAAGAGCTGCAGCGCGAGGATGCCGTATTCGTCGAAGGTGCGCCGGGCGGTGGTCTCGATGCGCCAGTGGGCCCGCAGGGAGGCGCCGTCGTAGACGCCCAGAACGGTGTTGGTGTTGCCGACGTCGATGGCGAGCAGCATGGGGCCCCGATGTTACCGCCGGGGGCCACCAGACGGTTACGACTTCCGGGAGCGCACCTGCTCGACGTCGCCCGACAACACGCGCTCGAGCTTGTCTCCGACGCGCAGCAGCAAAGCCCCGCTGGGGTCGATGTCTTCGGCGATGCCGCGCAGCTCGCGTTGATCCGCGCGCACCAGCACCTCCTGCCCGAGCGTCGAGGCCAACGTCTTCCAGGCTTCACGCACCGGCTCGAAGCCGTCGTCGGTCCACGTGTCGAGCCACTGCTCCAGCTTGGCCAGCAGCGCGGCGGTGAAGAGCGCGCGGTGCACCGGGTTGTGCCGGGTGAGGTTGACCGAGGTGGCCAGCTCCGCCACTTCGGGAGGGAAGTCGCTCAGCTCGGCGTTCAGGTTCACCCCGATGCCCAACACCACGAAGTGCACCCGCTCCACGTCGGCGCTCAGCTCGGTGAGAATGCCCGCCACCTTCTTGCCGGCGATCTGCACGTCGTTGGGCCACTTGATGTCGGCCTGCACGCCTGAGTCACGCAGCGTCTCGGCGAGCGCGACGGCAGCCACCAGGGTGACCTCGGGCGCTCGTGAAGGCGCGATCTCCGGGCGAAGAATCAGGCTCATCGCGAGGCTCTTGCCCGCGGGAGAAACCCAGCTGCGGCCGCGGCGGCCTTTGCCGGCGGTCTGGTGTTCGGTGACGATCAGCTCGCCGTGCGAGCCACCTTCTTGCGCCAACTCGAAGGCCTTGGCGTTGGTCGACTCGAGCTGCTCGTAGTGATGCAGCGTGTGCCCCAGCTCGCGGGTGGCCAGCAACGGGCCGACCTCCAGCGTGGTGAGACGGTCGGGCACCTCGAGCAACCGGTAGCCCTTCGCGGACTGGGCGTCGATTCGGTAGCCCATCTTGCGAAGCTGTTCGACGTACTTCCACACGGCGGTGCGGGAGAGGCCGAGCTTGTCGGAGAGCGCGGCTCCAGAGATGTAGTCGTCTCCGCCTTCCGCCAGGAAGGAGAGGATCATCTCCTCATTCGAGAGTTCGGTGGCGTCCACAGTCGGAAAGGTAGTTCCGCCGACCGAACCCTTCAACCCTGAGGCGGCTTGAACTGCACCAGGGCGAGGGTCGATTGGGGGATGTGCTTGCCGTTCGACTCGAGCACGGTGGAAAGCCGCACGATGCCTACACCGGGCGCGAAGGTCATCTCGTTGACCAACGTGGTGCCTTCTTCCACCCGGTTGCGGCTCTCCACCACCACGCAACCCTCCCATTTCCCGGCAGGCGCGTCGCAGGGCTGGTTGGCGGCGGTGATCTCGTAGGCCTCCACGGAAGAGACCGAGACCACGTTGGTCCACTTGGTGCCGGCGGCGATGGGGTTGCGCAGCAGGTAGCGTTTCTGGTCGCGGACCCCGAATCCGTCGACCAGGAATTGCGCGCCAGTCGAGTCTTCCACGAAGCCGTCGCTGTTCTTGCGCAGGCTGGTGACGTCGATCATGCGCGTCTCACCCAGCAGCTTCACTTCGTACGACCAGGTGGTGCCGACGGCCAACGGGTAGAAGTCGGCCGCGGTCGGCTCTGCCCTGGTGGGAGCAGCGGTCTTCGTTGCAGCGGTGCACGAGGCGAAGGCGATCGCACAGAGAAGAAGGAGTCGGTTCATCGGGGTTCTCCACGAGGGGGCTGAGGTTTCTTTTTCTGGCGCAGCTCGACCAGCGCCTGCGCAGCGCTGGCCCGCAGCAGCGGATCATCGTGACCGGTGGCGATCAGGTCGAGGTACGCCTCGGCGTCATCGCCGCCGATGGCCCCCACCGCGAAGACCACCTCGCGATCGAAGAGCGGGCCGCGTTGGCTGGCGGCTTCGACCAGCGGGTTGACCGATTCGGGCGCGCGCAGCTCGACCAACAGGCCGATGACGCCCCGCAGCGTGTCGAGATCGTCGGTCTTGAGGCGCTCCAGCAACGCAGGGAGCGCCGCCTTGTTCTGCTTTCGCACCAGCAGGCGCACGGCGGCGTCGGCCACCGCGGGGTCTGACTCTTTCAGCTTGGCCGACAGCGTGCTCTCTGACGCTTCTTCGAGGGTGATCAACGCCGCCGCTTGACGCACGGCGCGGCCCAACGCTTCGTCGAGCGAATCGCGAATGGTGCTCTGCATCGCTTCGACGTCGTTGCGCTGCGCGGCCTTGACCGTGACGCGCGAGTCGATCGCGAACGGCTCTGAGGTACCCGTGTGCTGGAGCTCGAGCGCCAACACCACCGACGAAGTCTGCCGTTCGAGATCCGGCTCGCTCAACCCGGCGGCCAGCTGCAGCCGCCACGGCTTTACGTCGTCGGGGATCTTCTGACCTGCTTTGGGCAGCACGAACTTCGCGGCCTCGAGCCTGGTGATCAGACGTTGTTTCAACTGCTCCTTCGAGAGGGAGGCGACTTCACCACCCTCGAAGGCATCGACCTCCAGCCGATCGATCCACGGCCTGCTCGACTTCGAGCAGGCAACTGCTCCCAGCAGCAGCGCCAGATACGCGGCGTTGCGGCCGGCAGCGATCAAGTCGTCGGGCCTGGCTCAGAAGACGGCGGAGCAGACGCTTCAGCGGGCGCTTCAGCGGGCGCTTCAGCGGGCGGTTCAGCAGGCGCCGGCGCGGGGGCTGCTTCCGCGGTCTCCGGAGCAGGCGCAGCGGCAGGGGCCGAAGCCGACGCAGCAGGCGCCTCGCCACCGGGAGCAGTCGGTGCACCAGCGACCGCGGCCCCACCACGACGACGACGGCGGCGACGGCGACGGCGTTTCCCTTCGCCCGGAGCACCCGGCGCAGCAGGGTCGCCACTCTTCTCGGCACCCTCTTCGCCTTCCTCTTCACCTTCTTCACCGTCGTCTTCTTCGTCAGCACCTTCAGCGCCCTCGGCCTGCTGCACGGCCGGGATGCCTTCGGGGATGGTGACCGGGCTGGCGGCGTCCGCTTGCGACGAAGAGACCTCCGAACGATCGGCCGGCTCGCCGTCAGAAGACGGGCCGCGCTGATCACGATCTTTCTGACGCTCTTCACGGCGTTTGGTCGACTCGTCTGCGTCGAGCTTGGCCTGCGCGAAGAACGCCTCGTCGATGTCGTAGAGCTCGATGGTGGTGACGGACACGCCCACCTTCGCCTCGAAGAACTTGTCGGCCAGCGCGTCGCCGGCCCACAGCATCACCAGGGGCCCCGCGGTGCACTCGCTGCGCGCATCGCCTCTCGCTTCACCCGCGGTGACCAGCAAGCCGACGTTGGAGCCGGTCTGCTGCAGCTCGCGACGAAGCTCCTGCACGTGCTTGCGATCGACCGGACCGCCGCCCTTGAGCAGGCGCACGGCGTAGCGGATCTCGAGGCTGCCCTCGCGCCGCCGGGCGGTCATCAGCGGCCCGTCCTTGGAGCGCCGCGCGACCTTCAGCTCGCGGAAGTGGAGGCCGTGCAGCATGCGCACGCACGCCTTCTCGAAGGTACCGAGGTCAAGCTCCGACAGCTTCGTGCGGAGGATGCGCGCCATCGCCTTGCGCGCGTCTTTGCCTGCGTGACGAGCGGTCTGAAACAGGGCCAGATCTCCCGCGGCAGGCGCCACGAGCACGCCAGGTACGCCGGGCTGAGTGTGCGCGCGATCGCGATCGCGATCGCGGTCTCGGTCTCGGTGCTCTCGCTGTTCGCGCTGCTCGCTCTTGAGCACCACCTTGCCGTTCTCGAAGGGCAGGTTGCAGGCGGCGCAGAAGGCCTGCTGCAC
>JANODF010000213.1:0-7718 GCA_031412555.1 Archangium sp. | reverse complement strand
CACCGCGGTGGGCTGCTGGGTGTGGCACCACACGTTGCCGGGCTGGTTTCACGGCGTGCCGATGGTGAACTTCATCGCGTGGATGTGTGCGCTGGTGCCGTTCGGCTACGTGATGTTCCGGGTGCAGGAGCGCCGGGGTCTGGCTGACGGCGCATCGTGGGACCGCCAGTCGCTCTTCGATTTGCTCAAGTGGTCTCCGGCCGGGTTGGTGATCGCCGCGCTCGCGTTCATCGGCGTCACCCTGGCGCTCGAAGGCGTCAGCGGCCCGAGCTGGACCCTGCTCAACGTGTTCACCGCCCGGGTGCTCACCGCCGTCGCCCTCTGAAGGTGTTGTTATCACTGGGGTGAAACTTCCATTCAGTCGGCCTCATCACCTGCTTGCGGCGAACACGTCTCGTCCGCATTACTTCCGGCTCGTTCACCCCTCGAAGGAGTTCACATGAAGCGCATTCTTCTGTCGCTCGCCGTCGCCACGTCGCTCATCGGTTCCACCGCCGCGCTGGCTTGTGAAGGTGATGGCAAACACCAGGCGAGCCTGGAGCCCGCGAAGGCCACGGTGGCCGACGTCGCCAGCTGGACCAAGGCGAAGGCCGTCACGCCCATCGACGCCAACGGCAAAGAGACCCGCTCCTCGCAGGGCGTCATCCCCGGCGCCGTGCTGCTGACCTCGAGCTCCAGCTACGCGGTCTCCGAGCTGCCGGCCGACAAGAACAGCAAGCTGGTCTTCTACTGCGCCAACACGATGTGCAGCGCAGGGCAGCAGGCCGCCAAGCGCGCCATGGAGAACGGCTACACCAACGTGGCCGTGCTCCCCGAAGGCATCGCGGGCTGGAAGCAGGCCGGTCAGCCGACCGCCAAGCCGCGCAGCTGAGCGTTCATCAACGCCGAACAATGGCGTTCAGAGAATATCGATTCTCTTGATGGTGCCTGTGCGGGCACCGTGGGCTCATGAACCGAGCCCTCCTGTTGACGCTGTTCTTCGTTGCGTGTGGTCCCGAGCGGGTCGAACCGGAGTTGGTGGTGCCTCCGGTCGACTCGCCGCCCGCGACGACCACCGCGGTTGATCCGCTCACTGGTTTCCCCTGCGACGTGCGCGAAGTGCTCCAGGCGAACTGCGCCAGCTGCCACGCGGGGGCGCAGTACGTGACCCACTTCGACTCCCGGGAAGAAGTCAGCCAGCTCGGCGAGAAGATTTCCCAGCGGCTCCTCCCTGGCGCCGGCTCACCCATGCCTCCGGCCGGAGTGGCACAGCAGCCCACTGTTGCTGAGCGTCAGCTGCTCGACGGTTGGCTGCAGTCGGGCATGCCGGCCGGCGCGTGCGGGCCACTCACCAGGAACTAAGGCCCTCTCCTGACGGGAGAGGGCGTTACGGCGTGCAGCCGCTCAGGTCAGCGCTGCGGCATTGGCCGGCCACGCAGGTCATCGCCGCGAAGCCGTTGGTGCAGTCGGGATCGCTGGTGCAGCTCGGGCCATCGACCACGGTGACGCCTTCGACGAAGTCCTTCGTGCAGATGAGATCCATGTCGGAGAACGACTGCCCCGCGGTGAGCCACACGCCGCCGTCGGCCTTGTTGATGGGCCCCGCGAAGATGTTGAAGGTGCGGTTGCGGATGCTGGTCTGCCGCAAGGTCACCTCGTCGCGCACCGTCTGGGGCACCACCGCGTTGAAAGGCGAGATGCCGCCGATGTCGATGTCGGCCTGCCCGAGGTAGTCGATGCGGCCCGCGGCCGGGTACGTGCCGGCGCGCTGCTGCTCGACCAGCTTCTTGTAGAGCGGCCCCCAGTTGTAGAAGCTGCTCACGAGGCAGGTGTCGGGTTTGGCCTCGCAGTTGTTCCGGTTGTCGTGGCCGATGGCGTAGACGGGCAGCCCGGCGTCGGTGGTGTAGTCAGCCACCGCCTCCACGGGGATGGTGGTGTCCGTCAGGCCCTTGATGATGTCGTTGCCCTGCGCGGCGAGATCCCGCACCGCGGCCAGCTCCATCGGCGGGTTGAACCAGTTGGCCACGAAGCGCACGTTGATCTCTGCGTTGGGGTTCACCGCGCGCACGCCGCGGGCGAAGGCGTTGATGTGCATCACCTGCTCGTAGATGCGCAGTGCTCCGACCACGCCGATCTTGTTGGTGCGCGTCATGCGCCCGGCCACCATGCCGGTGAGGTACTCCGACTCTTCCACGCGCACCTGGTAGTTGCCCGCGCCCGGGCCCGACTTGAAGCCCGAGCAGTTGAAGGTCGTCAGCCCGGGGTGACGCCCGGGCGCCTGCAAGGAGGCGTCGAGAAAGTCGAAGCTGGTGGCGAACACGATGCTCACGCCCGCATCGACGAAGTCGTCGATCACCCGCGGCGCGTCAGCCGGGGCCACCGCTTCGCGGAAGAGGGTGGTGACGTCGCTGGTGTACTGCTCCAGGTAGAGCCGGCCTTCTTCGTGCGACGCCGTCCACCCGAAACGATCCACCGGCCCCACGTAGATGAAGCCCACCTTGGTGACCGGGGGCGGCGGCGCCTCGCAGGATCCACCGTCACACTTGGGCGCCGGGGCCGAACATCCATACAGCGCCGCGCACAGCAGCGCGCTCGTGAGCAGCGTGGAGATTCTGGAATGACGCATGGGAGACCTCGGGTGGGGGGAACGTCAGAGCGGGGCCGCGATGCCCCGTTCGGTGAAACGAATCTGTCCATCGACGACCGACCACACGTCGAACGGCGCGAGCGGATCGCCGTTGGCGTCCAGATCGAGCGAGCCGGAGGCGCCTTCGAAGTTGAGGTCCTCTCCCTCCCGCAGGCGCGGCAACGTCTCGGCCCAGTCTTCAGCGTCGACCACCATTCCCCCGCGCGAGACGTCGAGCACGTTCTGCCTCAGCTCGCCGCCCTTCGCCCGGGCCAGCGCCACCAGGTACACCGCGTCGAAGGCCTGTGGGGCGAAGGTGCCGATGGGCGGCGCCTCACCGAACGCGGCCTGCCAGGTGCGCTCGAAGGTTCGGTAGCGGGTGCCTTGCGGCGTCGCGAACACCAGGCCCTCGTGATCGATGCCGGCCAGGGTGCGGGCGCCCACGGCGTCGACCAGGCCTTCGCTGTACGTCGCGTGAGAGAGGTACCAGCGCACGTTGCTGGTCTTGAGCGCGGCGTAGGCCGACAGCACCCGCGAAGCCGTCACCGTGTCGACGTCGAGCACCACCATGTCGGCGCCGCTGGCGAGGGTCTGGGAGATCACCGCGCTGAGCGACTCTTCGGTGGGGCCCACTTCCTGGCGAACGGTCACCGCGCCGCCCCGCTGCGCGAAGGACTGCGCGAAGGCGTTCACCAGCCCTTGATCGATGGGCCGCACCGACGAGAGCAGCGCCGCGCGGCGGAACCCGTCGCGAAAGGCACGCTCGGCGAAGAGCCGGCCTTCGCCCGCCACCGTGCCGCAGGTGCGCAAGAACTGCCCGGGGTCGGAGGTCAGCTCGGGCGCAGTGGCCGCGGGCGTGATCAACAAGGTGCCCTGGCCGAAGACCCCCAACGCTTCGTGGGTGAGGTGGCTGGTCGAGGTGCCCACCACCACGTCGACACCTTCGGCTTGCAGCGCCTGCGCGGCACGCACTGCGAGGTTCTTGTCGGTGCCGTCGTCGCGCACCACCAACTGCAACGACACGCCGTCGATGCCGCCCGCTGCGTTGATGGTGTCCACCGCCAGCCGCGCGCCGCTGAGCTGGGCGAAGCCGGACTCCGCGGCGCTGCCGGTCATGGAGAAGAGCGCGCCCAGGCGGATGGTGTCTTTCGCCTCGGGCCCGCAGCCTGTGATCAGAAAGAGAAACAGAAGGGGCGCTGATCGCACGTCAGAGCTCCTGGTTGAGGGTGAGCAGGCCGCTGAGGCCCTGGGTGGGAACGTCGACCCCGCCGAAGCCCGGCTCAGCCCAGCGCCGATTGAGGAGATCGCTCAAACGCAGCGAGAAGCTGGTGGCCCGGGTGCCCAACCACCGGTAGCTCGGCGTGCTCGCCGAGAAGCCCAGGTAGACGTAGGCGGGCACCGTGTACGCGTTGCCGTTCTGCAGGGCGTTCGACTGCGAGGCCGCCCGCTCGGAGATCCACGAGAGCTCCGGGGTGAGCCGGATGTCGCCCGGGAGAATGAACGACGCCGAAGCGTGCGCCTGCACCGCGGGGAAGAGCGCGTTGCGCACCTGGGGCAGGCCCACGGTGGCCTGGTTCACGTCGACCGAGATGGAGCGGGCCACCCCCAGCCCCAACCGCAGCTGCAGCCAGCGCACCGGAGAGACGCGCGCGTCGAGCTCGCCGCCCACCACCGTCTCGTCCTGGACGTTCTGGGCCTGCAGGTAGAGCCCGGTCTGCACGTACTCGACCCGGTTCACCACGGTCATGAAGTAGACGTTGGCCGTCACTTCACCCAGCGCAGAAGGCAACCGCCACGAGCCCGACGCTTCGCCCGTGTACGCGTGCTGCGGCGCGAGGGTGGGGCTGCCCCGAATGTCGAGCACCGTCATCGGCTGGGTGAAGAGCTGCTCGGCCGAGGGCGCCTTGTAGCTGGTGCCACCCAGCAGCTTCGCCGAGAAGGCGCCGTCGGGTGGGGCCCACACCACCGCGAGGCGGCCGGCGGGCTGCACTCCGAAGAGGTTGTGAATGTCGACGCGGCCACTGCCCACCAGCGCCCAGGTGGGGCTCAGGTCGGCCACCGCTTGAACGAAGAGGCCGAGGTTTCGCAGCTGCTGGCGCGCGCCTTTGTCGTCGGCGGGCAGCACGGTGCCCGCGGGCCGCAGCACCGTGCCATCGAAGCCGGTCAGATCCGTCAGCAGCAGCTTGTCGAAACGCGGCACCAGGTGATCCTCGAGCTGGCCCTCCACGCCTTCCGAGAGGGTGAGCCGACCGTCGAGCAGGCGCTGCCTCGACTCGAGCGAGACGTTCACCGCGGTGGTGCTCATGGTGCGCAGCAGCGCGACGTCGGAGCGGCCCACGTTGATCAAATCGCCGCCGGTGACCGTGCTGTGGGCCACGCCCGCGGCGGCCACCAGATCGACCTGGTCGCCCAGCTGCCGGGACCACGACAGACGCCAGCTCTGGTTGAACAGGCCCAGCCGGGTGCCGTGAGAGAGCGGGCCGAAGTCTTGAAACTCGCCGGCGGTGTCCAGCCACTGCATGGCGGTCTGCAACGAGAGCTCGCCCCCGCCCACGTCGCGCAAGACGGCTTTGCCCACCAGGCTGCGGGCGTCGCGGGTGTCTTGGATCGACAGGCCGCGCGCCGCCAGGGTGTCGTCTTCACGCGCCAGCCGAGGGCTGCTCGAGGGCAACGCGAGGCCCGAACGGTCGGTGACCCGCACCTGCGCCGCCAGGGAGACGTCGAGGCGTTCGCTCTTCACGTTGGCCAACGCCGCGCCGCCGCCGCCCGGGTGCTCGCGCACCATGGCGAAGTGGCCTGCCAGTTTCACGCCCGATTCTTCCGGGGTGCGCGTGATGATGTTCACCACGCCCAGAAACGCGTTGGCGCCGTAGACCGCCGAGACCGGCCCGCGGATGACCTCGATGCGCGCCACGGCGATCATCGGCACCAGCTCGGCGCCGAAGAAGTTGCCGGTGGTCGGCAAGAAACTGACCGGCACGCCGTCGATCATCACCTTGATCATGCTGCCGGCCGCGCGTGCGCCGCCGTTGATGCCCCGTACGCCCACGTTGTGCAGGGCCAGGTCGAACACGTCGTAGAAGCCGGGCACCGTGCGCAGCGCCTCGGCCACCGTGCCGTACCCGCGCGCGGCGATCTCGTCGGCGGTGATCACCGTCACGATGCTGGGCGCGCTGGCCGCCCGCCGCGCGGTCTTGGTGGAGGAGATGACGATCTGGTTGAGCTGGTCCTCCGTCTCCATCAACAGCTCGAGCAGTTGATCAGCGCCGGCCGAGCCCGCGTCGGCCGCGTTCGAGGGCTCCTCCGCGAGCGCGAGCCCAGCGCCGAGAACGAGCAGAGAGACGAAGAATTTGCGCACGCAGGGAAATAACTAACATGCTGGCTCTGCGCGCAGCGGTTGTCAGATGTCACTCTGCGCGCCAGCGTTCGACCGCACTTCAAATTTCCCCTGCTGGCCGCGCTCGGGCGTCAATTGGCTGACGCGCCTCGATGCGAGACCGTGGAACCTGATCCGTCAGTTGAAGAACGCGCGAGCGCGTGAGACCGTGGAGTCGTTACGATTCGCCTGCATCTCTGTGACGGCAGCGCGCGGCGCTGAAGAACTCGTGGACCAACCCTCAGCCCCAGAAGTCGTCGCGATTCAAGCGCGCTTACGTGACCTCGAGCTCGAGACCTCGGGGCTGGTGCGCCGGCTGCGCGAAGCACCCGAGGTGGAGCTGGTGGGGGCCCACCTCGTGCTCGAAGCAGGCGGCAAAGAGGTGCTGCTCGGGGCGGCGGCGGTGGAAGAAGTGGTGCGGGTGGTCGCGTTGCAGAACGTGCCCGGCGTGGGGGCAGCGGTGGCGGGTGCGTTCACCTGCCGCGGCCGTTCACTCTTCGCCCTGGAGCTGGCCGCGTTGTTGGAAGGCCGCGCCGCAGCGCCGGTGCACCTCGATGCGCACCTGGTGGTGTTGGGCACTTCTTCACCCCTCGCCCTGCTGGTCGATCGGGTGAAGGCGGTGGTGACCTCCGGGGTGACGCTGGTGGGTGACGAGCGGCGAAGCTCGAGCTCGCAGACGCCCGAACGCCGCGCGCACCCGCTGAGCAGACTCGTCGCCCGGGTGGGAGATCGGGTGATGCCGCTCATCGACCCAGGACAGCTCGCTTCGTTCCTGCAAGGCCGTTCGTCATGATCTGGGTCACTTCGCCTCGGCCAGCCGTCCGCTTCGCTTCCGTCTGTCTCGCGCGGCCTTCGGCTGCCGGCGGCTCGGTTTCATGAACGCGCTGGCCTCCGCGGTGTGTGAGCTGATGGGCTGGTCCGACGGGGAGTCGTTGCGCGCGCGGCTCGCCCGCGTCGCGCCCCAGGTGGCCGAAGCGATGGGGTTGCCCGAAGCGCACCTGCACTCCGCCCTCGACCCGCGCCTGGTTCGTGAGGTGGCCCAGCGCTGCACCGTCAACGAGACCTATTTTTTCCGTCACGCCGAACAACTCACCGCCACCTGCGCCGAGGTGCAGCGCGCTTTCCCCGAGCAGAAGCTGGTCGTCTGGAGCGCGGCCTGCTCGAGCGGTGAAGAGCCCTACAGCCTGGCCATGCAGTTCCTCGAGAGCGGTCTTCCAGCGGAGCGCCTCGAGGTGTTGGGCACCGACGTGAGCGAGAGCGCCCTGGTGCAGGCGCAAGGCGCCCGTTACCCCGAGTGGAGTTTTCGTGGCGTCTGCCTCGCGCTGCGGGAGCGCTGCTTCCGGCCTGCGCAGCGCGGCGGCGCGGGCCCCGACGTCTTCGAAGTGCACCCGATGTACCGGGCGCCCGTGCGCTTCGCGCAGCACAACCTGCTCGCCCCTCCGCCGCTGCGTTCAGCGCAGCTGATCTCCTGTCGCAACGCGCTCATCTATCTTCATCCCGAGGCCGTTCAGGCGGCCTTGCGCCACTTCGACTCCATCCTGGTGCCCGGCGGCTTCCTCATGCTGGGCACCGCCGAACAACACTTCGCCGGTACCTTGCGCTTCGAGCCGCTGGTACGCGGTGGGCTGGTGCTCCTGCGCAAGCCCTTGCCCGACGTGAAGCGGCACGCGCCTTCGGTGGCGCCCCCCCTCGCGCCGCCTGCGCCGCGGCCGTCGGCCCCCGAGCCCGCCCCGGTCT
>JANODF010000212.1:0-8380 GCA_031412555.1 Archangium sp. | reverse complement strand
CTCAGTCACTTGTTCCGAACAGGCCTCGAACGACGGCTGAGATGGCCAGCGGTGTTCCGACTCGTTCGTCGTAGAGCGGGGCGATCTCTTCGGCGAACTCCTTCGCGCTTTGAAACCGCATCGCGGGATCCACGTCGAACGCCCTCGCGACCAGGCCTTCTACGATCGCCGGAACTTCCGGCCGCAACGCGCGCACCGGGATGTACGAAGACGTGCGGATCGCCTTGAACACTTCCTGCGGCGTCTTGCCCACGAAGGGCCTCTGCAAGGTGAGCAGCTCGTACAACGTCACCCCGACCGCCCAGAGATCCACCGCCGAGGCCAGGTGCCCATTGACCGCTTCGGGCGACAAATAGAACGGCTTGCCCATCACCTGATCCGGCCCCACCTCGATGAGCGATCGTGCGACGCCGAAGTCACCCAACACCAGCTCACCGGTGCGCGAGACGAAGAAGTTCGAAGGCGACACATCGCAGTGCACGATGCCCAGCGGCTTGCCCGTCGGCCCCTTCGCGTTGTGCGCGTAGTCGAGCGCCTCGAGCAGTGCGCGCGAGAGATAGAGGGCGAAGTCGATCGGCCACGGCACCTGCTTCTGCTTACAGCGCTTGATGATCTGCGCCACGTCGCGCCCATCGATGAAATCCATCACGATGTAGATGTCGTCGGCGTCGCTGCCGACGTCGAGCACCTGCACGATGTTGGGGTGATGGAGATGCCGCGAGAGTTCGGCTTCCGCCGTGAAGAGCCGCACCGCCTCTTCATCTTTTCGCAGCGCCGGCAGCAGCCGTTTCAGCGCCAGCTCACGGCCGTTGTAGCGGCCCGCGACGGCACGAACGCGAAACACCTCTGCCATGCCGCCTTTGCCCAGCAACCGGAGAATCTCGTAGTTCCCGGTACCCACGGCTCACTTCGGCTTCTTGCGGTTGTGCTGGGCCTGCGCCTCGGAGAGCAGCCGCTTGAAATCGGTGTCTGCCCGCAGCGGGTTGAGATCAGGATCATCGGTCAACGAGTCGATCAGGTTCGACGCGCCACCCATGCGCACCGCGGTCTTCAACGACGCGACGGCGCCCTTCTTGTCGCCCATGGCCACCTGCGCGCAGGCCCGGTTGTAGTGCGCCATCGCCAGGTTCGACGCGCTGGTCTTGCGCAGCTGCGCGACGGCGAGCGCCTTGTCGAAATACTCCAGCGAACGTTCGGGGTGACCCAGCTTCACCTCGGTCAGGCCGTAACCGAGGAAGGCATCCCAGCGGGTGCCGTCGAGCTCCATCGCCTGGCGGAACTTCTCGCGCGCGGGGCCGAACTTGGTGTCTTGAATGAGGCGCTGACCTTCGTTGATCGCTTTGTCGGCCTGCACCGCGGGATCCGACTTGTCTTTGCCGGCGACCTGCGCGGCCGAGCTGTCGCTGGCGACCTTCTGCTTCTCTTCGTTGGTGGCCGGCCTGAAGAAGAGCGAGCGGCCATCGAGCGCGGGCGACTTGCACGAGCCCTCGAGCCGAATCCACCCCGCCACCGCGTCATCATGCGCGACGCCGAGCATCGGGTAGCTGCGTTGCAGCGCACACCCGGCCCCGGTCTGACAGAGCGTGACGCTCCCGACGAAGACGCCGCCTTCGAACGCGCCTGTCACGACCTGGGTGTCGGGAGGAAAGGTGCATTGGGCAGACGACTTCACTTTGCCCACGACCTTGCCGTCGACCAGCGTGAACTGGACGAGGCCCAGCTCACCGACCGAGTAGAGGCCTGAAAGCACAGGCGTTGCCGCTGCCGCAGCCACAAAAGGGACCATCGCCAAGGCGACCAACGTTCTCTTCATCCGCCATGGCAGGGTAGCACCTTGAAACTGGCGGGCGGGCCCTTATGATCAGGGCTCGAAAGGACTTTTGAAGGGTTGTTCCCTGCGGGGTACGTGATGGTCGGCCAACACTCGAACCGATTCATACAAAACGGGGGTTGTTTCGTCCAACTGGGTGCAAGCCCTCCTCGCAAGAGAGAGGGACGCCGAAAGAAGGCAAATGGCTCCCACCTGAACCGTCAAGGTTCAGTGAAGGTCGGGACACACGGCTCATGGCGGGGAACGTTTCATCGGACAAAGCGGCGCTGCGGAAGGAAGCAGAGAACCGTCGGCGTGCACTGAGTCCTGAAGTGGTTCAACGGTGGGGCGGCGAGGTGCAAAGGCATCTCGCCGCCCTTCCTCTTTTCAGCGATCGCATCATTCGGGCGGTCGCCGTCTACGACGCCCAGCCTTTCGAAGTGCCGTTGGCGGAGTTCATCGTCGAGCTCAGTTCGCGCGGCGTGCACTGCGTCTATCCCCGGGTGGTGAAGGGCACGCGAGAGCTGGTCTTTCACGAAGTGGGAGAGACCTGGGCCCGAGGGCCGTTCGGGATCCGCGAACCACCCAGCCAGTCACCGCGGCGGGCGATCGACGAGATCGACGTGTTCATCGTGCCGGGTGTCGCCTTCACGCGAGATGGGCGGAGGCTCGGCCGCGGCGGCGGCTACTACGACAGCACGCTCTCGCTGCGAGGCCCGAACGCGCAGACCATCGGGGTCGCCTTCGACTGCAACGTCGTGAACGACCTCCCGACCGAGCCACACGACGTGAGGGTCGACTTCCTCGCGACTGAGAAGGGCGTGTTCGTTACTTCAGTGAAGTGAGCTTCGACGAACGCCGGCAGTTTCCCCGCATCGCGTGCCGCTTCCCTGCTTCAGCCGAGGGTCCGCGGGGTCCAGTGCGCGGCACGTGCGCGGATCTTTCGATGGGCGGGCTCTTCCTCGAGGGCGTGGTGCTCAGCAGCGGCGCGCTGACCTCGGTGACGATCGAGTTGCCCAGTGGCGCGCTGAGCTTTCAGGCCCAGGTGCGCCGGGTGTCGACGCAGCCGAGAGGCTCGGGGCTTCAGTTCACCCGCGTCGAGTCGCAGCAGCTCGTGGTGCTCGAGAAGTACGCAGCGGCGAAGTAGCGGCTCAGCGAGACGCGAAGACCCAGGTGTAGAGGCCGTCGCCAGCGCTCGGGGGGAAGTGCAGGCTCGTGAGCGTGTAGGCGAGACAGCGATCAAGCAGGTAGTCGGACGCGGTCGGGCCATCGCTCAGCGTGCCGGCCACCCAGGCGTTGGTGACCGTGCCCGCGTCGTTCACGCGGAATCGGAGGGTGCGGCCGCCGCCGATGGTGGTGCGGCGAACCAACGCGGCGTCCCAACAGGCGGAGACCTTCGGGCCCGCGAGCTTGATGGTTTCCTTCACCATCATCGGGTCGAGCGCGACGCCGGTGCTCGTGGCCGGTGCGACGTAGGCCGAGACGTCACCGCTGGGCGTGGCGCCACCCTTGGTAAATTGGAAGAAGAGCTCGCGGCTCGAGGGCCAGGCCGTCGCGTTCAAGATCGCTTCCACGCAGCGCTCGGACTCGGACAGCGCGGAGGGCAGCGCTCTGACTTCGAAGCCAGGGGTGTGGCGCACCAGGAAACGCGTCGAGGGTCGCAGCGGGCCTGCTTTGGCCAGACAGGCGCTCACCAGCGGTGCGGGGTCGAGCAGGCCTCGTTCGGGCCCGAAGCGCGTCGCGGAGAGCAGCTTGACCCAGTCGAGCACCACGAAGCCGTCGATGGGTTGCTCGGGCGGGGCGACTTCGAGGGTCGCGGGTGGCGAGGCCCAGGTGGTGGCGATCTCGCGGATGCAGCGGCCGGTCGAGTTGGTGGCGCCTGCCTTCGCTTCGAACAGCACGTCCTTCTCGATGAAGGTCAGCGTGATTCGTTCGGTGGGCAGCGCGTTCTGGGGCCAGCAGACGGCGAAGAGGGCTTGTGCGGGGAGCGACGGGGCGACCTTCGTCGTTTCGAAGCGGGCGCCTCCCTGCCCTGCGTTCGGGGTTGCGCATGCGGCGAGCAGCAGCGCGAGGACCAGGCCCTCACCCCGACCCTCTCCCAGAGGGAGAGGGAGTTTCAGAAGTGACCTCAGAACAGCAGCCGCAGCGGGTGCTCGAGCAACGACCGGAGCTCCTGCAGGTACTGCGCCCCGACCGCGCCATCGATCACCCGGTGATCACCGGACAACGTGACCGACATCATCTGGCGAATCACCATCGCGTCGTTGCGCACGACCACCTTGGGCTCGACCTTGCCGACCGCGAGGATCGCGGCCTGCGGCGGGTTGATCACCGCGATGAAGCTGTCGATGCCGAACATGCCCAGGTTGGACACGGTGATCGAACCACCCGTGTACTCCTCGGGCTTGAGCGCCTTCTTCTTCGCCCGATCCGCCAGCTCGCGAACTTCCTGTGCGATCTCGGCGAGCCCCTTCACGTCGGCGTCCTTCACGATCGGCGTGATGAGCCCATCTTCGATCGCCACCGCGACCCCCACGTCGACCGTCTTCAGCTGAACGATGCGGTCGCCCGCGAAGAACTGGTTGATGCGTGGGAACTTTCGCACCGCCATCGCCGTGGCCTTCACCAGCACGTCGTTGACCGAGATCTTCAGATCCTGCGCCTTCGCCTCTTCACGAAGCTTGAGCGCCTGATCCATCTCCACCTCGATGGTCAGGTAGAAGTGCGGCACGCCCGGCTTCACTTCACCCAGGCGCTGCGCGATCACCTTGCGCATCGAGGTCAGCGCGATGTCTTGCGGGGGCTGACGCACGCCCGGCGCCGCGCGGATGATCGGCGCTGACTTCTTCGCGGCAGGCGGGGGGCTGGCCATCGCCTCTTCCACGTCACGCTTCACGATGCGGCCGTTGGGGCCCGAGCCCGGCACGCTGGCCAGGTCGATGCCCTGCGTCTCCGCCATCTTCCGGGCGAGCGGAGAGACACGGAGGCGCTCTTCACTTGCAACGGGCGCAGCAACCACCGGCTTGGGCGCAGGTTTCGGAGGCACGGAAGAAGCAGCCGGAGCAGGCTTGGGGGCCGCAGCCACCGGTGCCGGAGCCACAGGGGCCGCAGCAGCCGGCGCAGGCGCGTCGGGGATCGCCTCACCGGGTTTGCCGATCCAACCGATCACGCCGCCGACCGGACTGGTGGAGCCCGCGGGCACCACGATCTTGAGCAGCGTGCCGCCGTCGGTCGCTTCGATCTCCAGGTTCGACTTGTCGGTCTCGCACTCGGCCAGACCGTCACCCGAGTTGACCTTGTCGCCTTCTTTCTTGAGCCACTTGGTGATGCGGCCCTCGGACATCGTGGGCGAGAGCGCAGGGAGCTGAATGGCGATGGGCATGGGGTCTCTCGGAGAAATTCAGCGGTACAGAACCTGGTGGACCGCCTCGACGACGCGCGCCGCGGACGGAAGAATGAGGCGCTCGAGGTTTTCGGCGTAGGCCATGTTCACGTCGAGGCCGTGCACCCGGGTGACGGGCGCGTCGAGATCGTCGAAACAATCGCGGCTGATGAAGTCGGCGATGTGGGCTCCAAAACCGGCGTAGCCCCACCCTTCTTCGACGATCACCACCCGGTTGGTCTTCGCGACCGAGGCAGCCACCGCTTCGGCGTCGAAGGGCTTGATGGTGCGCAGATCGAGCACCTCGGCGTTGATGCCTTCAGCGGCCAGCAGCTCGGCCGCCGGCAGCACCACCGCGGTCAGCATGCGCGACCAGGTGATCAACGTGACGTCGCTGCCTTCACGCTTGATGTCGGCCTTGCCGATGGGCACGAGGTGTTCACCCTCGGGCACTTCGCCCTTCACGCCGTAGAGCAGCTCGCCTTCCATGAAGATGACCGGGTTCTCATCGCGGATGGCCGACTTGAGCAGGCCCTTGGCGTCGGCCGGCGTACCGGGCGCGATCACCTTGAGCCCGGGGAAGTGCGCGTAGTTCGCCTCGAGCGCCTGCGAGTGCTGCGACGAGAGCCGCCCGCCGGCGCCGTTGGGCCCGCGGAAGACGATGGGGCACCGCAGCTGGCCGCCCGACATGTGACGCAGCTTGGCCGCGCTGTTGACGATCTGATCCATCGCGAGGATCGCGAAGTTCCAGGTCATCATCTCGATCACCGGCCGCAGGCCACCCATGGCCGCGCCGACGCCGAGCCCACCGAAGCCGAGCTCAGAGATGGGCGCGTCGACCACGCGGGCGCTGCCGAACTTGTCGAGCAGCCCCTTGGAGACCTTGTACGCGCCGTCGTAACGAGCGACCTCTTCACCCATGAGGAAGACGCGGGGATCGCGCTCCATCTCTTCAGCGAGGGCCTGGTTCAACGCTTCACGGTATGCGAGCTCAGCCATGACTAGGACTTCGCTCCCTTCTTGGCTTCGGGGTCGGGTTTGGAGCGGGGTTCGAGATCCCACGTCACTTTGAAGTCGGTGGGGTGCGCGGGCCACTTCACGTCCTGGGCGCCCCGCACGCGCTCACGCGGCTTCTCATCGGGCTCGCCTTCTTCCACCGTCGTGTGCGTCCAGATGTCGCTGTCGGGCGGGAGCGGCGAGGCGTCGGCGAAGGCCAGCGCCTTCTCGATGATCGCCTTCTCTTCTTCGTCGATCGCGTCGAGCGAGGCTTCGGTGGCCGCCTTCTTCTCGAGCAGCACCTGGCGCAGCTTGAGGATCGGGTCGCGCTGCTTCTCCAGCTCGACTTCGTCTTTCGTGCGGTAGGTGGCCGCGTCAGACATCGAGTGCCCGCGGAAACGGTAGGTGTTCGCCTCGAGCAGCACGGGGCCGTTGCCCGCGCGGATCCACTCGATGAGCTCTTTGGCCTTCTCGTACACGGTCAGCACGTCCATGCCGTCGACCGCTTCGCCGCGCATCGCCCAACCCGGCGCCCGCTTGTGAATCTCAGGCACGGAGGACACGCGCGCGATGTCGGTGCCCATGCCGTAGCGGTTGTTCTCGACGATGTAGAGCACCGGCAGCTTCCACTTCACCGCCATGTTGAACGTCTCGTGCATCGCGCCCTGGTTGGCCGCGGCGTCTCCGAAGCTGCACACGGTGACGCGATCTTCGTTGCGGTACTTCGAGGCGAAGGCGAGCCCGGCCGCCAGGGGGATCTGGCCGCCCACGATGCCGTAGCCGCCGTAGAAGCCGTGCTCGATGTCGAAGAAGTGCATCGAACCGCCCTTCCCCTTCGAGTAGCCGGTGTCTTTGCCGTACAGCTCGGCCATCAACATGCCGGCGTCAGCGCCCCGAACGAGCGGGTGCACGTGATCGCGGTAGCCGGTCATCACCCAGTCGCTGGCGCGCAACGCTTCGTTCACGCCCACCACCACGGCCTCCTGGCCGATGTAGAGGTGGCAGAAGCCCTGGATCTTCTTGAGGCCGTACGCCTGCCCGGCCTTCTCCTCGAAGCGGCGAGCGAGCAGCATCTTCCGGTACATCGTCAGCATCGACTCGGTGCTGGCCACTGAAGACTCCTTGTTGATGATCGATTGAAGAGCGCGGTGTGTAACGTCAGATCGCGAAGTGCGGAATGGAAATGCAGCGGGGATCGAGCTTCACGTCGCGGCCCGAATGATCGGTCGCGAGGTGCACCGGGATCGCCTCGGGGAACTTGGTGGCGTAGTCGTTGATGTGCTGCGGCTCGTTGTCGAACGCGGCGATCACGGTGCCCATCGAGCGCAGGTGATCGTGCGTGGTGCGCTTGTACGCATCATCATCATCAGGGAGCGAAGGCTTCATCAGAAGCTGCACGTGCCCGCCGGTGCTGGGCATCGGCATGCCGCACCGTTCGATGCACGCTTCGGTGCCGGGCCGCATGCCTTCGTGGCGGCCGGTGACGTAGATGACGCGCGCCTTCACGTAGTCGAGCGAGTGCAGGTACCGCGGGGCGCCCACGATCTCGATGTCGTCACGGGCGTAGTCGCTGGTGAAGAAGCGCTCCTGCCAGAACGCCTTGAGCTCCGGGTAGAGCGCGTCTGAATCGGCCTGGCTCATGCCGCACGACCTGGTGGCGCCGCGCAGATCCCAACCCGAGGTGAAGTGCCAGGCCTGGCAGCCGAGCAACAGGTCGAGCTTCTTCGCCGCGCCGAACTCACGAACGATGCGCGCCTGACGGGGCCGGTTGTCGAACACCGTGGAGTCGAGATCGAACACCAACAGGCCACGGGGGCCCGACTTCTGGGCGAGCGAGAGGATCTGCTCGAGCGTCTTGTGCCAATCGACCGCGACGCGGGGGAGGTAGTCAGTCATGGAGAGCGGCGCTCTAGCAAAAGAGCGCACGATGCGGGCGTCTCAGTCGGTGACTTGCTGCGTCACGGGCGGCGCCACCGGCTGCTTCGGTGCTGGAGGCCGGGCCGGGGGCACGTTCACCCAGGTGGGCGCGCTCTCGGTGACCACGGTCTCGGGCACCAGATCGGTCATGCGCTTGATGCCGTTGCGGTCGAGCACCAGGCGAACCAGGCGCACCGTGGTGCGTTGGTGACGGCCGTCATCGACGGCGAAACGGAACGCCACGTCGACGCGGTAGCTCTTGGCCATCTGCAGCT
>JANODF010000211.1:0-18026 GCA_031412555.1 Archangium sp. | reverse complement strand
GATTGCGTCTTGGGTGAGCTGCGGTTGATCTCGTCGGCCAGGACCACCGAGGCGAAGAGCGGGCCGGCGCGGAAGGTGAAGGCGCGCGTTTCTGAGTCGATGACGTAGGTGCCGGTGATGTCGCCGGGCAGCAGGTCGGGCGTGAACTGGATGCGCTTGAACGGCAGGTCCATCAGGCGCGCGAGGCCCTTGCAGAGCTCGGTCTTGCCCAGACCCGGCAGACCTTCGAGGAGCAGGTGACCGCGCGCGAGGATCGCCGTGGTGACGCGATCGACCACCGAGGTCTGATCGATCATGACCTGGTTGAGCCCGGCTTTGAGCCTGGCGATCGACTCGCCTGCGGCCTGGACTTCCTGCGGCGTGAGCAGCTGATCCGACACGTGGACTCCCCTCGAACTACTTTGAATCGAAGTACCGCTGAACGAGCGCGCGGTTGCGGGGCCTCATCGCCCCTTCGTCGTAACCAGCTGCTTGATCGCCTGAGGCGCTCTGACCGGTTCCGGTGCTGATGGTGCCGTCTGGGTTCGTCTTCGGGTTGGTGCCGCGCAGGCCGAAGAGTTCTTCACCTTCGCCGCCGTTTCCTTCGGGCAGCGCTTCGTACTTGAGGCGATCGGGATCCATCTCGGCGCTGCCGCCGAAGACGAGCTCTTGCGCGTCACCGCCGCGACCTGCGCCGCCTTCTTCCGTACCGCGCGAGGCGTGCTCACCGTCGTTGGTGCCGGTCTTGCTCTGGCCTTTTCCTTCGCCCTTGCCTTCGCCCTCGCCCTGCCCCTCGCCTGATCCTTTGCCTTCGCTCGGGCTCTTGCCGGAAGAAGGCCGCTTCGCCTGCGGGGAGTTGCCTTTGCTGAACTGCTTGGAGAGCTGGTCCTGGCGCTGTGCGAGGGCTTTGCGGAGATCGCTCACCTGCTTGCTGGTGGGTCCGCTCTTGCCGGGGCTCTGGCCGTCTTTGCCTTGCTGACCGTCTTTGCCTTGCTGACCGTCTTTGCCCTGCTGACCGTCTTTGCCCTGCTGACCGTCTTTGCCTTGCTGACCGTCTTTGCCCTGCTGACCGTCTTTACCCTCGCCGTCCTTCCCCTCGCCGTCCTTCCCTTCGCCGTCTTTGCCCTCGCCCTCTTCACCGTCTTTGCCGTTCTGCCCCTCGCCCATCGCCTGCTTCATCGCCTGCTCGCCGGAGTTGGCCTGGCCGTCGGAGAGATCCATCAACGCCTGCTCGAGTTCGTCACGCTCGCGCTTCTCCGATTCCCCGGACTGCGCGTTGGCCATCGCGTTCTCGAGGTTCTTCGCAGCGTTCTCAGCGCGTTCGAGTTCACGAGACGCTTCGGCGGCCTGCTTGTCGACCTGCTGCTCGAGCGCGTCGGCCGCCTCCCAATCAGCGGCATCGAATGAGTTGTCAGCAAGCTCTTCCTGAAGACGCTGCAGCTCAGCAAGCGCGGCCTGCTCGGCGGGCTCTTCCTTGGCGATCGCCTCCATCTTCTCGGCGAGCTCTTCCACCCGGGTGGCCGCCGCGGCGTTCGGAGGAACGAGCACGCTCTGCGCTTGCGGCACCAACATTCCGACGAGAAGGAAACAGAACGCAAGACCGATCAACGAAGCGGGCCTGCGCAGCTGAATCTCGGGGAGCGGGATGGCCTTGAGCTGCTGGTTGAGGCCGAGCTCCCACTCACCGACGGGCATCTCGAGGCGGGTGAGCAGCAGACCACCTGCTTCCGCCTGTCGATCCGCGATCACCGCGGCGCGCGCCTGACTGACGCCCTGATTGCGAACCAGCAGCCAGGTGACGAACGCACCGAGCACGAGCGCCAGGGGGCCGGCGATGAACAGGCCCTTCTGCACGAAGATGCGCCAGACGACGAAAGCGGTGACGGCGACCCAGACGGGGCCCACCGCGGCCCGAAGCAGCACCTCGAGGTTCAAGTGCCGACGCACGCGGGAGATGCGTGCTTCGACCGCTTGTCTGCGTCGTTCTTCCCCGGCCGCCATGCGTTGAGCAGCCTAACTCGCGACTGCCACCACACCTTCCCCTTTCTGGCGGGGCGCCGAGTGCGGAACTGAACCGTCGACACCGGCGTCTGAGCGGCCGAGCGCCAGCCTTCCCAGGGAGGCCGCTTTCCTCCAGCCCTGCGAGACGACGCGGCGGGGCTCAAGCGTTCTACGGCGGCGCCGAGGACCACGATGTCGCATCGGGGTTCAGCCACCAGAGGCGCAGGTGGGTGGGCGACAGATGGTCGAAGTCGTGATCTGTCGTGAGGAGCACCGAGTCAGTTTCGATCGCCGAGGCCGCGATCCAGAGGTCGTTCTTTCCCATGCTTCTGCCAAGCCGGTGGCTGGCGACATCGATCACTGCGTACCGATCGATGATTGGCCGTGAATTGATGTCCACGATCACCAGCTCATTGAGGACTTCCTCAAGTCGGGCGCGCTTGGTTTCGCCGTGGTCGTTCGACAATGCCAACGAATAGAGCTCGGCTTGCGTGACGACGCTGATGAGCGGTGTCGAAGCACGCGCCCGAAACTGCAGGGCGCTGACCAAATGCCTTCCCAGCGGGGTCCCACGAAGGACGTGAAAGACGATGTTGGTGTCGGCAAACCACCTCGGGTCAGACCTCACGCCATGATTCTCAATTGCTCGAGGAGCTGCTCCGTGGGCTCATCGCCGGGCCACTTGCCCAGAAGAGCAGCGAAGCCTCCGCCGGCGGTCGGCCGCTCAGAAGCCGCAGCCTTGAGAGGGCGCGGGATGGCGGCAAAGATCTGGAGGTCCTTCTCACTCGCAGGCTCGACTTCTTCAGCCGTGATTCGCAGCAGGCGGCCGGACGGGCGGAAGTCGGCGGTACCGCTCACGATCACCTCGTGGCCAAATCCAGCCTGCAACTTCTCAGGCCCCAGATCCTTCGCCGTCCCCGCCACTTTCGTGCCGTTCGCGAGAATCAATGTGAAACGGCAGTCGCTGTGCCGAATGGTCTCGAGGCGACCCGCCAGTCGGATGGCCCGGGGGCTGAACGATACGCTTGCCAGCGCAGCAACTCTCCCGACGCCCTCGCGATCGACCAGCAGGGTACGACCGTTCTTGATCTCGATGGAATCGAGGCCCGCCCCCAATACGGAACCGACACCCGCGCAGGTCTCCAGGAGCGGATGATCGAACGCATCACTGTCAGACTTGTTGAGTAGTGCATCCGAGAGCGCGTCTTCGAAGAATTCGAACGGCGACCGCCGTGGGTCGATGTCCTCCGACAGGGCCATTGCTCCGAATCGCCCCGGCATGGACTCCAAAAGAGGCCGCGCTCTCACCTCGAGCGTTCGTTCGCCTCTGGCTTCGGTCATCGTGACCAGCTGAAAATCTGAGGCTGAACGAAGCCATGCAGGCGCGGTGCCTCTGGCCGTGCTTCTGCCCTCAATCCGATACCGAAGCGAACGCTCAGTGCCCTGAACGAGCAAGCCGACGAGATCACGAAGAAGGTGACCCGACATTCCTTGCTGTTCGAGTGCCGGGCCCCGAAGCGTGATGCGGTGTTCGTTGCTCATGAGGATCTCCTTTGCTCCCTGTTGTTAACCCGCGCTGAGCGAGACGTCGATCTTCGCTCGAACCGACACGTTCCGCGAGGTGTCCCTGGCGAATGTGGTGGAGGACCAGTTCTCCGCACGCCGTATGCTTCGTTCCAGAACATCCGGGTGAACTCGATTCACCCGGGCTTCATCACAACGCCCGCCGCCGAAGGACCCGCGGGGCTCGCTGCAGTTCCGCTGGGCCGGCTGGCTGAAGCCTCGGAGGTCTGTTCGCTGGCGGTGTTCCTCGCCTCCGACGAATCGTCCTTCATCACCGGCAGGGAGCACGTCATCGACGGCGGAATGACGGCGGAATGACGGCGGAATGACGGCCTGATCACCGGGCCGTGGCGACGAACGAAAGGGGCGCCTTGCTCCACTTCGACCCGAGCCAGACGTGCAGGCTCACCGCGAGCACGCCGTTGATCAGCAACGCCTCCCGAATGCCGAGGTACTGCGAGGTCAACCCCGTCAACACGCTGCCCAACGACACGCCCGCGCGCACCGAGAAGATCATCAGGCTCGCGGTCTGCCCGCGGAGCAGCGGCCCCGAGGCGATCTGCAGGATCGAGTTCGCCTGCGTGTTGCTCACGCTCATCGAGATGCCCGCGAACACCAACACCACCGGCAACGCCCACGACCACGGGACGATGGCGGCGACCAGCACGAGGCAGCCATAGAGCGCGCCCGCGCGCGTGCTCAGCTTGCGGCGCTCGAAGCGGCCTTCGATTGACAGCATAGCAGCGCGCCCAGCACTCCACCCACGCCGAAGGCCGAGAGCGCCCGGCTGAAGGCTCCGGCGTCCCCCGCGAAGGCTTCTTTCACCAGCACCGGGCAGAAGGTGATCAGCGGGCCGCAGAACGCGCTGGTGATGAACACGGTGAGCAGCGCTCCGCGGAGCACCGGGTCGCGCAGAATGTCTTTGAAACCCGCCGAGAGCGGACGACGAATGGTTGCGGGTTCAGGCGCCCCTCGCGGCAGCGCCCACAACGCGACGATGATGAACGGCACGTAGGAGGCCGCGCTCAGCGAGAAACACGCCGCGGCACCCGCGCTGGCGAGCAGCAGCCCCGCGATCGTCGGCCCCAGGATGCGCGAGAGATTGAACTGCATCGAGTTGAGCGCGATGCCGGTGCCGATCTGCTCCGGCTTCACCAACGACGGCACGATCGACTTGAACGACGGCATCGACAACGCATCGGTGATGCCGACGATCACCGACAGCACGATGATCATCCAGGGCTTGACCTGATCAGTGAGCAACAACACCACCAGAGCCAACGGACACAACATCTGCAGCGTCTGGAAGATCAGAATGATTCGTCGGCGATCACCGCGATCCGCCAGCACGCCCCCCACCAGCGTCAGTAACCACACCGGCGCGGCCATCGCGAAGGCGTCGAGGCCCACCATGAAAGAAGAGCCGGTCAGGCTGAGCATCAACCACGGTTGCGCCGCCTGCTGCGACCAGGTGCCGATGTTCGAGAGCAGGGTGGCCACCCAGTACGTGCCGAAGCGACGCGTGCGCAGGAGGGCGACCGATTGGAGAAACGTGCTCACCCGATCCTCTCTACCTGCATCAGACCGCCCTCTGGGCTAAACGCACGGGTCGTGCGACGTGCTTTGGCTCTGGTCCTGCTGCTGGCGGTGTCCGCGTTCGCGCAGACGCCCCCCAAGATGCCCACGCTGATCAAACCGGTGGAGCCCGTCTTCCCCGCTTCACTCGCCGACGCGGGCGTGGGCGGCGTGGTGGTGATGGAGATCGACATCGGCGCCGACGGCAAGGTGATGGACGTCAAGGTGGTGGGCAGCGCCGGACCCGAGTTCGACGAAGCGGCCATCGCCGCCGCGAAGCAGCTCGAGTTCACCCCCGCCGAGTTCGACGGCGTGCCCACGCCGGTGCGCATTCAGTACAGCAGCCAGTTCGTCGTTCAGCAGCAGCAGGTCGAAGTACCCGTGGTGATGGACGCCGGTGTTCCGGTCGTGAACCTGAAAGGCCGGCTCACCGCCGCCGGCACGCGCGAGCCCATTCCCGCCGCGACCGTGACCGCGGGCGAGCTGAGCACCGAGACCGATGCGGAAGGCGCCTTCGAGTTCACCGACGTCCCGGTGGGGCCCGTCGAGGTGAAGGTCAGCGCGCCGCAGTTCGAGCGCTACACCGCGACCGAAGAGATCCGCGCGGGCGAACGCACCGAGGTTCGGTACGTGCTGCGCTCGACCGGCGATCCCAACGTCACCGTGGTGCGCGGCAACAAGGATCGCCGCGAGGCCTCTCAGGTCAGGCTCACCCAGAACGAGTTCCGCATGGTCGCGGGCGCCCGCAACGACGCCTTCAAGGTGGTGCAGAACCTGCCCGGCGTGGCGCGTTCACCGTTCGGTGGCGCGGCGCTGGTGGTGCGCGGCAGCAAGGCGTGGGACTCGCGCATCTACGTCGACGAGATCCAGATTCCCCAGCTGTTCCACTTCGCCGGCCTCAACGCGACCTTCAACTCGGCGACGGTGGAGAGCATCTCGTTTCAGCCCGGCAACTTCGGCGTCGACTACGGCCGCAGCATCGGTGGCCTCATTCAGGCCGAGGTGAAGACGCCTTCGAAGAAGGGCATTCACGGCGCGGTCGACGTGAACTTCTTCGACATCTCCGCCAACGTCGAGGCGCCCCTCACCGACCTCTGGAGCGTGAGCGCCGCCGGCCGCTTCGGCCTCGCCCAGCTCACCGTGCCCTTCGCAGTCGAGACCTTCGTGCCGGCGAACCTGCAGAACGCGTTGGGCTTCGCGCGGGCCCCGCAGTTCTGGGACTACCAGGTGCGCGCCGAGCGCAAGGTGGCCAACAGCCGCAACCGCTTCTTCGTGATGATCTTCGGCTCGTCGGATCAGTGGGCGTTCCTGCGGCCCAACCCGTTTCTCGACAACGACGTGGAAGGCAACAGAGGAGCCGCCGGCAACTCGCAGCTCTACAACCGGCTGGTGGTGGGCATCGATCAGAAGCTCCACGAGCGGGTGACGTTCACCTCGCGCAACTCCATCGGCTTCGACATCACCGAGCAGCAAGGCGCCACCACGGAGATCTTCTTCCGCGCCACCCAGGTGCCCATTCAGCTGCGCGAACGTTTCCGCATCGACATTCCCGAAGCAAAGCTGGTGCTCGGTGCGGGGCTCGATGCGTTGATCACCCCCGCCTTCCTCGATGCCCAGCAGCCGCCGCCGTTCAAGGCGAACCAGCTGCCTGATCCCTACGTCACGCGGCGTTTGATCGCGCAGACCGAAGCACGGACCTACGTCGAGCCGGGCGTGTTCGTCGACGCGACGTGGACTCCGTTCGAGTCGGTGCAGGTGCGCGGTGGTCTGCGGCTCGACGGCGAGCTGACCACCATGAAGAAGGTGTGGGTCAACCCGCGGCTCTCGGCGCGCTGGTCGATCATTCCGCAGTTCACCTTGAAGGGAGGCGCGGCGATGTACCAGCAGCCTCCGGATTACCGCACCGGCCAGCTCTCGCCGGTCTTCGGAAATCCCGACCTGCTCCCCGAAGGCGCGTGGCACTTCATGGCCGGAGCAGAGGCGAAGTTCTTCGACCTGCTCGAGCTCGACGTTCAGGGTTACTACAAGCCGCTCTTCAACCAGGCGCGCCAGACGCTCGCCAGCGGCGAAGGCAGCGACATCGCCATCGCCGGCAACGAGACGCGCTTCACCAGCAAGGGCTACGGGCGCGCGTACGGCGGTGAGGTGCTGCTGCGCGTTCGGCCCACCCGCTACTTCGTCGGCTGGGTCGCCTACAGCCTCACCCGCTTCGAGCGCGACTACTTCGGCGGCGTGCAGTTCGCGCCCGGCCCGCTCGATCAACCGCACAACCTGGTGGCGGTGGCCAGCTTCAAGCTCCCGTGGGATCTGAGCCTCGGCCTGCGTTTCCGCTTCTCTTCCGGCCCGCTGGTCACCCCGGTGCTCGGTTCGTTGTTCGACACCAACGGCAACTACACCGTGCCGCTGCCGGGCCTGCCGTGGAGCGAGCGGCTCCCCGACTTCTTCCAGCTCGACGCGCGCCTCGACAAACGGTTCGTCTTCGATTCGTGGACCTTCGTCGTCTACCTCGACGTGCAGAACGTCACGAATCAGCAGAACCCCGAGGCGTACTTCTACAACCACAACTACACGCAGTCGGCCTACGTGACGGGCATTCCGATTCTGCCCACGCTCGGTCTCCGAGGAGAGTGGTGATGCGCGCTCACCTGCTGATGGCATTGATGTTCGCGTCTTCGTGCGGAGTGCAGTTCACGCCGGAGACGCTGGTCGACTCGTTGCGGATTCTCTCCATCGTCTCGGATCCACCCGAGGTCGCGCCCGGTCAACCGAGCACCGTGAGCGTGCTCTTCGGCGACCCCACGCGCGTGGGCCAGCCCAGCACCATCATCTGGGTCGGCTGCGAGCCGGATCCGCAAGACCTCAACCGCAGCGCCTGCAACGACGCCTCGATCCTCGTGAAGCCCACCTTGATCACCGAGTACCCGGAAGGGCTCAAGCTGCTGGGTTTCGGCGCGAAGAACTCGGCCGTCTACTCGTCGTCGTCCACCGTGTTCGACGTGCTCGCGCCCGAAGACGGCGTTCGCCAGAACGGCAGCGTAGGCCAGGTGATGGCCATCGTGATCGCCGAAGAGGTGAACCTGTCGGCGATGGGTGACGAGCTCACCAACGTGTTCCGCCGCATCGAGAACAAGGAGACGCCCGCGGCCATCGGCCTGACCCGCATCGTGGTGAGCGAGAAGGCGCAGAAGAATCAGAACCCCACCATCAGCAACCTCACCTTCGACGGCGCGCCGCTGCCGCTCGGTGCTCGCCTGCAAGTGCGCCCGGGCCAGGAAGTCGCGCTCGGCGTGGAAGTGCCTGAAGCGTCGCGCGAGCTCTACACAGAGGTCCAGCCGACAGGACCGATTGAGAAGCAGGAGGTGGTGGTGGGCGCCTGGTACTCCAGCAATGGGCGCTTCAGCCGCGAACGTTTCGACGTGACCTCCACCGACGCGACGACCTTCTTCGCGCCCGGCTCGGCGAAGTTCCCCGAAGATCCCGTGCCTGAACGGCGCACCGGCCAGCTCTGGTTGGTGGTGCGCGACAACCGCGGCGCGCAGGACTTCGAGCAGTTCCGCTTCTACGTCTGCGACGAGACGTTGCCCACGCCGCGGGTGACTTCGATCACCCCGCCCGCGATCGCAGGGGATCCCGTGTTGGTGATGGGCGAGAACATGCCTCGCGTGCTCGACGTCTTGATCGGCGGCGTCGCGCTGGAGACCAGCACGTACAGCGCAGCGCGCGGCGCATTCGTGGGTTTCCCTCCGGAGCTTCCGCCGGGGACCTACCCCGTCACGATGCGCGGGCAGAACTGCAGCTCGGAAGACACGGGGCTCAGCTACACCGTCGCGCCCTGATTGGTCTCCCCGAGCCCAGTCGAGGGGTCACTTGCAGCGCTGTGGAAGGTCACTTGCGGCGCGAAGCAGAGGTAATCCCTCGAGTCCGCTCGGGATGAGCGGTGTACGTCAAAACCGCGCGAGCACGAGACCGCGCATGGCCGCTCGTTCGGCACTGGGCTGCACTGATCGCAGCTCACGCAAACGATCATCGGTGACGCCTCTCACGATGGCCGCGACGATCAACATCACCACGCCGACCACCATCGCGACGGCCCCCGTGGGCACGAAGACGAGGCCCGCGATCAGGCCGACGGTGCCCGCAAACGAATTGAGCTCGATGAACGCCAGCCCGATGAACAACACGCCGAGCAGCCCGGCGCCGGCCCCCGCGCTCAGCACGACCACGCCCGGCACGAAGCTCGGCCGGGTGCGGTTGAGCTCGTCGAGCTCACGCTGATCGGCAGACCTGCCCGCCTCAGGCGCCTGCGCCAGCAATCGGAACTTCGCCTCACGCGGTGCTTCGAAGTGACTGCCGAGCATCATCGCCACTGCCACCACGCCGGCTGAGACCATGGGCCGAAGCATGAGCGCGGCTGGGCTCGGTTTCAACAATGACCCCGATCGTGAAGACCGAGTCCGAGACGCCGAACGTGTTTCGTCAGGTGCTGCACTTCGACGAGGGTGGACACCTCATCCAATCCGACACTTCCCTGGCCAACGGCGGGGCTGAATCTGCGCCCAGTCCGCATGACCTGTTCGATGCGTCGTTGGCTGCGTGCAAGGCGCTCACGGCGCACTCCTACGCCAGGCGCCGCAACTTTCCGCTCGAGCGTGATGACTCGAAAGTACGGCCTGTCGGTCAGCTTGCAGTTCGTCGGCCCGCTGACCGAGGAGAAGCGCACGCGCTTGTTTCACGTGGTGAGCCGTTGCCCCGTGCACAAGCTGATGACCACCACCGAGATCACCATCGAAGCTGAGCTGAACCGCCACGCTGCAATGTTCTGCGCTGCGCACATTGCGACCTGCGCCTTCTCACGGTCTCTTCTTGTGATGCGCCGCCTCCCCTGTCTCGCGCTGGCCCTCGCGGCCTGCACGGGAACGATCGACCAGAAGGAACGCACGCCCCCGCCCATCGAAGCCGCGACAGGCGAGTGCGCCGGCATCACGCCTTCGGCCGGTGAACACGAGCTGCAGCGGCTGACCTCACGCGAGCTCGACCGCACGGTGAGCGCGATCCTCGGCGACACCACGCACGCCTTCGCTTCGCGCCTCACCTCGAGCGACGAAGTGATCAGCCCCAAGCAACGATTCTTCCGCGCGCGCAGTGGAACGACGGTCTGGGCCGAAGCCGCCATTCTCGCGGCCGAAGAAGTCTCGCTGGGCGCGATGACCCGGCCAGCGTTCAACACCTGCACGGGCGGTGACGAGCGCGTCTGTGTTCGCACCCTCGTGGAGCACTACGGCCGCAGGCTCTGGCGCCGCACGCTCAGCACCACCGAAGTCGACGGCATTCTGATGGGCTACGACGCCGCCCGCACCGAGGGCACGTACGAAGATGGTGTGCAGACCGCGCTGCAGTCGCTGCTCGCGTCGCCCGACTTCTTCTTCTTTCAGCAGCCGGCCGACGGCGTGGTGGGCGGAACGGTGCTGGCGGAGCGGCTCGCTTCGACGCTCTGGCATCAGGCGCCCGACGCCGCGCTGCTCGACGCGGCAGAACAAGGCGCGCTGGAGACGACGGAAGGCCTGGAGGCCCAGGTCGCGCGCATGCTCGCCGACCCGCGCGCCGACGAAACCTTCGCCGACTTCATCAAACACTGGGTCGCGCCCGAGAAGGTGAACACCATCGAAGAGTCGCTCGCGGCCACCACGCGGCAGCCGATGCTCTACCCGCTCTTCAAAGCCCCCGGAGATGGCGCGGATGGACTGGCGTACGGTCAGGCGCTCGACGCATTCCTCGCCACGGAGGCGCGCGTCACCAGCAGCTCGTTCGAGTCGTTGATGCTCTCACCGAGAATCGCGGTCAACGAAGCGGTCGCGCGCAACCTGGGTCTGCCCGCGGCCACCGGGCTTGAGTCGAGAGCCAGCGACAGTGAGCGGCGCGTGGGCATTCTCGGTCAGCCGGCCGTGCTCACCGCGTACGGTCGCTTCGAGTCTTCCGACCCGGTGCACCGCGGCGTCTTCTTGCTTCGTCACGCGCTGTGCAACGACCTCCCTCCGCCCGATGCGAGCGTGAACACTTCATTGCCCGCGGCCGAGGGCTTCAACACCACGCGCGATCGTTTCACGACGGCGACCACCGTGCCGGCCTGCCGCGGTTGTCACTCGGTCATCAATCCGCTCGGTTTCCCCTTCGAGAACTTCGATGCGGTGGGGCGTTTCCGAGTCACGGAAAATGGGCACCCGATCGACGCCACCGCGAAGCTGCCCACGGCCGAAGTCGATGGCCTGGCGGATCTCGCGCGTGTGCTGGTGAACGATCCGAAGGTGCGCTCCTGCGTGGCCAGACAGTTCTCCACCTGGGCGCTGCGCCGCGCCGTCACGCAAGCGGAGTACTGCGCGATGCGCACGCGGGCCGCGCCGTTCTTCGAAGAGTCGGGCAGCTTGTCGGGCCTGGTCACCGGCCTCTTGCGCAGTGAGCTGTTCACCCGTCCGTCCCTGCCCGGAGAAGCGCCTTGATCTGGCTCGCTGCGCCTCGGCCTGCCGCCCGCTTCGCTCCCGTCTGTCTCGCGCAGCGTTCCGCTGCTGCCGGAGAAGCTTCGTGAAACTCGACCGCCGATTGCTCCTGAAGGCCGCCGCAGGTCTGCCGTTGTTGCAGACCCTCATGCCGCGCAACGCACTCGCCGCGCCTGCGCCGGCACCCAGGCGCATCGTGTTCTGGTTCCAGCCCAACGGCGTCGCGCACAAGTACTACCACGTGCGTCCCGACAGCTCGGAGAGCGACTGGGGCTACGACCCCACGGGCGATCTGCACTCGATGCTGCCGCTGGTGCCGTTCAAGGACATCACGGTGCACTTCGATTCCGTCGAGCGGCTCTCCACGCTCGCGCAGCCTGACACCTTCAGCCGGAAGTGGACCGACGGCACCAAGCTGCCCTTCGGTCTCACCGATCTCGCCGGCTGCGTGGGGCCCCACCCGCTCAAGCCGCCCGCCGCGAACGGCAACCCCACCCGCGAGCTGACCGTCGGTCACGAGTCGCAGATCGCCATGCTCACCGGCCGCTTTCCCGTCGGCACCATCGTGAACAGCGGCGGCACCGACACGGTGGAATGGGAGACGGTGGGCGACTCCATCGACGTGGCGCTCGGCAAGGAACTGGGTACCACCACGCGGATCAAGTCGCTCCAGCTCGGGTGCAACTCGTACACGAACTTCGGGCTGAGCTTCGCCAACGGCCAGCGCCTGCCGATCATCGACGACCCTCGTTTGTCGTTCGACACGCTCTTCACCGGCATCCCGCGGGTGCCCGGCATCGACCCCGCTGCAGAGGCGCTGCGAAAGAAGATGAACCGCCGCAGGAGTTCGTTCGAGGCATCGTACACGCGCTTCGAAGAACTCAAGGGCCACCTGGGCACGCCCGATCGTGCGCGCTTGCAGCAGCACCTCGACGCGTATCGCGACGTGCAGGCGCGGCTGACCCAGGCGCCCGACCTCACCAACCTCGCCTGTCACAGCCCCGACGCGCCGGCCGCGAATCTCAACCTGGGAGATCCGCTCAAGTTCCCCGAGCGCGTGAAGCTGATGATGGATCAGACGGTGCTCGCATTGGCCTGCGACGTGACGCGCGTGGCGACGCTCTCGTGGACGTTCCCCGCCACGAATCAGATCTTCAGCTTCCTGCCCGGCTTCACCGCGCCGCTGGGCGCCGGGGGCAGTCCTTCACCGGACGGCCATCACCCGCTGAGCCACGACGCGTACAACGGCACCGCCGAACCCGAGACGCCCGCACAGCTCGACTCCTACGACAAGAAGCGCCGCATCGAGCGCTGGTACGCGGAACAGCTCGCCGCCTTCCTCACTGCGCTGCGCGAGGTGCGTGAGCCCGACGGCAGCACGTTGCTCGACAACACGGTGGTGGTGGTGCTCAACGAGATCAACCACTCGGGTGCGCACAACAACAGCAACATGCCCATTCGGCTCTATGGCGGGCTCAAGGGCGCCATCCGCACGGGGCGCTATGTGCCGCTCATCGCCACGCCGCTCAACAACCTCTACGTGTCGCTCGCCAACGCGCTCGGCCTGCCGTGGACCACGTTCGGTGAGCCGCGGTTCGATTACCGCTACCTCGGTAACCCGACCAACTGGCAAGGCGTGAATGACTCGAAGATCGTGGGCCCGATTCCCGGCCTGACGACTTAGCTTCGCCTCATGAACACGTCGGAACTGGCGGCCCTGGAAAATCGGGTGCACGCGATCACGAGGCCCGAGCCTGCATTGTTGTGGCTGTACCTGCTCACCGCGTTGGCGCTCTTGTTCGCAGCGCCGATCGTCTTCATCCCGCTCTACTTCCGCTACCACACGCTCTGGTACCGCTTCGATCCGAACGGCGTCTCGATGGGCTACGGCATCCTCTTCCGGCGCGAGATGCAGCTGACCTACGCGCGCATGCAGGACATCCACCTCTCGCAGAACATCATCGAGCGCTGGCTGGGCATCGGCACCGTCACCGTGCAGACCGCCGGCTCGGGCGCAGGCGGAAACCTCACCATCGTGGGCGTGAAGGACTTCAACGCCATTCGCGACTACCTGTACGCGATGATGCGCGGGGTTCGCAGCGAAGCGCATGAGCCGCATCCGGCTTCCCAGAGCACCGACGCAGTCCTGGTGGAGATTCGCGATGCGCTCCAGCAGGCCGCTTCCGCCCTCGCCGCATCGAAGAAGGTGCCGTGATGGAGCTGCTCCTACGCCTGCTCAAGCCGATCTTCCTGCCGCTGCTCAAGCTCGACCTCTCGCCGCCGCATCTGCCTGAAGGCACTTCGCTGGTGCGCAGCCTGAAGCCGTCGGACAAGTGGCTCGCTTATCGCTACCTGCAGACGCTCTTCGGGTTCTTGAACCAATTCATCGGGGTGGGCATCGCGGTGATCGCCGCGGTGGCCAAGCTGCGCGGCTGGGGCGTGGTGATCGCCCTGGGGGTGTTCGCCATCGAAGCCTTCCTCATCGGGCTGGCGCTGGTCACCACCCGGGTCGACTTCGAGCTGCGTCACTACCTGGTGGGCGATCGCTCGCTGCGCGTGGCGCAAGGCGCGTGGAATCGCGAAGAGGTCACCCTTTCGTACGCGAACGTGCAGAACATCGAGGTCAACCAGGGCCCGCTGGAGCGGCTGTTCGGGTTCAAGTCGCTCACCATCTCCACCGCGGGCGCCGACACCACGCCGGGCGCCGAGAACTCGCACCTCGTCACCATGGTCGGCCTGCCCGACGCCGATGAGCTGCGTTCGCTCATCCTCGGCATGCTCAAAGAACAGCGCGACTCGGGCCTGGGTGAACCGCAGGCAAAGTCGACCCACCCGGCCTCGGGTCTGCCCCTGGCCAGGCTCGAAGAGGTCAGGGCTGCCGCCTTCGCGCTGCGCGACGCCGTGCAGGTTGATTGAAATCAGGGGCTCCGCTCTTGCGTTCAGGCAGCTGCCCCCTCGGAAAGGCGGCCGAATTGGTTGACATTCGGCACCCCAACCACGAGATCAGCAGTCGTTTCCGGCCTTTCTTCGATCGCTTCCCCCACCAGGTTCCATGACCCCGTTTCTCTTGCTGGCGCAGGCCGCACCGAATCCGCAGCACCAGGGTTGGCTCACCATGCGACTCCTCGGAGTCCTCACCGGCAATGCCGAGTGGGTGCTCTGGCTTCTGGCCATTCTGTCGATCATCTCGATCGCCGTGATGCTGGAGCGCGGCGTCTACCTGGCGATGCACCGCCTGCCCAACAGCGGCGACGTGGTGCTCAAGCTGGCCAAGGGTGATCTCGAAGGCGTGAAGGCGGAGATCGCCAAGCACCAGGGCATGGAAGCGGCCGTGCTGCGCGAGGGTCTGGACTGGGCCTCGAAGGGCCCCGACTCCGTCGAGCAGATCATCAACGCGACGATGGCCCGTGAGCGCCCGCGCTACGAGCGCTTCCTCTCCTTCCTCGGCACGCTGGGCAGCAGCACGCCCTTCATCGGGCTGTTCGGCACCGTGCTCGGCATCATCAAGGCGTTCAAGGATCTCGGCATGGCCGGCGGCAAGGGCGGCGCCGAGACCGTGATGACGGGTATCTCCGAGGCGCTGGTGGCCACGGCGGTCGGTCTGGCCGTCGCGATCCCCGCGGTGGTTGGCTACAACGTGCTGCAGCGCTCGGTGAAGAACACCGCCTGGCGCGCCACGGCGCTGGGTCACGCGCTGGTCGGTCACCTCCGTTCGACGGGGAAATAACCGATGGCTGGCGGCGGAACTCCTGACGATGGCGACGAGATCACGGGCATCAACGTCACGCCCCTGGTCGACATCGTGCTTGTGCTGCTCATCATCTTCATGGTGACGGCGAACATGATCGTGCGCGAGACGGTGGAGGTCGATCTCCCCCGCGCGGCGAACACCCAGGAGAAGACCGTGCAGGGCCCCGTGATGCTCACCATGGACAAGGACGCCAAGGTCTACTTCGACGGCGTCGAGATGACCCCCGATGGGTTGATGAGCAAGATGAAGGACGCGGTGGGCAAGGACAAAGAGGTGCGCGCCATCATCAGCGCCGACCAATCGCTCAACTACGGCAAGGTGATGACGCTGATCGACCAGGTGAAGGAAGCTGGCATCGCCAAGTTCGCCCTCAATATTCAAAAGGAAGCGAAGCCTGCGGGCTCGCCCTGACTTGAAGGATGGAACCGGCGAGGCGCGTTCGCGCGTTGAAACCGGGTCCGTGACCACGATGAGCGCCAGCGGGCAGCACCGTTCAGATGACGACAAGAGCCTCTGGTTCCTGGCGGGCACGCTTGCGTTCTCCATGCTGGTGCACGTGGGCACCATGGCCAGCCTGCCCGAGATGATGTCGCGGGCTGCGCCGCCGAAGACCACCGAGATGGAGTTCTACGAGCCGCCCCCGCCCCCACCCAAGGTGGAGGAGCCCGAGCCGGAGCCGCCCAAGCCGCTCGAGAAGGTGAAGCTCAAGCCGCCGCCGGTGAAGCTGGCCGAAGTGGTGAAGCCGAAAGAAGACGTGCCGCCCCCTCCGAACGAGGAGCCGCCGCCGGAGACGCCCACCAAGCCCGTGCCCATCGTGGTGGGCATCTCGATGTCGTCGACCACCCAGGCAGGTGGTTTCGCCGTGCAGGTGGGCAACACCACCTACGGCAAGGCCTCCGACAAGATCGTCGATGCGGCTGACGTGAAGCCGTACGCAGCGCCGCGCTACGCGCCTCCGGGAGGTGCCGACACCGAGCCGGTGATGCTGGGCGAGGTGAAGATTCCGTACCCCGACGAGGCGAAGAAGAACGAGATCGAAGGTTCGGTGCGCCTCAAGGTGACGCTGGATCCCGAAGGTCTGGTCACGGCCGTCGCGGTGATTTCCGGGCCGGGTTACGGGCTCAACGAAGCCGCTCGCGATGCGCTGAGGAAGTTCCGTTTCAAGCCGGCCACCAAGGGCGGCGAAACGGTCGGCTACACGTTCGTGTACACGTACACGTTCCTGCTCGACTGAGTCCCGGCCGGTTGACCCGCGGCGGGTCGGGCGTACAGAATTCCGTACATGACCGTGTACACCCGCGACATCGTGCCGTTGAGCGCCGCCCGCTCGCGCTTCTCCGAGTTGGTGGATGAGGCGCACGCGGGTGACGACAAGATCATCACCAAGAACGGCGAGGCCTACGTCGCGGTGATCGACATCGCCAAGCTCGACTACTACCGGCAGGCGGTGCGGGAACGCGGGCAGATGCTGCAGCTGCAGGACATCGAGCGTTCACTCGACGATCTCGACGCTGGCCGCGTGCTGACTGAAGCGGAGTTCGAAAAGAAGCTCACCAGCCTGCGTGCGAGCTTGCGAAAGAAGAAGAAGTGACACGGCGGAAGGTGATCGGCACGGCGAACTACGTTCGCAACCTTCAAGCGCTCAGAGATTTCCGCACGGATCATCCCGAGGCGTTTGAACGCGCGGTCGCCCGGCTTCAGGATGAGGTGCTCCCGCTGCTCCGTCAGCAGGCCAACGTGGGCAGGCTCTATGGGCGAAACAGCCCGCCGCCCATCGTCGAAAAGGTGAGGCAACGACTCGGGGGCGGCATGCTGCGCGAGGTCCTGGTCGGCGAGTACGTGGTGCTCTACCTCGTACGAAGCAAGGACGTCGTCATGCTCTCCATGCGTCACCAGCGTGAGCTCGACTTCGACTTCGGCGACTGACTCTCTGGAACCGAGAGTCCACCTGGGAGCGTCCGCGTCCCATCGCTGGCCGAGCCTGCAGCAGCCCTTCATCCCGTTGATCCAGAGAGGGCACGCGCTGGCACGGCCGCTGCTCATGCCCCCTGTACGTCGGCACTGACGCCGACGCTGCAAGGGAGGTTGGGCGTGTTGGCACCGGGAAAACGGCTGCAGGTCTTCTCCATCAAGGAGATGGCCGAGAAGCCAGGCGAAGAGAAACGAACGTTGTGGGTGAAGGCAGGCACCGCGTGGGTGAACCGCGACGGAAGCCTGAACGTGTACCTCGACGTGCTCCCGCTCGACGGGAAGCTGCACGTGCGGGAGCAGCTCGAGGAGAAGCGGGCAGAAGGCAACACCAGCAGGGCTGCCTCGACGAATGGTTCGTCGACGCAGGAGGCCACTTTGGCCGATTCGATGGGGGGACACTGAAATGAAGAACACGGGAACGAAGGTGATGGGGTGGGTGGCGGTGGCGGTTCTCGCGATGAGCGCGGGGTCGGCGTTCGCCGGCAAGCCGGTGATCAAGAAGGAAGTGAGCGGCGTGGTGAACCTGAACACCGCATCGGCACAGCAGCTCGATCTGCTGCCCGGCATCGGTGAGAAGGCGGCCAAGCGCATCATCGAGCACCGCAGCAAGACGCCGTTCGGCAAGGTCGACGATCTGCGCAAGGTGAAGGGCTTCGGCGCGAAGAAGCTGGAGAAGCTCAAGGGCTTCCTCACCA
>JANODF010000210.1:0-3313 GCA_031412555.1 Archangium sp. | reverse complement strand
AGGGGCGCGGCGAGCCAGCCCCTCATGGGCGGATGGTCCTTGGCGTGCGCACCAAAGCCGCGCCAGCGCGGGTGCGCCTCGAGCTCATCTTGAGTGAAGCGTGCGGGACGGTTCTCCTCGCAAAGCCAGGCGTAGATGCCCGACCCGCCTGGCATTACGGCGTAATTCTTCCAGGCGGCGTACTTGTCCGTGAGCGCCACCGCGTTGATCGCTTGGCTCCAGTCGGGCCCGCGGGTCAGGCTCACCACTCCTTGATGCGCTCCGACGATACGCCGAGCTGCGTCGGTGATCTCGTCCAGCGTCCGCTCGAGGGAAGGCGCCTGCGCCACCGCCTTGGCAACCTCGGCCAAGCCATGGAGTTGCTCCGACCGGCGGCGAAGCGCTTCCTCATCGCGTCTGCGGGTGGTAACGTCGCGGTAGAACACCGCAAGCCCATCGCCCACCGGGTAGGCGCGCATGTCGATCCAGGTGTCGCGTCCGTCTGGCCAGACATACTGGTGCTCGAGGATGACGACGCGGCGGTCCCGCATGGCTGTCCGGTAGAGTTCACCCACCTCAGGAGCTGCGTCAGGGTGCGCCTCCCAATGCGTCTTGCCGAAGATCTCCTCCTTGGGGCGGTGCTCGAGCCTCATCGCCTCGGCGTTCATGTCGACGATGCGAAACTCGCGGTCGAGGAAGGCGAACGCCTCGCCCATGTTGTCGAGAACGCTTTGTGCTCGGTCTCGCTCGGCTCGAAGGGCTGCCTCCGCGGCTTCGCGCCGTTGCTGTGCCGCGACTTGCTCCGTGATCTCGGCCACCACACAAAGGACGCCCGAAGGCTCGCCGCTCTCGTCGAGCACCGGCGAGTAGTCGAGGTTCATCCATACTCGCTCTGGCCGGCCGCGGCGGTTGAGGACGAGCTCCTGGTCGCGGTAGTGCAGCGTGCCGCCAGCGAGACCGACCTTCATGATGTTGTCGTTGAAGGCGGCCACCTCCGGCCAGCCCTCGCGCACCTTGGACCCCAGGAGCTCCGGGTGCCGCCCGCCTGCGAACGCCGAGTAGGCGTCGTTGTAGAGCATGACGCCATGCTCGCCCCAGAGGAGCACCATGGGCACAGGTGAGCGCAGCAGGAAGCCGAGGATCACACGAAGGCTTTGCGGCCATAGGTCCACCGGTCCAAGCGGCGAGCCCGACCAGTCGCGCTCAAGGATGAGGATGCCCATCTCGCCTGCGCCCATCAGGAACGCAGGCTGGTTGGCAGATCGGGAGATGTTATTCATGGGCATCGCCGTCATTCCTCGCGACCTGCGCGTTGCCCTCTTGGCGCTCCAGAAGCCGCAAAGCGGCCCGCATGACCTCGCTGGCAGAGGCGTAGCGCCCCGCCGCGACCTGCTGGTCCAAAAACCGCGCGAGCGGCTCGGTCAGGGCGACATGACGATGATACTTGGCGGCCATGGCCGGAAGGTAGAGCGAACCAGTGAGGGTGTCACCAATGGCGCACCCTGCCATGAAGCGGAAGCGATTGCCTCAAGCGGTGGCGCCCCAATCGTGACGACCAATCCAGCTTTCGTCTCGAACATGTAAACGGTGCAGAAGTCTGACGCACAATTCTACGAGGCGGCTCTGTCCCATACAGTGTTGGACCTCGTGAGATGTTTCACCCTTCCGGACGCCCAGGTTCAGCTCCGATGATGGGGCAGGGTTTGAGCAGCCGTCCCAAGTCCATGCTCGCCTGAAGATCGGATCCAGGGTTCGGCGGACCCCGTCTCCGCCAAGCCCCGCCTAAGGGCAATTCGAGGCCTCCTTGGTGGCACCAAGGTGGACCCCACTTAACGGGGGGGCCCGCTCTCCTGGTCCGAGAGCATACGGCAGAGACCCTCGATGCTGGCTTGGGTCATCTGCTTGGGCTGAAAGGCACCGTCGATGAGGAAGGGCTTCAGGACCTTCTTGCCGATGGCGGCAGCCTCGATCCGCTGCAGGCTCCACTCGGCGAAGAGGCGGTGCGGGACGAGATTGACGGCGACCAACTCGATGTCCTTGTGCCAGTTGTTCCGCACGATGCGCCACATGCACTCGCTCACCAGACGGCGGTCTCCCTCAAGCACCTGCACGACGAACTCGTCGCCGATGATCAAGGCTCCGGTGATGCCATCGCGGCTGTTGTTGACCAGCGAGACCTTGAAGATCTCATCCAGAGCCCCTGGGCTCTGGTCTACGCGGTGAGACGCGTAGATGAGCCTGGTTGGAGGCAAGGGAGGTCTCCCCTTTGTTGAGAAGCCTTAGCGGCGGTCCGTCGATCTTGCTTCACCTAAGCGCGAGCCCGTGAGAACAGCAAGCTAGGCTAGGTACAAGGCATGCCGTCGCCATCGCAGCAACTGGCCTGTTCGTTCCAGCTTCAGTTCTTGAACTCATGCGGCCAGCCAGCCTGGCTGGAGCGGGCGCAGGTAGCTGCCGTCGAACCCGGCTGCACGAGTGAGACTTTCCCAGTTGTGGATGACCAGTTCGCCGAAGCCGATGGTGAGCAGACCCTGCTTTCTGAGCTCCTGGAGCGACCGGTTGACATGGATCCTAGAGAGGCCCGTAGCTTCCGCCAGAACGCCTTGGCTGATCGGGAACTCGCAACGTCCCTCCCGTGCCAGACCCACGGCCTCGAGCCTCACTACCGTTTCGCACAGGAGATGAGCGAGCCTGGCCACAGCGGGGCGAGCGCCCACGTTGACGACCCACTCGTGGAAGATAGAGCCCACAACGAGCGTGTACTTCCAGAGTGCCTCGGCGATGCTCGGGTAGGCTCGGCCGAGAGGCAGGAGATCCGCGTGCTTCAGAACGGCCACCCGGCAGGGCGTTAGCGCAGTGAGGTCGCTGTCCACCACCTTGAGATGGAGTGACAGCAGGTCGGGCAGATCGCCGGGAACGAAGAAGTTGGTGATCTGCCGCCGGCCTTGGGCGGTTTCCTTAGACGAGCTGACGAAGCCTTCGAGGACCAGAGAGCACGTTGACCTCTCCTCGCCCGCCCGCACGATCCGCTCACCCGCCCGGAAGCTGACAGCCTTGCTCGGTAGCGCCCTCAAGGCGGAGCGCTCCTCCGACGACAGATCCACCAAGTGCTCGAGCTGAGGCACGAGCACTTGGGTCACGTGGGAGCTGGTGATTTGCATGTGTGGGACCAGAGAGCGTTCGAACCTTGCAATAGGTGGATGAGGACGCGGGATGAGGCAACGCCACACCAGAACAGGGGGAGCGCAGGCGCGTCTCCCAGTCGTCGAGGGCTACAAGGCGTCGGCAATGCTCATGGCGTAGAGGCAAAAGCTTCTTTGAACAAGAAGTCTATTCC
>JANODF010000209.1:0-8038 GCA_031412555.1 Archangium sp. | reverse complement strand
GGGATGAGCTCGAGGAGCCTCGCGGCGATCGCTGCGCGCGTTTCACCCTCGGTGCGGGAGAGCAGGTGCCACAAGGTGGGCGCGTCCGACTTCGCCGCCTGCCCCAGCAGCAGGGGCAACACCGAAACATCGCCAGCCAGCACCACCGCGTGCACACTGCCGCGCGCCAGCTCGAGACGTTGTTGCTGCTCATCGACGCGCACGACCCGCAGCCGCGAACCTTCTTCCACTTCGACGTGACCGATCGACTGCCCCAACTGCACGGTGGCGCGTTCACCTGCGCCGGTCTCCAGCCACTGCGACGCGTACAGCTTCACCCCATCGACACGCACGAACCCTTCACGCGGCACCGCGAAGAACACCACCACCGCAGCCGCTGCCAACCCGGCGAGCACCAGGGGCCAGCGGCGGTTCTTCTCCGCCGGCAGCTTCATGCCGCTGAACCGCGCCTGGCCCAACAACGCCTCGAGCTCACGGGTCTCGTCGTCGGGCTCACCGCGTTTGTCCCAGAGGTACTCTTTCGCGCTCATTCGAACTCTCCTGCAGACATTCCCAAACGTTCGCGGAGCAGCTTCATGCCCCGGAACCAGCCCGGTGGTGGTGGCGTGGTTCACCAGGCACTACGTCTCGCGTGGCGTCCGCGTCGTCGTGGGAGACCGATCCTTCTGGGGCGACCACGACACGATGGGCAACCTCGAACGAAACGGCATCGCTCCCGCGGCCCGCAGAGCAGGAGCGGAAGTGGTGGCCTTCGAGACGAACACCACGAAGTGGATCGAACTCGACCCGCGCGACGTGCCGAGTTGGAAACCGCCCATCCGCGTGCCGGCGCTCGCCTTCGAAGCCGCTCAGTTGATCAACCTCGCCTGTGCCAAGACGCACTTCATCACCGGCGTGACGCTGGGCTTCAAGAACATGCTCGGCCTGGTCTGCGCGGATGATCGAGCCCGGGAGGGCAACCTGCGCAGCCACGATCCTGCCCGCATTCATCAGCAGATCGCTGAGGTCCACCGGGCCATGCCCATCGGCTTGACGGTGATCGACGGCTTCGACGCGCTGGTGGCGGGTGGGCCCACGCCTCGCAGTGGTGCGCCTCCCACCATCGTGCGCACCGGCGTGGTGCTGGCATCGCGTGATGCGCAGGCCGTCGAAGCCCAGGGCCGCGCGCTGCTGAAACGATACGGATGATGTCTCGCGCCGTGTGGTCAGTGCTTCGGCAGCGCGGAGAGGAAGTCTGCGAGAGGGAACTCGACGTTCGGAAAAGCGACCGGCCGAATCGCATCGCTCGCAGTGAGCGTGAAGTGTTCTGTCCACGCTCCAGCCACCGGCGACCGAAACACTTCGAGCCGCGCTGCCGCGACGTCGACGATCCAATACTCGGGTGAGCCGCCCTCGGCATAGAGCGGCGCTTTGACCTTGCGATCGAGTCGCAACGAAGAGTTCGAAACCTCGATGAGCAGGAGCGCCTTCCGCGGGTGCGGCCCCGGCACCTTCATCTTCGGGACGAGCGCGAAGTCTGGCTCGGGCATCGAGTCTTCCGAGGCGTGCAGCGGGAGGGCAGGCCTGACGGTCGCCGCCGCATCGAAATACCGCACCAGCAAGCTGACCAGGGTCTGCACGACCCACGCATGTTCTTCACCTTGCGGCGCCACCCTCACCACCCGCCCCCGGAGGAGCTCGACCTTCTCGTTGTCGAAAGCGCCCAGCTGCGCGAGCGTCACGTACTCAGACACCTTGAGCGGCCTGAACCCCTCATTGAGGGTCGCCACTTCATCCATGGTGGCCGTCGTACCAAGGGGGTCTGACATGTCCGGAGCGTACCGCGGATCAGGTTCCGAGATGGCGGCGCGGGGTTGTGGCCTGGCCGTCTGGAGAAGGCGATGTGGCGAAAGCTGAACAGCGACTACGAGACGCGTGCGCCTTCAGCGGCCAGCTTGCCGGACACGGCCGCTTCGGCGTTGACCCAGTCCTGGAAGGGCGAGCCGTTGCGAAAGTTGCGGGTGTGCGCGCGGCGGTAGGCCTCGGTGCGAACGAGCGTCATGAACTCGGCGCGGGTCACCACACGCACCGGCGCGAGGATCGGCTCGGGCAACGCGACGGGGGGCAAGGCGGCGATGACTTCGGGCTGGAGCTCCAGCTTGGCCGGCTTCGCGACGACGGCGGCAGTCTTGCTCACCTTCTTCGAGGTGGCGGCGACCACCGGCGTAGCGGTGGTCTTCTTGGACTTCGACTTCGACGTCTTCGACTTGGGCGTGGTCATGCGTTCCCCCGAAAGGTGCTGGTGCGCGTCGCGTAGATCACACCTGAGGGCCCCGCGTCAAAGCAGGGGCTGATCATTTTTCGCTCTCAAAGCGTGGGTCGAGTTCGTCGATATTGGGGGCACCGCCCACCGGAAGGCTGGGAACGTCGCGGTGAAGAAGTGAGGCCCTCACCCTGACCCCTCTCCGAAAGGGAGAGGGGACTTCGTTTGACAGCGCTCCTTGCCGCCACACACTCAAAGCGTGAACGAACTCGTCATCAGCGATCCACGCGTACGCGAAGCGATGGCCGCCATTCCGCGCGCCGCTTTCCTCCGCCCGAACCAGCGGGCGTTGGCGCAGGAAGATCGACCCCTCGACATCGGAGAAGGCCAGACCACCAGCCAGCCCTCGCTCATCGCGTGGACCCTCGAACAGCTCGACCTCAAACCCGGCTCGCGGGTGCTCGAAGTGGGCACCGGCTGCGGCTACCAGACGGCGTTGCTCGCGCGGCTGGCCTCCGAGGTCTTCAGCATCGACATCATCGAGAACCTGGTGGTGGGCGCGGCGGAAAACCTGGGCCAGCTCGGCATCACCAACGTGCACCTGCGCGCCGGCGACGGCTACCTGGGCTGGCCCGAAGCAGCGCCCTTCGACGCCATCGTGGTGGCCGCGGGTGCACCCAGCCTGCCCCCACCGCTCGTCGAACAGCTCGCGCCCGGCGGCCGGTTGATCATTCCGGTCGGCGAGCGCGATGACATGTCGTTGATGTTGGTGAACAAGCTGCCCACCGGTGAGGTGCTTCAGGAGAAGTCACTCTCGGTGCGCTTCGTGCCCCTCACCGGGCCTCACACCGAGGCTCACAACGCGAAGAGCAGGCCCAGCTTGATCCCCGGGTAACCGGCTTCCGCGCGCAGACCCACGCTGTGCGAGAACATCCAGCTCAGGCCGACGGCGCCCACGAAGTCGGGATAGACGGGAAGCGAGTCGCCCGGCCAGAAGCGCAACGCCACGCCCGCCTTCACATACGCGGAGAAGTTGTGGGTGAAGTGAAAGGTCCACAGCACCGAGACGGGCACCCAGAGCGCGAACACGTTGCGGTAGCCGGTGAAGAAGATCGCGTCGGCGCCGAAGTCGATGCCGAACTCGTCGTTGACCGGCGGGATGAAGCCGTTGCTCAAGAGGGGAATGTAGAGGCTGGCGCCCGCGCCGAGGGGGAAGCCGCCGTACCGGAAGTGGCCATACGGCAACACGCCGTGCAGCGAGAGCAGCACGTGACGCGATTGGCTGCTCGAGTCGAGCAAGCTGCCTTCGTGATGGTGATGCACGTTGATCGTGATGTCGTCGTGAGCGAACGCTGCGGAAGACAAGGCGAGGAGAGAAACGAGAGTGGCGCGAACGAAGGTCTTCATGCGGCGCTCGCTACGCATCGATCGCGCCAGCCTGAAGTTCGAGTCGATGCAGGTGGTTGACCCGCGCATTCGGGCATCAGAGTGAAGGCGCTCCATCATCTTGATGCGTCGTGACACCTCGGCGTGTCGGCCCGATTTGCCGTGTACCCGCGCCCCGCCTTAGAAACCGCGTCCATGCTCCGGCGCCCGGTCGTGCTCGTCTGGCTCACTCTTGCCGCGTGTGGAAAACCCATCGTGGTGGCGTTGCCTGACCCGAGCGATGCGGGTCAGCAGCTCGCGCTCGACGGAGGTGAGGCGCTGGTGGACGCGGGCTTCGATGCGGGGACGCCCGATGCCGGTCGCGGGCCGCCCTACCCCATCGTGCTCGCCCATGGCTTCTTCGGCTTCGACTCGTTCGCGGGGCTCGACTTCCTCACCTATTACTTCGAGGTGAAAGACGCGCTGGTGGCCGACGGAGAGCTGGAGGTCTTCACGCCCACGGTCGATCCCTTCAACGACTCCGCCACGCGCAGCGCACAGCTCGAGCGCCAGATCGAAGCCATCCTCGCCAGCACCGGCGCCGCGAAGGTGAACGTCATCGCGCACTCGCAAGGCGGGCTCGATACCCGGCTGGTGGCCCACCGTCGGCCCGAGCTGATCGCTTCGGTCATCACCGTGAGCACGCCGCACCACGGAACACCGGTGAGCGATCTCGTCGCGCGCGGCCTGCAGGATCCCCGGGCCCGGGCTGCGGTCGATGCGATCATCAACATCGCGGCCCCTTCGTTGTGGAGCGACGCCACCAAGGACTCCTCCATCACCGCGGCGCTGGCGCAGTTCGAGACCTCACGCATGGCGGACTTCAACGCGCGGGTGATCGATCGACCCGGCGTGAAGTTCTTCTCGGTGGCCGGCCGCTCCGCGTTGCGGCGCGTGGCGGATACCTGCGACGCCGATGACGGCACCCGGCCTCCGTTCATCCGCACGTACGACGGCACGCTCGACCCGGTGAGCCCCATGCTCGACGCCACGCAGTTCATCATCAGCCCCAACGCGTTCGACCCGGTGGGCAACGATGGACTGGTGCCGGTGGAGTCGGCGAAGTGGGGCACCTTCCTCGGCTGCATTCCGGCGGATCACCTCGATGAGATCGGCCAGATCGGCGGGCTCTCACCGGGCCTGGGCAACGACTGGCGGCACAAGCCGTTCTACCTTTCGCTGGTCACTTTCTTGCGGCAGCGCGGGTACTGAGACCGCTTGCGAGCCGCCGGATTTCCGGCTGAGTTTCGCCTCTCCATGCCGCCTCCCCCGCCCCGCAAGCCCCCGGCGCCCGCCGCCAAACCGAAGCCCAGCGAATCGTTCATCGGTAACGACTCCTCCACCATGATGACCGAGGAGACCTTCGAAGAGTTCGAAGCGCGCATGAAGGCGGAGGCCGAGTCTTCCGAAGAAGACGAGGTCGAAGAAGACGAAGTCGACGACACCTCGGACGGAGAAGAAGACGACGAAGAAGCAGAGCAGCAGCTCGGGCCCGGCGGCCGCCCTCTCGATCGGTTCGGCGTGGAGTGGGACTACGTCAGCCACGAAGGCATGGGCTTCAACGACGACGAAGACGAAGACGCCATGTCGTTCGAGAAGAACGGCAAGACGTACTTCAAGCCCGACTGGGGAAAGCTGCGGCCCAGTGAGTGGGTGAAGTACTGGACGGTGAACTTCGCGCTGGAAGCCGCGCAGGGTGAAGACGACGACGACGTGTACCTCGCCGCCCTGCTGGAGCACGGCTTCCGCAACCGGAATCACTGGAAACGCGTGCAGCACACCTTCTTGCGGCACTACGGCCAGGATCCCGAGTTCGTCGACGCTGCGCTGGAGGCCCGTCAGGCCGGCACTCGCGACGCGATGAAGAAGGCCGTCAAGCCGGGCATGCTCGACCCGATCGAAGGCGTCTCCATTCAGCAGTACGCGGCCATCGCAGCGCAGCAGATGTCGGTGACCGGCCCTGCGTTCGTGAAGCTGCTCGCCAGGCACAAGCTCGACGAAGCGAAGTTCGCGCGCGTGTCGGAGGGGTGGATGGCGCGCATGTCGGATGCGAGCGACCCGATGGCGTCGGCGGCGATCGCCACCGAGTACGCCAAGGGCTTCGCCGGGGGCGGCGTGGGCCAGTACGGAGCGAGCGCGCAGGAAGCCTCCGAATCCCTCGGCATCAGCGACAAGGTCGCGGGCAAGAACGCGAAGGGCGCTTCGGGCTCGATGACCTTCGAGAAGTTCGTCGAGGTGATGACGGCGCAGTCGTGCTGGGCGCAGCAGGGCAAAGACGCCAACCAGATGCTCAAGAAGGTCTTCAACATGAACGCCGTCGACTGGTCGAACGCGTCTGCGTACTGGTCGCAGAAGATGTCGACTGACTACAAGTTGATGACCGAGCAGTTCCCGGTGCTGCAGGCGAAATACACGGCGAAGTACAACGCCGGCGTGGAAGATCCCGACGCGGATCTCGACGTGTGAGCGCCGACGCTTTCATTCAAGAGTGGACGCGGATCACCACCGAGCTCACCCAGTTGGTGGAGACCGCGCTCGACGTCGAACCACCCGGCGAATGCCCCGAGGCCTGGGCGCAGTGGCTGACGCGTTTCGAGGTGCCGCGCATCGACGAAGCGCTCCGCTCCGAGCAGGTGCGCGCCGACAAGCAGACCAAAGGTGCTCCGCTGCGTGAAGTGCAGGGGTGTCTCGAGTCACTCGCGCGCGAGGCCTCGGCGCGGTTGGCCCCGCTGCGAGAGACGTTGTCTGCGCAGCAGGCCGCGTTGGTGGAGAACTCGCTGCACACTTTCGCGAGCACCGCCTTCGAGCACTACAAGGCGAAGGCGACGGAAAAGAAGAAGAAGATGTTCGGCGCTGCGAAGGCGTTGGCGAACCAGCATCAGTACGGCGGCTTCGTGGCGTCCACCGGCTACGTGCTCACCTGCGTGACCTGCCGCGCTCCACGCCTGGGCGAGTCGCTGACCTGCGCGTTCTGCGGCGGTGAACTCGAGGGCGTCTCGTGAATTTGTCTCCCTCTCCCTTCGGGAGAGGGTTGGGGTGAGGGTCGAGTGTCCTGCACTTTGGCGCGTGGAGTGACCAGATGGTGAACGAGCAACGGTGGTCGACCTTTCTGAGCAAGGTCCGCGCGCGCCTGGGTGAGATTCTCGAAGAGGCCGATGCGGGCCTCGACGACATCATCGCCACCGAGGTGCTCGATCCCGGCCCGATGAGCGCGGCGCAGAATGAAGTGAAGGCGCGGCTCTACGCCCTGCAGGAGAAGATCGGCCCCGCGTGGACCAAGCTCGAAGCAGAGCTGCCAGGCGAGTTGGAAGATCAAGGCCGCGAGCTCGAGTCGGAGATCCTCACCGCCATCGAAGAGTTCGAAGGGCGCACCGACAAGAAGTACCGCGCGCGTTTGTGGGAACTTGCGCAGGCCGAGCAAAAAGACCGCAAGCTGGTCTGTTCGAAGTGCGCCGCTCCGCTGCCCCAGCCCGCGGTGAAGCACCGGGTGGAGAACGTCACCTGCACCCACTGCCAGGCCGTCAACACGGTCAGGCCGGGGCTGGCGATGGCCATGCTGGGCCCACCGAAGCGCTGAGGCGTCACTCGCCCCATCTCTGTCCCACGCCGGGAGGAGGGGGGTATGGTTCGCCCCATGTCCGAAGCACTGCAGGTCAAAGGGTTCGCCTGGCTGAACCTGCTCCAGTACGTCCGCGAGAAGTGGGGCGAGCAGACGCTCAAGGAGCTCGCTCAGGCGTTCCCCCAGGAGGCCGCGCGCTTCGACCTCGCGCATGTTTCGCCGGTGAGCTGGGTGCCCGCGTCGATCCACATCGCAGCGTTGGAGTGGCTGGTGAGCCATCGCGGCGACGGCTCGCTGTCGTTCGCGCAGACCGTCGGTCGTGGGCTCGCTGAACGGAACCTCGCGGGGACGTTTCGATCGCTGACGCGGCTGGAAGATTTGAAGCTCGCGCTCACGTCGACCGAGCGCGCGTTTGGGCAGTTCTATTCGCTGGGGAAGATCAAGCTGACACTGTCGGGGCAGGTGCTCGATGCGCAGCTCACCGAGTTTCCCGGGGCGACGCCGGTGTTCGGCAATGTGCTGGGTGCGGGGCTGGTGGCGTTTCTTCGCGCAGGTCACATCGACGCGACGCTGGGCACCGTGGTGGTGGGACCCTCGTCGATCACCTATCAGGTGAAAGTGTCGATCTGAGCTCCCTCTCCTCGCGCGAGCGGGGAGAGGGTTGGGGTGAGGGGCTTTGCTGGGTGACGGAGACGGCCCCTCACCCCCCCCCCAGCCCCGCGCACGCGGGGCGGGGGGGGTCTTCGGGTGGGGGTTGGGGGGTGACCTTCGGTTGAGGGCGCCACCCCCGCAGGCGATGTACGAGCCCGTGC
>JANODF010000208.1:0-28574 GCA_031412555.1 Archangium sp. | reverse complement strand
TTCTCGTCGCCTCGGCCCTGTGCGGCTTCTCTCAAAACACCGGCCAGCTGATCGCCTTCCGGGTGCTGCAAGGCGCCGGTTCCGCCTCGCTCTTCACCTCGGCCTTCGCGGTGGTGGCCGATCTGTTTCCCCCCTCGGAGCGCGGCAAGTACTCCGGGCTGTTCGGCGCCGTCTTCGGGGTCAGCTCGCTCATCGGCCCGCTGCTCGGCGGCTTCATCACCGACGCCTTCGGGTGGCACTGGGTGTTCTTCATCAACCTGCCCATCGGCGCCGTCGCGCTCACCTTCATCTGGCTGCGCATGCCGCCGCTCGAGCCGGTGCGGGCCACCCGGCCCACCATCGACGTGCTGGGCGCGGTGCTGCTGGCCATCGCGGTGGTGCCGTTTCTGGTGGCGCTCACCCTGGGCCGCCCCGAGCTGCGGCCGGGAGAACACGGCTACCTGTGGACCGACTGGCAGGTGCTCACCTCGTTCGGCGTCTCGCTGCTGGGGCTCTTCAGCTTCATCGTCTGGGAGCTGCGCGTCGCAGAGCCGCTGGTCGACCTGCGGCTGTTCAAGAACCCCGCGTTCGCCTTCGGCAGCGCCACCGTGTTCGTGATGGGCGGCGCATTTCTCACCCCGATGGTCTTCCTCCCGCTCTTCATGGTGAACGTGGTGGGCGTCACCAACACCGCCAGTGGGCTCACCATCAGCCCGCTCGTGCTGGGCGTGGTGGCGGGCAACGTGTTGTCGGGCCAGCTCGTCTCGCGCCTGGGGAAATACAAAGCGCTGATGCTGGGCAGCCTGAGCCTGGCCATGGCGGGCTTCGCGGTGCTCGCTTTCACCTTGAGCTCGAACAGCACGCAGGCCGAAGTGACGGTGAAGATGGTGGTGCTGGGGCTCGGGCTCGGCCCCACCATTCCGCTCTACACCATCGCCATGCAGAACGCGGCGACGCCCGCGCAGCTCGGCCAGACCACCTCGATGGTGACCTTCTTCCGGCAGATGGGTTCGACCGTGGGCATCGCGGTGGTGGGCAGCTTGTTCGCCACCACGCTCTCGCACGAGCTCTCGACCCGGCTGCGTGACGCGACGGAGGGGCTGCCCCCGGAGCTGGTCGCGCGATTCTCTTCGGGCGAAGAAGGCGGCGCGCCCGTGCGTTTCGATCCTGAAAAGCTGAAGGCGAAGATCTCCGATCAACTGGAAGGTGCGGTCAACCTCGCGGGCCGTGCGCTCGAGGGCGATTCGTTCGCTCAGCAGCTGGTGCTCGCCAGCCCCCTGGCCAGCCCGGGCCTCAAAGCGGCGATCGACACGGGGGGCATGCGGGCGTTCGTGCGCGCGCCGTACACCGTGGCGCGCTCCCGGTTGCGCCGCGCGGCCGAGAGTGACGTGTCGTGGAACGAGCTGCGTGTTCAGTTTCCGGAGCTGGCGCCGATGCGGCCCGTCGATCAAGCGGGCCTGAGCCGCGCCGATGCCCAGCTCGAACGGGCCGGTGAACAGGCCGCCCAGCGCTCGTACGCGCTCGTGCTCGACGAGGTCCGAGCCGACATCGCCCAACGAAAGCCCACGCTCTTCGCCGCGGTGGACATGGCCAACGTGGCGGTCAAGGAGGCCTTCACCCAGTCGACCCGCGTGGTGTACCGGGTGGCGATGTTGCTGGCGGCGATCGCGTTCTTGCTCACCTTGCGGCTGCCTCAGGTGCCGTTGCGCACCTCGATGGGCGTGGCGCCGCCCACGGACTGATCGGGCAGAACACCCCTGTCCCGCGCCGAGCCATCTCGACTGCGCTCGATGCGAACGGTCGTGCTACGTCTCCTCGATGACGACCGAGCCCGAGCAGCCGAGCACCCCCGAGCGACTGCAAACCGACGAGAGCCTGCGCGCCGAGCGCGAGCGGGCCGACGGAGCGCTCGCCGAGAGCATGTCAGCCGTCGACGACATCGCGGACGCCGTGATCATCCGGGCGCGGCTGCGGGCTGATGGCGTGCTCGCCGCCGCGCGCGCCAAGACCGATCGCAGCTCGGCCGTCGCGACCACGCCCGCGGTGGTGAAGGAGCGCGGCAAGGAAGACCAGGTGCTCCAGCAAGAACGCGCCATCGCCGACGAGATCCTCAAGGAGGAGCGCGCCGAGCACGTGACGCTGCTGAGCCACGAGCGCGAAGAGACCGACAAGGACCTGGTGCGGGAGCGCGACCGGGCCGATGACGCGTTGGCGACGCGCGATGAGTTTCTCGCCATCGTCAGTCACGACCTGCGCACGCTGCTCAGCCAGGTGATGGGCTACGCGGGGCTCATCTCCATGGAGGTGGCGGCCAAACAGTTCGGCGCCCAGGTGCTCAGCAACGCCGATCGCATTCAGCGCTCGGGCACGCGCATGAACCGGTTGATTGGGGATCTGGTCGACGTCGCCAGCATTCACGCAGGGACGTTGGTCGTGACGCGGCAGGAAGAAGACCCGGCGCGCGCGGTGACCGAGGCCGTCGACACCTTCCAGGCGCAAGCCGTCGCGCGCGGAATCTCGGTGTCGTCCGTGGCCGACCTGCAGCCCATCGTCGTGATGTTCGATCCCGCGCGCATTCTCCAGGTGCTCACCAACCTGCTGAGCAACGCGCTCAAGTTCACGCCCTCGAAGGGCACCATCGTGGTCCGCGTCGAGCGCGTGGCCAACGACCTGCAGTTCTCGGTGAGCAACACCGGCATCGGCATTCCCGCCGACAAGCTGGAGGCCATCTTCGAGCGCTACCTGCAGATCAACAGCAACGATCGCCGCGGTGTGGGGCTGGGTCTCTACATCTCCAAGTGCATCATTCAGGGCCACGGCGGGCGCATCTGGGCCGAGAGCAAACTCGGCAAGGGGAGCACCTTCTCCTTCACGCTTCCCATCGAAGCGCAGGCTTGAAGCGCCATCCGCTGCGCCGGTAACGGCTGCATTTCAACTCGGCGGGAAGCGTCGAGGTCGGCGATCTGAATACAGCGCGCGGTGGCGAGGGGCGTGTCTATCCTCCGCGGTTCAATGTTTGGCTTCGGTAAAGCAATGCCGTTCGATCGAGATGCGACGCTGCGCCGTGCGGAGGAATTTCGCGGGCGCAAGAAGCCGAAGAAGGCGATCGCCGAGCTTCGGAAGGTGCTGGCGATCGACCCGAAAGATGCGATCGCGCACTCGAAGCTGGGGCCGCTGTTGATCTCGACGGGTCACCAGGTCGAGGCGCTGGAGAGCTTTCGCATCGCGGCCGATGATCTCGATGCGCGCGGGTTCGCCGACAAGGCGCTGAGCCTGTGGCTGCAGATCGCGCAGACCCGGGTGAGCGATCTCGACGCGTGGGAGAAGGTCACTCAGTTCCACGTGACGCGCGGGCGGAAGGCCGATGGGGTGAAGGTGTTGCTCCAGGCCGCGTTCGCGCAGCAGGGCAAAGAAGGGCGGGGGCGGGCGATTCGCCTGCTCGAGAATGCCCTCTTGTTCGAGCCGCAACGGCTGGAGGCGATCCTCGCGCTCGCTCCGTTGTTGGTGAAGGAAGGCCGCGGGCCCGAAGCGCGCGTCTTGCTCGACACCGCGCTCACCTTCACCAGCGGGCCCAACGCGAGGAAGGTGCGGCGAAAACTGTTCCTGCTCTTCCCCGGGTTCAGCACGTTCTGGCGCTGGCTCCGCTCCTGACTCGTGCTCCCTCTCCCCTCCGGGGAGAGGGTCGGGTTGAGGGGCCGTTCGGAGTGCGGAGCCGAGCCCCTCACCCGGCCTGCGGCCGACCTCTCCCCGCTCGCAGGGAGAGGTTTTTACGCCGCAGCACGAAGATCAGAGGCAACAACGCGAAGAGCATTCCATCGCTCGACGTACACCCGCACCCGCTGGCAGTCACCGCGGTCAACGTGAGGGTGCCCTGCCCCTGCGCATTCGACGGATCCCTCGCGGTCACCACGAACGTGAGCGCACCCTCTTTGGGCATGGTGAACGAAGCGACCGCTGAGCTGGCGCCTTCGATCACCACCGGCGACCCCGCGCTCTGCACCCAGGCAAACGTGAGCGGATCCCCGTCCGGGTCGAAGCTTGCCGACGCATCGAGCCGCACCACCTCCCCCGCCTTCACCGTGCGCGAGTCACCCAGCAGCACCACCACCGGCGCCAGGTTCGTGGCATCGACGACATTCACCACGCCGCCCGCGGTCGAGCTCAGCACGCGGTCCGACACCGTGACCTCGAAGCCGAACATCTCCGAGCCGTTCACCGCCGGAGTCGTGAACGAAGCGTTCGCCGTGTCACCCTTCACCAGCGTGACCGCAGGGCCGCTCGTCTGACGCCACTGATACGTGAGGACATCGCCATCGGGATCCGAAGCGATGGCCGTGAGCATCACCGTGGATCGCTCCGGAGCCGTCGCCGGAATCTCAACCATCACGACGGGCGCGAGGTTGACGGGCTGCACGGTGAGCTCGACGCGTGAGGGCACGCTGCTGAGTGAGCCGTCAGAAGCCACCAGCTCCAACACCACCACCACGGCGGTCGTGCCGATCACCGGCGCGGTGAACTGCGAGGTGGCCGAGCTCGCATCGGAGAACGAGCCCGACGGCCCGGCCACCTGCGTCCACGAGAAGGTCACCGGGTCACCATCGGGATCACTCCCGCTGCCCGCGAGCGTCACGGTGGCCGCCTCATTCACGCCCTGGTTGGGGCCTGCCATCGCGATGGGGGCACGGTTGATCTGCTGCACGGTCACCTGCACCTCATCAGGCGTCGATGAGACGGTGCCGTCATTGACCACCAGCCGGAACGACAACGCGGTGTCGGCCGTCACCTGCGGCGCGGTGAAGACCCCGTTCACCAGCGCGACCGGGGTGCCACTCACCTGCGTCCACGTCGTGGTGAGGGGATCGTTGTCGGCGTCAGTGCTGGCGGAGCTGTCGAGCGTCACCACCGTACCTTCATCGACCACGCGATCCGCCCCGGCACGAGCGACCGGCGGGCGATTGATGCAGTTGGCCTGATCAGCGATCAACCGCGGAAACGGCGTGTTGGTGATGCCGGTGAACGCGATGGAATCCACGTCCCACCCCGCGCCCGCCGAGCCTTGATCAGCACCGATGCGGAGCCGCACCCGCACCGTCTGGCCTGCGTAGGCGGTGCCCAGGTTGAGCGTGGTGGTGGTGAAGGCGGGGTAACCCGCGCTCCGGCCCGTGTACGCAGAGCGGCCGTTCAGCGGGTTGGTGGTGCCCATGCCACCCAGCGTGCCGGTGTACGCCGCCACGGCCGTGCCGACGTCGGTCCAGCTGGTGCCTCCGTTGGTGCTGATCTCGATCACCGCACCGTCGAAGTTGGTCATCGCGTCGGCTTCGAAATCCCAGCGGTGGCTCAGCACCATGCTCAGGCTGCCCGTCGACGCCACGTTCAACGCAGGAGAGACCAGCGAGATGTCGGCCGTGCTCGAGGGGTTCTCGCCGTACCAGACGTGTTGTCCGGCCGAGATGCGCTTGCGCTCCCAGTCGAAGGCGCTGGAGAGGGTGGTGTTCTTCACGAAGGTCCACGCCGCGATGCGGGTCTCCACGTCGTCGGTGGCCGAGTTCGCCGCCGCTTCATCGGTGTGCAGCCGCGCGCTGAACGTCGCAGTGCGATTCCCCGCCGGTGTGAGCGCAGCGTCTGTGAACGTGATGGTGAAGTTGGCCACCGTGGGCGCCGCGATGCCGCTGAGCAGCACGCGCGTCTGCGCCGTGGCCTGGGCCCAGGGCTGCGCGTTGGTGAAGGTCAGGCTCGACGGGAGCACGATGACGCCCGGCGTGGTGCTGGTGATGTTGCCGGTGGTCGCCGTCAGCGCGTCGAAGCCCGAGTTGCGAAGGGTGACGTTCAAGAAGCCGCTCTCGCCTTGATCGAGCACGCCGTCGCGGTCGCAGTAGTTCGATTCGTCATCGAGGGTGGCGCGCACGAAGCTGAGCTCGTTGCCGGTGTTGAAGTCTTCGACGACCGGCGAATGCGTGGTCGAGCCGCGATCCGGAGCGACCGCGCGCAGTCCCAGGCCACGCCGGGCGAAGGCGGTCGCGAAGAGTTTGTAGTCAGCCACGTCGCTGGCCGCGGCGGCCGCGAGCAAGCCGTCACGCCCCTCGATGAAGGTGGGCTGGCCGGGCGTGAGCTTGAGCCCCGCCACCACGTACCGAAGCATGCGATCACGCGCTTGATCGAAGGTGAGCCGGGGCGTCGCGCGCAGCAGCGCCGCGTAACATTCCCACACCGCCACCGCCCACAGCTCGCCGGAGTTGTGCACCTCGGCGTTGGTCGCACCGCCACCATCCGACGGCGGGCCCGCGGGCAAGGCGACTCCGTTTTCGATGTGTTTGAAGGTGAGCGGGTTCCTGGTGAGGTCGGTCGAGTACGGGTAGCGGCGAATGCCGAAGTAGGTGGCGTCGAGAAAGCCGGGCCCGAGCAGCGCGTACGCGGCGGGGGTGTAGACGCCCGCCCAGTTGGCATTGCTGGCGACCTGCAAGTCGCTCTCACGCACCATCATCAGCAGCGCGACGATGTCGCCCCAACCTTCGCCCATGCTGCGGCCCTGGTTGTTCGAGAGGCCCGCGGAGTTCGAGATGAGGCGGTTGCTCAGGTAGTGGCCCCACTCGTGCGCCACGATGGTGTTGTCCAACTCGCCGGCCCTGCGGGTGATCGCCGCGCGGCTCATGGTGATGGAGACGGTGCCTGCACCGAGGTTCGACCTCAACGTCGCGCCATCGGCCTGGGTCAAAGAGAGCACCGGAATGGTGACGGTGGTGATCGACGTGTCCGCCGCCAGAGAAGGCGGGGTGGTGGAGGCCGCGTTGTTGATGATGATCAACCCCACCGCGCCTGCGTTCTGCGCGTTGAGGGCCTTCATGCCGAAGGTGCAGTTGCCGCGATCGACCACCGCGATGCGGCCGGTGACGACCGTGCTCAAGACCGTGCAGCCATCGGCGTTGGGCGCCACGCTGTCGTTGGCCTGTACCGCGTTGGCGGTCAGGGTGAAGACCTGCGCACCAAAGCCCGCTGCGCCACTGGGGTAGGGGCCGCCCGGTGAAGCGGTGAGGCTGGAGAGGCCCTGCGGGCTCCACACGTACATCTGCATGCGAGGCCGTGCACCGTCGGACGGGGTGCTCATGTTCGCGTTGTTGGTGCCGTTGAAGTCCTGTGCTTCGGCCTTGATGCTGTCGGCGCCTGCACCACCGCGCGAGAGGTTGCTCAGCTGCGCGTTGCCCGCCGCTTCGTTGAACCCCTTGTCGTAGAACCAGTCGTGCAGCTGATTGATGGTGAAGAACAGCTGCGTGATACCTGCCTGTTGCTGCGCGGTGTTTGCATTGGGCTGCAGCGACACGTCGTAGATGCGATCGAAGGTGCGGCTGGAGGTGGTGGTGGCGCGCAGGTCACCGGTGTTGAAGCCGTCGGGCGTGACGAGGTCGGCGTAGGCCTCGACGTTGTTGCCGGTGGTCTCGGTGGCGCTGGGCGCGAGCCACGGATCGTTGGTGCTGATGGGCCCGTTCTGCAGCGTCACCAGCGAAGGCATCACGAACGGTGGATTGAAGCCGTTGGGCGTGCCGGTGGGGTGGGGTGAAGCGCTGGCGCCCTGCGGGCCGTCATCGGGGAGGAACAGGCCGTTGGTCTGCGCCCACACCCGGTAGGTGAACTGCTCCGACTCGCTCAGGTTCTTGCGCGAGAGCACCGTGCCGTCTTCAGCCGAGATGACCAGCGCGTACATCGAGGAGGACGGCTCGGTGGCGCTCCCCACGTCGAGCTCGAGATGCCACGCGGGCACCAGTCGCTCGGGCAACGGATAGAGCACCTTCTTTGCGCGGCCGGTGAAGGGCTGCTCCAGCGTGGAGGTGAAGAGGCGGAAACCCGCTTCATCCAGCTGACCTTCGATGAAGCGGGAAGAGTCGACGGGCGTGCCGAGCAGGTTGCTCCACGCGCTGGCGAAGGCGGTGGGCGCGGCCAGCTTGAACTCGGCCTGCTTCACCTGTGCGGGAGAGAGGTAGCCGCTGAGCGCGACGAGCTCGAGCCGCTGGTTCATCGCGACGTGCAGGCGATCGCGGAACACGCTCACGCCGCCCACGCGCTTCTCGAAGCTGGCCACGATGGCGCCCTGGCCCGTGTCGTGGAGCTGCACGAGGGTGGACTCCGCGAGCTGGGCTGCGGCTGCGCGATAGAGCCCGGCGTGCGTGAAGAGATGTCGACGCGCGGCCTGCTCGGCGGTCAGCCCTGAATCACGTGGCGAGCGCGTGTCCGGAGCAGGCGGCGCGGCCCAGAAGAACGTGGGCACCCCCAGGCGCGGCTCGATGCTGCTGACGTGGCCCTCGAACGCGCCCTCGGGCAACGCGCGCAGTTCCTTCGACGCGGTGAAGGCGTCGAGGTTGGGTTGTTCGAAGGCAAAAGAAGCGGTCGCTCCGAAGAGCAGCAGCGCAGGCAGGTGACGCATGTGGTGGACCCCAGGAAGGGAAGGGGCCGACCCTACTACTTCGCGTCTTCTCGGCGGCCATCGGCGTGAATGGCGAAACGGCCCTCATCGCGCGTGTGCACCGGGTCGTCACACTTCTCAGCGATCGGTTGCGACCTTGGCCAGTTGAGCTGGCCGGTGTAGTGCCAGGTGCATGAGATTTCAGCATGGTCGGTCCTTCGCGCTGGCCTGTTGTTCTGTCGCTGCACTCGCCTGCGGGCCGGCCCCCGCTCCCGCTCCCACGACCGGAGAGCTGCTTTGGACCGTCGAGTACCGGGACTCAAAGGTCGCCAGCCTCTTCGGGACAATTCACACCCGCAGCCTTGAGGATGCGCGAACCTTCCACCCTCGAGCCCTCGCGGAGTTCGACCGGGCCTCCGTGCTCTTCGTGGAGACCGACGTCTCGAGCATCGACGTGGGGCAGTACACCGAGCTGGCGCTGGCCGATTCCAGCGCTCCGGGCCTCGACACCCAGCTCACCGCAGCGGAGTGGGATCAGCTCTCGCAGGCGACCCGGGACGTGGTGCAGGTCGAGGTCCTCCGCAGGGCTGAACCTTGGTACGCAACCCAGCTCTTCCTGCAAGCCATCCTGGCCTCTCGCGCGACGCCAGCCAAGAAGGCGATGGACCAGGAGCTCATCGACGAGGCTCGTGCGCGCGGCATCGAGGTGAAATTTCTCGAGGACTGGAAGGAACCAATTTTTGCGCTCAGCAGGACCATCGCTCTTCCTGAGCTCAAGGCGACGCTCGAACGAGGAATCGAGGGCGGGCTCCAGGATATCGGAGAACTCGAGGAGGACTGGGAGCTGGGCGATGTCCCTGCGCTCGAGTCGCGCATCAGTGCGATCGAGGCCGAGCAACTCCGGCTCCTCTTCCACGAGCGCAACGATCGGTGGTCCTTCAAGATTGGGAGCGCGATGATTGACGGGGGGCAGGCCTTCGTGGCGGTGGGGGCCGGGCACTTGGCGGGCGGGCCGAAAAGCCTTCCCGGTGAGCTCGTTGAGTTGGGCCTCGTGGTCACGCGTCGTCCCTGACCACCGCTCATTGCCGTGGGCCACGACTTGTCGCGGGCCCCAGCGGGCCCCAGCGGTCGCGGTCGATTCACGAGGCCGCGTGTGTGCCGAGAAGGTTCGGCCACCCTACTGAGTGATTCTGACCGATTGAGAACCGGTCACTTGCCGGGCGAAGCAGAGGTGGAATCTCGACTGCGCTCGATGCGAAGGGTGGGTGTACTTCTTCGAGGAGATCACCGGTGAAGCTGTGGCGAGGTACTACTTCGCGTCTTCGTGCCGGCCATCGGCGTGTTTGGCGAACCGGCCCTGCTCTCGTGTGTGCACCGGGTCGTCGCGTTTCCACGGCCAGCCACCGAACTGCGTGCGCTGGTAGTCGGCGAAGGCCTGCTCGATCTCCTGCCGGGTGTTCATCACGAACGGCCCATAGCTGACCACCGGCTCTCCGATGGGACGCCCTTGCAGGATGAGGAACTCGCCTTCACCTTCTCCGTTCTCGAGCGTCACTTCGACGTCGGGGCGCAGCTTCACGCCAGTGCCGCGGTGAATGACCGTCTTCCCCACGGTGAGCTTGGTGCCCGCGAAGAAGTACAGCATGCGGTTGGTGCCCGCCTTCGCGGGAGGCAGCGTCCACTTCGCTTCCGGCTCGAGCTTGCCGGTCCAGATGGCGATATCGCTCTCGGAGGCCGAAGCCCACGAGTGCGGCGGCGGTTTGGGAGCGCGCACGTCGCCCAGTTGACCTGCCACCAGCGAGATCTCCGCACCCGGCACGCGCACCAGCGGAATGGTGTCCGCCCAGAACATGGAGAAGTACGGGTCGACCATCTTGTTGGCGCGGGGGAGGTTGAGCCAGATCTGGAACAGCTCCACGGGGTTGGGCCCCTGCTGATCGAGGAGCGGGAACATCTCGGAGTGCACCACGCCTTTGCCGGCCGTGAGCCACTGGGCATCGCCCCGGCCGAAGCGCGCGGTGGCACCCAGCGAGTCGGAGTGATCGATGAGCCCACGCCGCACCACGGTCACCGTCTCGAAGCCGCGGTGAGGGTGCTGGGGAAAACCGGGCACCGTCTGCCCGTGGTACATGCGCCAACCGTCTTTCCCCTCGAAATCGTTGCCCATGTTGCGGCCAGCGAGTGAAGCCGCGGGGCCCAGCTCTCCATTGCCCACCGGGTAGGCGTCGTCGTGGTGCACGCAGAAGAGGAACGGATCCAGCGTCTGCCAGGGGAAACCAAGTCGAACCTGCTGCAGCACCACGTCGTCACTCATAGGGCTGGTTATTTGCTGCCCTCGGGGCCGGGACGCAACTCACTGATTGGGAGTAAGCCCAAAGCCCATGAACCCGCTCGTCTCTGACCCGTTCATCGATTTCCTGCTTCGTGACGTGCTCGACGCCGAAGCGCTCTGCCGGCTGCCCGCCTTCGAGGGCCACAGCAAGGAGACCATCGACCCGTGGATGGCCGCCTGCCGCCGCGTCGCGCGCGAGGTGATCTTCCCTTCGTACCGCGCCATCGATCTCGAGCCGCCGCGTTTCGAAGGCGGGCGCGTCTTCGTGCACGCGCGCATGAAGGACGCCTGGCGCGAGCTGGTGGCCATCGGCGCGATCGCCGCCGTGCGCCAGCTCCCGCTCACGGTGACCACCTTGTCGAGCTCGTACCTGATGGCGGCGAACTGCGCCGCGTACGGCTTCGCGGGGCTCACCGCGGGGGCAGCGCATCTCATCGAGGCCTTTGGTTCCGACGCGCTCAAGAGCACGTACCTGGAGAAGATGCAGTCAGGTGAGTGGACGGGGACGATGGCCCTCACCGAGCCGCAGGCGGGCTCGAGCCTGGGTGATGTGACCACGCGCGCGCGCCCGGCCGAAGGTGGGCATCATTTGATCAGCGGCGCGAAGATCTTCATCTCGGGTGGTGATCAGGATCTCACCGAGAACATCGTGCACCTGGTGCTCGCGCGCATCGACGGTTCGCCGCTCGGCTCGAAGGGCATCTCGTTGTTCGCCGTGCCGAAGTTCAGGCCGGGGGCGAAGGGGCTGGTGCCCAACGACGTGCAGGTCAGCGGGGTCATCCACAAGATCGGCTGGAAGGGTCTGCCTTCGCTGGCGCTCTCGTTCGGTGATGAAGGTGATTGCCACGGCTGGTTGGTGGGCGAGCCGAACCAGGGTTTGCGCTGCATGTTCCAGATGATGAACGAGGCGCGCATCATGGTCGGCGTGAATGGCGCCGCCACCGCGTCGGTCGCGTTTCATGAGTCGCTCGCCTACGCGAAGGATCGCAAGCAGGGCCGGCCCATCGGCAACGCCGACATCAAGGCGCCGCAGATTGCGCTCACCGAACACGCCGACGTGCGCCGCATGTTGTTGCGACAGAAGGCGATCGTGGAGGGCTCGTTGGGCCTGCTGGGCATGACCGCGCGGTATGCGGATCTCTCCGTGCACAGTGAAGATGCAGCTGAACGTTCGCGCTCGAAGCTGCTGCTCGATCTGCTCACGCCGATGGCCAAGACGTTCCCCTCGGAGAAGGGCTTCGAGAGCAACGCGCTCGCCCTGCAGATTCACGGTGGGTATGGGTACTCGAGCGAGTACCTGCCCGAGGCGTGGCTGAGAGATCAGAAGCTCAACACCATTCATGAAGGCACCACCACGATTCAGGGGCTCGACCTGTTGGGCCGCAAGGTGGTTGCGGGTGGTGGGGCGGCGTTGATGGCGCTGCGAGAGGAGATTGAGCTCGAGCTGGGGCGCGCGACGTTCGATGTCAGTGCGCTGCGCACGGGCGCTGATCAAATCGTCGAGCTGACCGCTGCGCTGGGTGCACGCGGCGCGGAGGGTGATGTCGAAGGCATGCTCGGCCACTCCGCTGACTTCATGGAGGCGCTGTCGCTGGTGGTGGTCGGCTGGGTGTGGACGAAGTTGGTCAACTCGCTGGGTGCGCGTGAGGACGACTTCGCGAAGGGACTGCGAGCGGCGGCTGTCTACTGGCACCGCACCGAGCTGACTCGGGTGCCCGCGCTCGTGACGCTGTGTCAGTCAGGTGAGCGTAGCTACCTCGACGTGAAGGCCGATTGGCTGTGATTGAAGGAGACGGGATGAAGACGCTCGAGATCGCAACCGATGATGGCTCCTGCCGCACGATGCTCTTCGCCGACGGGAACCGGCCTGGCGTGATTCTGGTGATGGACGCGGGCGGCCCTCGCGAAGCGCTCTTCACGATCGCGCGTGACCTAGCCGCGCGCGGCTTTGCGGTCGCGGTGCCTGACTTGATGTATCGGGTGGGGTCTCCGTTCGACCTGTTGGGAGAGCTGCCTCGCGACACGCCGACCTTCTTCAATGCGATGCGCACCGACTCCGTGTTTCGCGCTGCGCTGACGGAGAAGTACATCCGCTCGGCGAACGCGCCTGCGCATGTCGAGCGTGATTTCGGAGCGCTTCTTCCGGCACTCGCTGAACACTTCGCTCCCGGGCCGGTCGGGCTCACGGGTTACTGCATGGGCGGCGGCATCGCGCTGCGCGTCGCCTCGTTGTTTCCTTCGCAGGTGAGCGCGGTGGCCAGTTTCCACGGCGGTCATCTCGCGACCACCGCGGCTGACAGTCCGCACCTGGGTTTGACGTCCGTCCGTGCGGAGGTCTTCGTGGCGGGTGCCGTCGAAGATGGTTCGTTCAGTTCAGAGATGCGCGATCGACTGGTGGCCGCGCTGGAAGTCGCGAAGGTGAAGAATCGCGTCGAGACGTGGCAAGGGAAACACGGCTTCGCTGTTCCCGATTTTCCGGTGTTCGATGCACGGCTTTATGCGAGCCATCTCGACGTGCTTGCGGAGTTGTTCACGCGCTCGTTGGTTTGATGGCCCCTCACCCCAACCCTCTCCCCAGAGGGGAGAGGGAGTTCAGATTTCGCTCAGCGGACCCGGTGCGATGCGCGTCGGCCCCTCGAGACCGAAGGTGTTGAACCCCGAATCACCGAACGCGTGACCGAGCGTGTTGAACACGTTCGACACCTGGCGATTGCCCGTCGCGCCATCACGCGGGAACACCACCGTGCGCCCATCGGTGCGCAGCCCCAGCGCGTTGCCACCCACCAGCAACATCGGCCACTCGACCGCGGTGGAGTGGTGCTGCTCTCCGTTGTCCGAGAGATAGAGGATGGCGGTGTGGTCGAGCATGGTGCCCGACGCGCCGACTTCCGGCGTCGACTCCAGCGTGCGCGCGAGCTTCGAGATGAGCTCGACGTGCCGGCGGGTGACGCCCGTGATGCCCGTCCAGTTCGCGGGGATGTCGATGCCGTGCTGCAGATCGTGCCGCCCCATGCCGGCGATGACTGAGTCGTAGCGCACGTCGAACCCCGACGAGCCCGAGGCCAGCACCACCACGTTGGTGAGCCCGCCCAGCAAGCTGGCGGTGGCGATCTGAAACTGCGCCTCCAGCCACTTGAGCGAGTCGGGCGTGCCGGAGCCCGCCAGTAACGGATTGGCCGACGGAGCGACCGGAAGCAGCGGCTGCACCGCGCCGGCCATCGACATCAGCAGGCCTTCACGCGCGCGCAAGGCGTCGAGCGAGGTGAGGTAGCGCTCGAGCTTGAGCCGCTCGTTCGAGTTCCCCCGGAAGGTGCTCAACGCCACCCGCACGTCTTCACGCGCGAAGTCGAAGAGCTGGGTGCGCTGCTGACCCGCGGCCGCACCGCCGGTGAGCGAGCCGAACAGCGTCTCGTACGCCAGCGTGGGGTTCACCAGGATGCCCGCGGGCTTGCCCGGCCCGAAGCTGCAGGACTGGTAGACGATGGGCGTGAGCGACGAGCTGGTGCCGAGGCGAATGGCATCGAACGGCGCCGAACGTTTGAGCCGGGGCGCGATCACTGCATCGAAGGTGGCCGCAGAGCCATCGACTGCGCAGCTCAACGCACCGGTGCCCGACGAGTGCCCACCGCCCGTGATGGTGCTGGAGAGCCCGAGCACCACCGCCGCGCGCGACTCGAGCGAGATCTGCCCCGATGAAGCGGCCAGAGAGCCCAGGCACGGAGCAGACGAGAGCGCGTCGCCCATCAGGGTGAGCGGCGTCGACGGGTACACGTCGGCGAAGTTGTGGCGCGTGCCGATCATCGAAGCGCCGAGCGCGGTCCGGGCGCCGATGGACAGCATCGTCTCTGGATAGATGCCGTTGCACTCCATGACGATGACCAGGCGCGCGGGCGTGCCGTTCTGCGCGAAGGCTTCACGGAAGAAGGGCCCGAAGAGACCTGCGCCCAGACCCTGCAACAACGTGCGTCGATTCAAGCGGGTCATGTTCACTCTCCTCCTTGAGGGACGCGGCGCGTCTTCCACGTGTCACTGGTCACCAGCGCGCTCACCATCGAGAGGAACGAGCCCGAGTTGGTGTCGTAGGCCTGCTCCATCTGCGCGAGCGTGCAGGCGTCGGTGCGGTTCTCGGCGCGGCCCATGAAGTAGCGGAAGGCCTGACGCACGAAGCAGCGCTTCACGTACGGCGAGTCGGCGAGCTTCTCGCTGAAGTCCACCGCGTCTCGCACCGGCCCATTGAGCGCGGGGTCGGGCATGTTCGCAAGCGTGCTGGTGCCGTCGGGTGGTCCCCAACCTCCGTCGATCGCGTGGTCGACGCGGCGCAGGTACCCGGCCTGGTTGTAGATCTCGAAGGGGTTTCCCAGCGGGTTCATCAACGAGTGGCAGCCCTGACACTCCGCACCGCCGGTGGCGTCTTCGAGCCGGCGACGCGCATTCTTGTCGGGGGCGTGCGGCCCGACCTGGGCGACCACGCGCACCGAGCTGAGCGGAGGCACCCAGCCGCACAGCAGGTTCTCCCGCACCCACTTGCCGCGGTGCACGATGGAGGGATCGTCTTCGAAGTTGCCACCATGCGCGCTGAGCCAAGCGGGGTGGGTGAGCACGCCCGAACGCTCGGTCGACGGCAGGGTGACCCACCTCGACGCGTGTGTCGGGGCGATGGCCTGTTCGGTGCCGTAGATCTGCCCCGTGAGCGCGATGGCTGCGCCCGCGCTGCCGGGGTTCGCGTTCGAGGCGAGATAGAACTGCCGCGTGGTGAGCAGGTTCTCGAGCACGTCGGTGTCGGCCACCACCACGCGCGCCACCACGTCGTCCAGCTGCTGCACGAGCGTCGACTCGTAGCCGTAGTAGCCGCTCAGCAGGTTGCTGTAGGCCGAGAGCTGCGGCCGATACGGGCTCATGCCGCCGTCGTCGAAACGCGAGGTGGCTTCAGGGCGCTCCTTGAAGACGGTGGCGACGTTGGCGTACCCGAGCCACTCACGGAAGAAGCCGGCCATGCCGTCGGCGAGCCAGTACTGCCCTCGACGGAGCCGATTCTCCTCCCGGTAGTCCTGCAAGAGATCGAACCGGGTCACGTCGGTGCCGCCTGCATTCGCACGCAACAGCGCGTCGACCTGGCTGCTCACGAAGATGCCGCCGTCTTTCGCGGCGCCCACGATGTCGGCGAGGTGGCCTTCGGGGGCAGCGGAGTGATCGGGATAGACCCACGTCGGCGTGGCGCCCGGAGCGCGGCTGCCGATGGCGTAGGCGAGCTGCTGCGCGAGCTCGGACGCGGTGAGCGCCGTGCGGCCCGCATCGGTGGGCGTGCCCATTTCTTCGCGGAAGAGCGCGCCGGTGGTGAGCCAGGCAGCGTTGGAGATGCGGGTGATCGACGCGGTGCGAAGGTCGCTGCTGTTGCCGCCGTCGGGAGCGGGTTCTTGCGAGATCACCGTGGTGGCGAAGGCCTGCAGGCGATCGAGTTCATCGGTGCGCGGAGGGCGGAAGTACACGCCGTGCTCGAGGAACACCGCGAGGTAGTGGCGCATGCACGCCTGCGTCGGTCGATCATCCTCGTACATGCAGCGCAACGAGGTGTCGGTGCGGAGCCGCTCCAGCCGATTGCTGCCCGCGTACGGCCCGGCCCACGGAGGGCCAGCCTCTCCGACCACGGGCAGGAAGAGTTCGACCGTCGAGTCGTCGAGCGTCTCGTCGGTGGCCCAGGTGCTGTACGGCTCGCCTGCGCTGGGATCGAACGGGTTGTCGAAGAAGCTGAAGCCGGTCCAGCTGCGGGTGACTGCACCGCCCACGTTGCGCGTCCACTGCCAACGATTGAGCCTGCGGATGCGCGTGGTCGCGTCGGATTGCACGCCCGCGGTGCACGCGAAGAGTTCGGCCTGGGGAATGAGGTTGGGATCGAGCTCGACGCGTGTGCCTGCGTCGGTGACGCCCGCGTCGGGATTGGCGCAGCCGGTCTGGCCCGAGCTGATCCACGTTTCGATCAGCGCGGCTTCATCGGCCGTGGCGGGCGCGTGCGGAGCGGGCGGCATGGGCAACGTGGTGTCGCGCATGCGGGCGGCCGAGCGTTGCGCGTGGGATTGGCCGGGGTAGCGCACCGAACCCGCGCGAAGATCGGCGAGCGTGGTGAGCGGCATCGGCGCGCCCTGGGTGGGCACGTCTCCGTGGCAGCTGGTGCAACGTGTCTGCACGAGCGCGAGCACTTCGCAGCCTGAGCCGGTGCCCCCGTCACCTTCGCTGATGGGCGGCTCGCCGGAGTCAGGTGCTGGCGGAGTGGTGGTGCCGACCGTGCCCGTACAGGCGGAGAGGAAGAGGGTGGTGAGGATCAGCTTCCGCATTCGGCGGAGCAGAGCCGACATTGCGTTGGATGAACAGCCGAGCCGTTGTGACTGAAACAAGGAAGCGCCACTCACGGTATGGAGTGCCATGACCTCTCGCCTCACCGGTGGGTGTTCCTGCTCCGCGGTCCGGTATGAGTTGTTGGCGGCTCCGATGTTCGTGCATTGCTGTCACTGCACGCTGTGTCAGCGGCAGACCGGCAGCGCGTTCGTGATCAACGGATTGATCGAGACGGATCGCATCGTGGTGACGGGGACGCTCCGCATGACCTCGATGCCGACCGAGAGCGGGCGGGCGCACGACATCTATCGGTGTCCGACGTGCCTGGTGGCGGTGTGGAGCGACTACGGGCGCAGGCCGGCGTTGCGGTTCGTACGCGTGTCGACGCTCGATGCGCCGCACACGTTCGCGCCCGACGTTCACATCTTCACGAGGTCGAAGGTTCCGTGGGTGCAGTTGCCGGCGAGCGCGAAGGTGTTCGATGAATTCTACGAGCTCGAGAAGGAGTGGCCGGCGGAGAGTCTCGCGAGGCGCCGAGCCATTCTTGGCTGAGCCTGAAGGGAAGGCGGTGCTTGCAGGTGTGGGCCCGGCAAGAAATCTGGCGGGCTCTCGGCGCGATGCGAGGACGCTCGGCTGGTGCAGTTCTCCCAGCGTGTACTCGGTGAGTACATGTGTGAACTCATCGAGTACACGCTGGGGACCCGTGACCCGGGCCCCACCTCGCCACCTGAACATCCACGCCCGAAGTCGAGAGGCCTGCGCGCGACGTGCAACGTCGGAGCACGTCAAACGACCGCCTTTCTCAGAGCCTCAGGTCGTCTGTCTGCGTCTGCGCACGAGGTAGAGCGCGATGAGTGAAAGCGCGATCGGCTCGACGCTCACACAGCCGCATCCAGATGGATTCGCTGCGCCTCCTCCGCCGCCAGTCGCGTTGCCACCACCGCCAGTTGCGCTACCACTGCCACCAGTCGCGCTGCCGCCGCCACCAGTCGTGCCGCTGCCGCCGCCAGTCGTGCCGCTGCCGCCGCCAGTCGCGCTGCCACCACCGCTCCCGCCGCCAACACCCGCGTCAGGCTGAACCGAGCACCGACCTGCTTCAAAGCGGGTCGTGCCCGTCTGCCGCACCCACGTCATGTCGAGGCTGTCACCGAGCAAATCGCCCGAGCCGACCGCGCAGTACCGCCCCGAACACAACACCGCCCGCCCGGAGTTGAAGTGACTCACGTTCGTGGCGAACCACTCACCCAGGCACGCTGACGAGCCAGCATCAGGACTCCCGGCATCCGGAACCACCACACCCGCATCGGGCGACGGCACGCCCGCATCACTCGTCGAGGTGAGCCCGAAGAACTCAGCCGCGAATCGGGTCGAACAGACATCGACGTCCAGGATGAACGCGCTCGCGGTGCCACACCCACTCGAGACATCGATCGCAGTGCCGTGACCCATGCCAGCGAGACTCCACGACTCGACCAGCGTGAGGCCCGAGGCGTTCTTGAACTCACGGCGCGTGGCGATGCCGATGGTGGTGGTCACATCGGCCGTCACGTCGATCGCGTTCACGTCAGTCCACTGGTCGACCTGCTCCTGAAGGTTGCCGATGCGAACCGTGCTGTCACTGGTGCCATGCCAGATCGACACCCGCGGCGCGGCATTCGAACCCGACACCGCACGCACCAGGGCCCCCCACTGCGCGGGCGTCTGATCAGGAGGAGAGTTCATGCAGGTGAGCCCCTGCAGTTGCGACGTGGCACACGCGAAGGGAAGCGCCGACATGATCGCCCCTCGCGAGAACACATCAGGCGCGACCGCGAGCAGCACACCCGTCATCGCACCGCCCGCCGACAGACCCGTGACGTACACCCGGGAAGGATCGACGCCACGCGTGGTGACCAGGTGCTGCACCATCTGAAGAATCGACGTGACCTGCGCACCGCTGCGCGTCTGTTGATTGCTGGAGAACCAGTCGAAGCACCCCGCGTTCCCCGTGGTCTGCGGGTACGCGACGAGGAACCGATGTTGATCAGCCAGCGTGTTCCAGCCCGCAGCCACGTAGCCATCGGCGGTCTGACTGCAGCCGTGCATCGCGACCACCAGCGGCACATTGCTGCCCAGCCCCGCCGGCTCGTGAATGGAGAGCGTAAGTCCACCGGGGTTCGAGCCGAAGCCCGTCACCGAGGTGAGCGCCGATCGCTGGCTGGTCCACGCTTCGCCGCTGAACTCAGGCCCGCAGGACGTCAGGAGAACGAACAGAGCGAGCAAGCCACGGTGCATGCACGCTGTCTGACACAACTCAGGGCTGGCAACTGAGTGAGACGTAGCTGATCTCGATCGTGGTGCCTGGTGTCGGCGCGCGACCCGGGAGGAAACCGACGCTGTTGGCCCCAACATCCAGAGCCCAATCCGCTCCTGAAATCAGCCCCCCATCGACGCGCACCTCGACGGGTCCCGTGGGCATGCTGGTCAGGTAGTAGACCCCGCGCCGCGGGTTGCAGGTCGTGCCGAAGGAGAAGATCCCCGACCAGGTCGGGTCACAGATGTCGCCGCGGAGTCCGTGCGAAGCGTCGATCAAACTCTGGTGCACCCCGTCGTCCAGCGACTCAGCGGAACACGCTGCGCCGAAGCTCGAGACCACGCTCCACGACGTGTTCACGCTCTGGATTCGCTGAAGCGACGCCAGCGGGTTGGGAGATTGCTCCAGCGCATCGGTGATGCAGATGCCCGAGAAGCGGCTGCCTGCGCGCACGCCGGCATCGGCCATCACGTCAGCGGCGGGACTCACGCAGGCCTCCACTTCAGAGCCGACCGGCAACGCATCGAGCGCCGACAAGACGAGGCTTTCGAAGTCGGGCGTTCCTGACGCGGTCCAACGAACGCCCGCGTCATTTGGTACGGGCTGAACTCCCGCATCGGGGGCGCCATCCGCTGGAGCGATGCCAACGCGCGCGTCGGTGCAGCCGTAGTTCAGCAGCCACAAGAGCGGCCTCAGGTTCTCGCGCACCACTGCACGTCGGGGCACGAACGAGGGAGATGCATCAACCATCACCAGCACGTCGACGACGCTCAAGGGATCATCTCGATAGCGATCGACCTGGATCGGAGCGGCCTGCCCCTGCGCCATGAGAGGAACGTTGACGAACCCAGCGTCGCGCACCTCGAGCTTCACCGTGGCAACGTCAGCGCTCACGTCGTCCGGGGTGTAGGTGACGGAGAAGCTCACAGGCGATCCACTGTTCGGGCTCACCACGGTGCCGGGCGCAAGCGCCTGCACGAGTTCGAACTCCGCGGAGCCCGCCAACTGCACCGAGTCGATGACCACCGGGCACGCGCTGTAGACGTAGAAGTCGCGCGTTCGCCCACACCCTTGCGAGACGGCGCCGAAGTTGGACTCCGATGGAGTCACCGTCAGACAGTCAGCGCCCTTCAACTCGCGCTGAAAGAAGATGGGTCTCGGGTCGGAACCCAACGCATCGATGCGCACCACCCCACTGAGCATCGAAGGCGCTCCGGACCGCAGCGCGATCTTCAAATCGAAGGTCTCTTCCGCATCCAGAGTCAGTGGCAACGACGCTGGCTCGATCACCTCCAGGAAATTCACGGGCGACGAAGTGGCCGTGATGCCCTCCACCAGACACCGCCTCGTGCCGAGGTGGGTGATGGGCAACACGAGCTCCTCGCCCTTCATCACCCCGTCGAAGGAGTACCCGAGGTTGCACGCCTCGAACACCTCGACCAGCGCGATGACCTCGACGGCGATCTCCGGCTGAAGGGGATCATTCGAGGGGAACACCATCACCCACGAACGCGCTCCGAACTCGACCGGCAAGATTGAGAGCGGCACTTCGAGCTTGTCGTCGACGCCCAGCGTGGCCGGCGGAACCCACCGTTCGCACACTGAGCCGATGAAGGTGCCTACGCACAGCTCTGTGCCCGCTACGCGTGGGGCCCGGAGCACCAGGTCCGAGCCTCTGGTGCCGGTGTTCCGCACGGTGATGCTGGTGATCGTGGGCACAGGAATCTGCTCGGTGAGTAACGCGACCCTCGGCAACACCACGGGATGTTCGGCGGTGATCTCCGGGCCCGCACCTGAACCCGTGAGCGAGACCTTCTTCGCGCCGATCTTCAAGGTGGCCGTGCGCGTGTGCAGCGCAGTAGGCGTGAACCGCACCAGCAGCGTGGCGGTCTCGTTCGGGCGGAGCGTCAGCGAGTTCTCCACGATGCTGAAGTCACCGGGGCTCAGCTCGAAAGCGACGTTCTGCGCAGTGTCGCTGCTCAAGAGCAACGGCAGCTCCCGTGACTCACCGATCGCCACGCTGCCGAAGAGCAGCGAGGGCTGATGCACCACTCGGCCATCGCACGCTGCGCAGAGGCTCACCACCGCCACCCAACCGACGAGACGCATGGGCCCTTCTACGCCGGAGCGCGGGCCCAGAGCCACCAGGCCACTGGTGTTCGGCGTCCACGCGGTGTTACGGCCTGCTTCGTGCTCCGCCTCCTGATCGCCGTTCTCGTCGTGGTCACCGGCTGCGGCGTTGCTCCGGCGGTGGTCAACCCGGGAGTCGACTCCGGCACCCCCGTCACTGATGCGGGCAGCACCACCACTTCGGATGCGGGCACCACCACCGACGCGGGCACGATGCCCGATGCAGGCGTGATCGAAATCGACGCCGGTGTGCCGCGCTGCACGTTCTCCGACGGCAAAGTGAACTGCCCGCCGGTGATCACCCCGGTGCTCTCGCGTGACGTGTATTGGCAGTCACCTTCAGGGCCTGCACCGGCGGCCGGTTTCCCCGCGATCATCGTCTACCAGGGCAGCTTCTTCGCGCCGGCGTCGACGTGGAATGAGGTCTCCGGCGCGACGTTGTTCGGCGGCTTTCAACAGGCGCGCATGCAGGCGCTGTTGCTCGAGCACGGCTACACCGTCATCGCCCCCAGCGCGATCGGCGGCCTGGCGTGGCAGACGAACTCCGGTCTGCCGTGGGACAGCACCAGTGACAAGACCTTCATCGACGCGCTGCTCGAGGGCATGCGGGCCGGCACCTTCGGGCCCATCGACCTGACGCACCTGTATGCGACCGGCATCTCCAGCGGCGGCTACATGACCAGCCGCATGGCCGTGAGCTACCCCGGGGTGTTTCGTGCGTTGATCATTCACTCCGGCAGCTACGCCAACTGTTCCGGCGTCGCGTGTTTCGTGCCCACCACCATGCCGGCGCAACATCCGCCGACGCGGTTTCTCCACGGGCGCGCTGATCTCACCGTGCCGCTCTACACGGCCGAAGCGTACAAGCAGCGGCTCGAGGCGCAGGGGTTCGAGACCGACATCGTCATCGACGACGCCGCGGGCCACGAGTGGTTGAGCACCTCTCCCGAGCGCATTCTCGAGTGGCTGCAGGCGCACTGAAGCTGCAGTCCTTGCGCTGAAGAGGCGCTCGTCACGCAATCCGTGCACGCGCCTCCCCAGTGTTACCGAGTCTTCTCGTGGGCACGCCGGGTGAAGGCGCATCCCTCATGTCCATCATCTGCGCGACAGACTTCTCCCCTCCCGCGCGCCACGCCGAAGAAGCAGCCGCGGCGCTCGCGGGCCGGCTCGATCAACAACTGTGGTTGCTCCACGTGCAGGAGCCCGAGGTCGAGCTGATGACCCCGGCCAGCGCGGGGCAGGTGCAGACGATGCTGCAGCAACGGCTGGCTGCCCAGGCTGCGCGCCTCGAGGGGTTGTCCCGGAAACCCATCATGGTCGCGGTGAAGCAGGGCCGCGCCGCGGTGGCCGTGCGCGAGTTCGCCCGGTCGCACGACGCTCAGCTCATCGTGATCGGCTCCGCGGGGCACGGCGCGTCGGCGATGGTGAAGCTCGGCGGCACCAGCGAACGGCTCGCCAGCGGCTCGGACATTCCCGTGCTGGTGGTGCGTGAAGGCGACAGCTTCAGGGAGTGGGCGGAGGGCAAGCCCTTTCGCGCGCTGCTCGGGTTGGAAGAAGGTGAAGCGAGCGCGAGTGCGTTGCGCTGGCTCTCTCGGCTGCGTGCGGCAGGCCCGCTCGATGTGGTGGTGGGCCGGGTCTATTACGCGGGTGAAGCGCACCAGCACTACGGCCTCGCCGGCCAGCGCCGTTCGTACACCGACCCGGATCGCACCGTGGAGTCGCTCATCGAACGCGACTTGAAGCGCATGGTGCCTTCGTTGCCGGGGCAGGGTGAGCTCTTCTATCGAGCCAAGCTGGGCATGGGCCGGGTGGCGGATCACCTGCTCGAGCTGGCCGAAGCGGAGCGTTGCCAGTTGATCGTGGTGGGCAGCCACCGCCACACCGGCTTCTCGCGCATGTGGAGCGTGTCGTCGGCGACGTTGCACCTGGCCCGCATGGGCGTGGCCATCATTCCACCCGATGGAAAGGGCGTGGGGGCGATGGTGCCTTCGCCGCGGCTGGAGCGGGTCTTGGTGGCGACGGACTTCTCCGAGCTGGGCAACGCCGCCGTGCCCTGGGCGTACACGATGGTGAAGAACATGGGCGAGGTGATCCTCGCGCACGTCACCCCCAGTGAAGGGCAGGCCGGCGTGTTGAACGAGCTGTATGCGCCCGCCTTGCCTGCGCCTCACGCGAGCCCCCGGGTGGAGGCAGAAGTCGCGGCGCGCTTGCGGGTGCTCACCCCGGCGTCTGCCGCCGAGCGCGGTGTGGTGACGCGCACCGAGGTGTTGCGCGGTTCGGATCCCGCGAAGGCGTTGCTCATTCTGGCCGAGCAGCTGGGGGTCGATGCGATCGTGCTGTCGTCGCATGGCCGCAGCGGGGTGGCGCGCGCGGTGCGGGGTTCGGTGGCCGAGGCGGTCCTTCATGGGAGCAGCCGGCCGGTGCTCATCGTCAGACAGCCTCACGGCTGAGCTTTCAGTCGAACATGAAGTTGCCGTGTTTCAGTTTGCCGTCAGGCCGAAAGACCGCCACCACCACGCCGCTGCGGGTGGTGCAGGTCTCGACCAGCTTGAGCGCGCTGGGCACCGCACCTTCGGCGAAGAGCCGTTTCCCCTTCCCCAGAATCACCGGGTAGAGCCAGAGCCGGTACTCGTCGATGAGCCCGTGCTTGATGAGCGTCTGGGCCAGCCCCGCGCTGCCGTGCACCTGCACTTCCCGCTGATACCGCTGCTTGAGGTCGAGCACCGTCTCCACTGCATCCCGCACGATGGTGGTGTTCTTCCACCCCACGTGTTCCAGGCGCCGCGAGACCACGTACTTGGGCCGCTCGTTGAGCGCGGTGGCCACCCCATCGGTGGGATCGGTGACGCGCGGCCAATGCGCCGCGAAGATTTCGTACGTTCCCCGGCCCAGCAGAAACGCATCGGCTTCACGAAACCACTGCGTGACCAGCTTGCCCATGTCTTCGTCGGCGTAGGGCACCAGCCACCCGCCGAGCTTGAAGTCTCCACTGCGGTCTTCCGCCGGCCCGCCGGGGCCCTGCATCACGCCGTCGAGCGTGAGGAACGTCGTCATCGTCAGCCTGGCCATGCGTCTTCCTGCCGGATCGGCGAATGAACTGCCGAACGATCCACAGGGAGTTTCCCGGGCAATTCCGGGGTCGGCCGTCGTTGCGCCTTCGACTCGTTATTTCTCAGCTCATGGCGACGCGCATCGGGGTGCTGGTGGTCATGTTGGGGGCCGCAATGGTGAGCGCCAAAGAACCGGCGCCGCGCAGGCCGTTTCTGGTTCCTTCGCAGATCCTCAAACGGCTCGAGGCCTCCGGGGCGGCGGTGCGCATCGTGGGCATCGAGACGCTGCAGGATGTCGCTCGCGGAAAACTGGCCGACGAGACGTGGAAGGAGCTGGTGCCGGCCATCGAGTACCCGCGCGTGAAGCGCCTGAACGGGGTCATCACGGTCGAAGCCTGGCCGCGCCCGGCCGCCGTCGACGGGCCGATGGAGATGGCGGAGCTCGCTTTTCAACACCGCGACTACCAGGAGGCGGCCGCCTGGTACCGCAAGACGCTCACCGTCGCGCCTGACTTCTACATCGCGCACGCGTACCTGGGTGACACCCACCTCTTCGGCGAGAGCGACCCCGACGCGGCCATCGAAGAGTACGACCAGGCCATCGCGGCGAACCCCGACGACTACCGGATCTATTTTTTCCGCGCGAACGCGTACCGCCGCAAGCAGGACTTCAAGGCGATGCTCGCGGACCTGCGCAGATCGTTGGTGCTCAAACCGCGCAACCCGATCCTCCTGGGCGCCCTCTCGAAAGCCCAGGGCCTGATGGGCCGGGCCGAGGCCGAGGTGCTCATCCCGCGCGGCTTCGTTCGACAAGAGGGCGAGGTGGTCACCGTCTACGCCGACATCGACCGACCGGAGTGGCTGGCCTGGGCCAACTGCAAGGCGCTCTGGCTCACCGATGCGTCGCACCGCAAGGAGATGCTGGGCACCACCGAACACGGCTGGTCGACCGCCGAAGAACTCGAGTGTCTGGGCTCATTGATGAGCGTGTACCAATCGCGCAAGGCCAGGGGCCTCGGCCCTTCCGATGATCGGCTCGAGGTGCTGCACCAGATCATCGTCGACGGCATGGCGCCGGCGTTCGTGATCTACGAGCTGGGCTCACGCGTCGACTCGCAGATCGTCTTGCGCCTCGACGCGAAGTACCGCGCGATGGTGACCCGCTACGTGGGGAAGTACGTCCTGCCACCGCACGAATACGAATAGAACGCGGCGCGTGCCCACCATTGAACGGCTCGAAGGTCCTCTTCCCCGCTGGCGGCTGGTCGATGGCCAGACCCACGTCGAGCTGGCGCCCACCCGCGGCGCGCTCGTCACCTCGTACGTGGTGGACGGCGTGCCCGTGCTCTTCATGGATGAAGCGACCCTGCTCGATCCCGCGCGCAGCGTGCGGGGTGGGGTGCCGCTGCTCTTTCCCATCGCAGGCAAGCCCCCGGCGGGCAGCCCGATGAGCCAGCATGGTTTTGCGCGCACGATGCCGTGGGAGGTGATCTCCGCGGTCTGTGACGACGACACCGCGCGGGTGGAGTGCAAGTTGAGCTCGAGCCCCGCGACGTTGGCGCTCTGGCCGTTTCCGTTCGAAGCGCGGTTCGCGGTGAGCCTGTTCGACCGGCGCCTGATGCTGGAGTTCTCCTTCGAGAACCGGGGCCTCGAGCCGATGCCGCTGCACTGCGGGCTGCACCCGTACTTCTGCGTGGGCGACAAGCAGCGCGTGAAGGTGCAGGGCGCGCACGGCCCCGCGTACGACAACGCCGCGGGTGTGGAGCGGGAGGTCGCCTCGGTGGACTTCAGTGAAGGCGAGGTCGACCTGCACTTCACGCCGTTCACCGGGGGCGCCACCACGCTCGACCGGGGTGATGGCCGCCGCGTCGAACTCTCGTGGACGGAGCAGTTCGGCACGCTGGTGGTGTGGACACTCCCGGGGAAACCGTTCGTGTGCGTCGAGCCGTGGACCGCGAAAGGCACGGCCCCCGCGCGGCTGCAGGTGGCACCGGGTGCGACCGAGCGCGTGGCTGTGTCGATGTCGTTGGAGACCTGACGTACGAAGCGCCGCGCGCTGGGCTACGGTGCGCGCTCCATGGCGATTCGTAAAGTGGGGGACTGCCGCATTCTGGGACCCCTGGGCAAAGGCGGCATGGCGCAGGTGTATCGCGGCCTGCACGAGGGGCTGCAGCGTGAGGTGGCCATCAAGGAGCTCGCGCCCGAGGCGGCCAAGAGCGCCGAGCAGCTCTCCCGCTTCAAGCGAGAATCGATGGCGCTGGCCGGCTTTCGCCACCAGCACATCGTCACCCTCTACGATCTGATCGAGAAGAACGACGGCCTCTACATGGTGATGGAGCTCGTCGACGGGCCCACCCTGGGAGACCTGATCAAAGAGGCCCCGTTGCCGGCCGAAGCGGTGGCGGTGATCGGCCTGCAGCTCGCTTCTGCGCTCGAGCACGCGCACTTTCACCGCGTGGTGCACCGCGATCTCAAGCCCGCCAACGTGATGATCAACTCGTGGGGCGAGGTGAAGCTGATGGACTTCGGCATCGCCCAACAAGAAGACCTCGATCGCCTCACCCGCACCGGCATGGCCGTGGGCACCCCTTCGTACATGTCGCCGGAGCAGGTCACCGGCGGCGCCGTCGACCCCCGCAGCGACATCTATTCGTTGGGTGTGATGCTCTACGAGGCGCTCTCCGGCAAACGGCCCTTCACCGGCACCAACCCGGGCGAGGTGTTCGCCAAGGTCACCACCGGCAACTACGAGAAGCTGCACAAGGTGGTGAAGAAGGCCCCGAAGGCGCTCACCCAGGTGATCGAGAAGGCGATGGCGAAAGATCCGGAGAAACGGTTCGCCGACGCCACCGCGCTGCGCCGGGCTTTCGAAGATCTGCTCATGCGGTTGGATCGTTCGCCCAGCGCGGTGCTGGTGGCGTTCCTGCGCGCGCGCAAACGCATCACCGAGAGCGAAGCCCTGGCCCGGTTGAGTCACACCGAGCTGACCCAGCTCTCCCGCCTGTCACCCCACGAGCTCGCGTCGGTGCGCCGGCCGAAGTGGGGGCGGGCGCTGGTGATGGGCGTGCTCATCGGCACGGCGATCGCCTCGTATCCCGAGTGGGGTCCCCGGGCGCGGCAGGCGCTGGCCGACTTCCGCAAGGCGCCCTGAAGCAGGGTCGCTTGACCTGAACCGTGAACGGCGTTTACGGTGTGAACATGGTTCACGAAACGTCCCCTCGCGCTCGGCGGCATGACGCGAACACGCTGCGCATTCTCGACGCGGCGATGGAGCTGGTGGCCGAAGGGGGCCTCGCCTCGTTGTCCATGGGGCGGCTGGCCGAGGCGGTGGACTACACGGCGGGCGCGCTCTACCGGTACTTCCCCTCGAAAGACGCGCTGCTCTCCCGCCTGGTGGCGCAGGTGCTGGAGGAGGCGCAGAGCTACCTGGCGCAGGCCGAAGCGGCGTTGCCTTCGGGCGCCTTTCCGCTCACCCGGGTGTTCGCCCTCACGCAGGGCTACCGCGAGTTCGCCCGCGCGCGGCCCCACAGCTTCGGCCTGTTGGCGATGTCCATGGCGGAGCCGCGCGTGTTGTTGCCCGACGTGAAAGATGCGCAGCCGGTCACCGAACGGGTCATCGCCACGCTGGAGCTGCTCGCCCAGGCGCTGGGTGATGCCGCCGCCGCGGGTCAACTGGAGGACGGCGACGTGGCCGAGCGCACGGTGTGCCTGTTCGCCACGTTGCAGGGGCTGCTTCAGCTGCACAAGCAGGCCCGCTTTGCGCCGGGCGTGCTGGACCTCGATCGGCTGGTGCCGATCGCCACGCGCACGTTGTTGTTGGGCTGGGGGGCGAAAACCCGCGCCGTCGACGCCGCACTTGGAAAGGCCACTTCATGATCCTGCTTGCCCTGTTCTCCGGTGTGCTGACCTGGTCGTTGCTGGAGTACCTGATTCACCGGTTCCTGGGTCACCTGCCGAGGCTGCGCCCCAACCCCTTCGCCACCGAACACATCCGCCATCACAGCGAAGGTGATTACTTCGCCCCCAGTTGGAAGAAGGGGCTCGCGGCGGCGCTCTTCACGCTGCTGC